>NZ_JBVJVN010000003.1:0-254894 GCF_055603605.1 Streptomyces sp. NPDC037271
TACGCGGGCAACCAGGGCACCCAAAACCGTTCGGGGTGTCCGCAGTGACCAGGTACGAGTCCAAGACTCACTCCTGCTCACTGATTAGGAACGGTGGAGGAGGGAGACAGGGCGGAGCCCTGGCAACCGACGACAACGCCGCTGGGGGCACCGCCCACGGCCTTCAGGCAGTGGGGGGGCGCGTGCCAGAAACCCGCGCCCCCGGCAAGCCCCGAAGACACCCCCTAAACCAGCGCCCCCAGCGGATCGTCCAGGACCGGCTGCCAGGCCAGTTCGGCCGCGCCGACCAGGCTGTTGTGGTCCAGGCCGCACGGCAGGATGGGTACGCCGCCGCTCTGGCCCCACAGGCTGCGGTCGGCGACGACCGCGCGCAGGCGCTCGGGGTCGGCGTCGAGGAGTGCGCGGTGGAGTCCCCCGAGCACGATGCGGTCGGGGTTGAGGATGTTGACGAGGCCGGCGAGTCCCAGACCGAGGCGGTCGATGAGGGTCTCGGTGGCCGTGCGGACGGCCGGGTCGGCGTAGTGGCCGCGGATCAGGTCGTTGGACTGCTGGAGCAGTGACACCTCGGGGCCGGGCTCGCGGCCTGCCGCCGTGAGGAAGGCCAGTGGGTCGGTCTCCACGTCCAGGCAGCCGTGGCCGCCGCAGTAGCAGGGTCGGCCCTCGGGGTTGACGGTGAGGTGGCCGACCTCCAGGGCGAGTCCCGAACTGCCCATGTGCAGGCGGCCGTCGAGGACCAGCGCGCCGCCGACGCCGCGGTGGCCGGTGGCCACGCACAGCAGGTCGCGGGCGCCGCGTCCGGCGCCGTGCCGGTGCTCGGCGAGCGCGGCGAGGTTGACGTCGTTCGCGGCGAACGCGGGGCCGTCGATACCGGCGGCGCGCACCTGCTCGGCGAAGATCCGCCGCACGGGCGCGCCCGCCGGCCAGGCCAGGTGGAGCGGGTTCAGGGCCAGCCCCTCCGGTTCGGCGACGGCGGACGGTACGGCGAGTCCCGCGCCGACGCAGCGGCGCCCGGTCTCCCTCAGGAGTTCCGCACCCGCCTCCACGACGGAGCCGAGGACCTTCGCCGGATCGGCGTCGACGACCTCGCAGCCGGGCGCGGTGGCGACGATCCGGCCGCCGAGCCCGACCAGGGCGGCGCGGAATCCGTCGGCGTGGATCTGGGCGGCGAGGGCGACGGGCCCGTCCTCGGCGACCGCGAGGCGGTGCGAGGGGCGGCCCTGCGAGCCGGCCGCCGCGGCGGGACGGGCGTCGACCCGGATCAGGCCGAGCGCCTCCAGTTCGGCGGCGACCGCGCCGGCCGTGGCCCGGGTCACGCCGAGTTCGGCGGTGAGCACGGCCCGGGTGGGGGCGCGTCCGGTGTGCACGAGCTCCAACGCGGGTCCGAGCGCGCCGCGCCCCCGGTCCAGCCGCGTCCTCGAGGTGGTCCCTTCCCCCGACGCCCGGGGGTCCGCCTTGCCGCTCATGAGGGGGAGTCTCCCATGATCCGCGGGTACGGGGTGCCTAGAGGCCGCTGACCCGGAGCGTGATGTTCAGCCGCCCGGTGAGCCCCAACTCGGGCGGTGCGGTGCCCGCGTGCACCCGGGGCACCCCGTGGTACGCGAGCCGGGACGGCCCGCCGAAGACGAACAGGTCGCCGCTGCGCAGCTCGACGTCGGTGTAGGGGCGGGTCCGCGTCCCCGGGTTCCCGAAGCGGAAGACGCAGGTGTCGCCGAGGCTCAGGGACACCACGGGCGCGTCGGACCTCTCGTCGGCGTCGCGGTGCATGCCCATGCGGGCGTCGGAGCCGTAGAAGTTGATCAGCGCGATGTCGTACGGCGCGTCCGCCACCGCGTCGGCCCCCAGCGCGTCGCTCACCGCCCGGCGGCCGAGGTCGCCGAGCCAGTCCGGGAAGGCCTTCACGGGGGTGCCGTCGCCGTCGACGACGGTGCGGGCGTATGCGTACGGGTACCAGTGCCAGCCGAGGCAGACCTGCCGGGCGGTCATCGTGCCGCCGCCGGGGGTGCGCACCGTGCGCAGTCCCGCCGGCGGGCGGGCCCACTCGCGGCAGGCGTGCAGCAGCTCGCGCTGCCGCTGCGGGTCCAGCCAGTCCGGTACGTGGACGGCGCCGGGCGCGGTCTCGGTACGGGTCCTGGGGAACAGCTCGGCGTCCATGTGTCCCATCCTGCCCGCGGCGCCCTTCCCTCGCGCCCGCCCCTCCCTCGTCCCCTCGCGCCTGCCCGCCCCCGCACCGCCGTCCGGCACGGTCTGAGCTGCGGCTCGGCTAGCCTGGAGGCACGATGAACGACCGCGACGACCGTATGACGACTCCATGGGGCGAGCACGTGCTGGCCCGCTTCCCCGAGGATCCGCGCGACCGGCTCCGCGCCTGGGACGCCTCCGACGAGTATCTGCTCGGGCACCTCGCGGATCAGGAGGTCCCGCTCACGGGCACGGTCGTGGTCCTCGGGGACCGCTGGGGCGCGCTGGTGACGGCGCTGGCGGCACACCGGCCGGTGCAGATCACCGATTCCCACCTCACCCGGGAGGCGACGCGCGCGAACCTGGAGCGAAGCGGCGTGGAGCCGGACTCCGTACGACTGCTCACCACGCAGGACCCGCCGCCGGACCGCGTCGACGTCCTGCTGGTGCGGGTGCCGAAGAGCCTGGCACTGCTGGAGGACCAGCTGCTGCGGCTGGCGCCCGCGCTGCACGAGGGCACGGTCGTCGTCGGCACGGGCATGGTCAAGGAGATCCACACCTCGACGCTCAGGCTGTTCGAGCGGATCGTCGGGCCGACCCGGACCTCGCTGGCGGAGAAGAAGGCCCGGCTCATCTTCGCCGCACCGGATCCCTCGCTGAGGCGCCCCGCCAACCCCTGGCCGCTCGGCTACCGGCTCCCCGACGACGTCGGGCCGCTCTCCGGCCGGTCCGTCGTCAACCACGCCGGTGTGTTCTGCGCCGACCGGCTCGACATAGGCACCCGGTTCTTCCTCCAGCATCTGCCGGAGACCGGCGGTGCCCGGCGGGTGGTGGACCTGGGCTGCGGCAACGGTGTGGTCGGTACGGCGGTGGCGCTGGCCGATCCCGCGGCCGAGGTGCTGTTCACCGACGAGTCCTTCCAGGCCGTCGCCTCCGCGGAGGCGACGTACAAGGCGAACGGCGCGGCGGGGCGGGCGGAGTTCCGGGTCGGTGACGGGCTGACCGGGGTGCCGGACGGCAGCGTCGACCTGGTGCTCAACAACCCGCCGTTCCACTCCCACCAGGCGACGACCGACGCCACGGCGTGGCGGATGTTCACCGGGGCGCGGCGCGTGCTGCGCCCCGGCGGCGAGCTGTGGGTGGTCGGCAACCGGCACCTGGGTTACCACGTCAAGCTGCGGCGCCTGTTCGGGAACAGTGAGCTGGTGGCGAGTGACCGGAAGTTCGTGGTGCTGAAGGCCGTCAGGAAGTAGTCGCCGTCAGGTGGCCGTCCGGGCCACCGCCTGGATGATCGTCGCCACCGCACGCGCCATGGCCTGCCGTCCGGCGGTGAGGTAACCGCGGGAATCGACCGCTTCGGGGTGTGCGGCGAGGAACTCCCTGATCGCGCCGGTCATGGCGAGGTTGAGCGCGGTGCCGACGTTGACCTTGGAGATGCCGCCGGCGACGGCCGCGGCGAGTTCGCCGTCCGGGACTCCGGAGGAGCCGTGCAGGACGAGGGGCACGTCCAGCGCGCCCGACAGCTCCTTGATCAGGTCGTGGTCGAGGGTGGCGGTGCGGGTGGTCATGGCGTGGGAGCTGCCGACGGCGACCGCCAGGGCGTCCACGCCGGAGTCGGCTACGAAGGCATGCGCCTCGACGGGGTCGGTGCGGGCTCCGGGCGCGTGGGCGTCGAGCGGCGGTGCGCCGTCCTTGCCGCCGACCTCCCCCAACTCGGCCTCGATCCACAGGCCCTGGGCGCGCGCCCAGTCGGCGGCGGCCCGGGTCGCCGCGAGATTCTCCGCGTACGGCAGCCGGGAGGCGTCGTACATCACGGAGCTGAAGCCGGCGTCCGCGGCCTGGCGCAGCAGGCCGTCGCTCCGGACGTGGTCGAGGTGCAGGGCGACGGGCACGACGGCGCCCTCGGCGGCGGTGACGGCCGCGCGGGCCAGGGGCAGCAGCCGGCCGTAGCGGTACTTCACGGCGTTCTCGCTGACCTGGAGGACGACGGGCGTGTGCACGGACTCGGCGCCGGTGACGACGGCCTCGACGTGCTCCAGGGTGATGACGTTGAAAGCGGCGACGGCGGTGCGTGCGGCCGCGGCGCGGCCGATCAGGTCGCCGGTGCTGGCGAGGGGCACGGTCTCTCCCTTCCCGGGCGTCGGAGCCCGGGTGTCGGAGGCGTCAAGGGGCGTCAGGGGACGCCAGAGGGCATCAAGGGACGTCAGAGGGCATCAGGGGGCGAGGATCACCGAGCGGGTGAGGTGACGGGGCCGGTCCGGGTCGAGGCCGCGGGCGGCGGCGACGGCGACGGCGAGGCGCTGCGCACGGACCAGCTCGGCGAGCGGGTCGAGCTCACCGGGCACCCACAGCGCGCCGGTGTCCCGGACCTGGTCGGCCAGTCCGTCGGGGGCCTCGCCGAACATCCAGGTGGCCGTGCCGGCGGTGCTGATGCTGAGGGGGCCGTGCCGGTACTCCATGGCCGGGTATGCCTCGGTCCAGGACAGGGAGGCCTCGCGCATCTTCAGGCCGGCTTCGTTGGCGAGTCCGACGGTCCAGCCCCGGCCGAGGAAGGTGAACTCGGTGCACCCGACGAGCCCTTCGGGCAGCTCGGCCGCGAGAGCGGTGCGGGCGTCGGCGACGACGGCGTCGGTGTGCAGGCCCAGGTGGGCGCGGAGCAGGGTGAGGGCGGTGGTCGCGAACCGGGTCTGCACGACCGACCGTTCGTCGGCGAAGCCGAGGAGCACCACGTCGTCGGCGGCGGCCATGACGGGCGTGTCCGGGTCGGCGGTGAGCGCGACCGTGCGGGTGTGGCCGCTCAACGCCGCGAGCAGTTCCAGTACTTCGGTGGTGGTGCCGGAGCGGGTGAGGGCGACGACACGGTCGTACGCGCGGCCCCGCGGGAACTCGGAGGCGGCGAAGGCGTCCGTCTCGCCCCGGCCCGCGTCCTCGCGCAGTGCCGCCGCCGACTGGGCCATGAAGTACGAGGTGCCGCAGCCGACGATCGCCACCCGCTCCCCCGCCGCGGGCAGCGCCGCCGTGTGCCGTGCCGCCTCCTCGGCGGCCCGTGTCCAGCACTCGGGCTGGCTGCTGAGCTCGTCCTCGACATACGTCATGCCGCACACTCCCCGATCACTGAGGCTGACCTGATTGTTCCTGCAAGATATAGCGAGCTTTCGAGCAGAATCAAGCAATCCAAGGAGGAAGGGAGGTGCGCTAGGGTCGGCGGGAGATCGAGGAACGGAGGCGCGGATGTCGCGCGACGCCCGCTGGAAGGCGCTGCTGGAGCTGCTCGTGGAGCGCGGCCGGCTGGACGTCGAGGAGGCGGCGACCGAGCTGGAGGTCTCGGCCGCGACGATCCGCCGCGACTTCGACCGGCTCGCCGAACAGCAGATGCTCGTGCGCACGCGCGGTGGCGCGGTCGTCCACGGGGTCTCGTACGAACTGCCGCTGCGCTACAAGACGGCCCGCCGCGCCTCGGAGAAGCAGCGCGTCGCGCAGGCCGTCGCCGCCCTGGTGGCACCCGGCGAGGCGGTGGGGCTGACCGGGGGCACGACCACGACCGAGGTGGCGCGTGCCCTGGCGGTCCGCGCCGACCTGGCCTCCGGCTCCCCCGCGCTGACCGTGGTCACCAACGCGCTCAACATCGCCAACGAGCTGGCCGTGCGGCCGCAGTTCAAGATCGTGGTGACCGGTGGAGTGGCCCGGGCCCAGTCGTACGAGCTGATCGGACCGCTCGCGGACGGGGTGCTGGGGCAGGTGACACTCGACGTCGCGGTGCTGGGCGTCGTCGCCTTCGACGTCGCGCACGGTGCCGCGGCCCACGACGAGGCGGAGGCCGCGATCAACCGGCTGCTGTGCGAGCGCGCCGAGCGCGTGGTCGTGGCGGCCGACTCCAGCAAGCTGGGCCGGCGGGCGTTCGCCCGGATCTGCGCGGCCGAAACGGTGGACACACTGGTCACGGACGGTGCGGCCGACCCGGAACTGGTGCGGCGGTTCGAGGAAGCGGGGGTCCGGGTCGTGACGGCCTAGTACTGCCGCAACGGTTGCGGTGCCAGGACGGTCCGGCCACGACCACGGCCTCGGCCCCCGCGACCGTCAGTGCCCGTGACCGTCGGCGTCCTGGCCGTCGGTGTGCTCCGTCGCGGGACTCGGCGCGGTCGAGGCGGAGTCCTGCGCGCCGGGCGCCGATCCGGCCCGTACGGTGAACGCCGCGGTGTGGACCTTGCCCCGGTGCTGGAAGTCCAGGAAGAGGCGGTACGTACCGGCACTGGGCGCGCCGGCCGTGAAGGAGATCTCCGGGCCGGGCTCGGTCGTGCCGTCGCCGGGTTCGCCGTTCGGGTGGACGTGGAGGTGGGCGAGGTCGCCGGAGCGCAGGGCGACCAGGTGACCGTAGGCGCCGAGGTAGGGCTGGAGGTCGGTGACGGGTTCGCCGTCGCGGGAGACCTTCACCTTCAGCTCGCTCTCCCTGCCGGGGCGCAGGGAGCCGGCGAGGTCGACCCGGTAGCCGTCGACGCGGGCGGTGCCGTTCGGGGCCGGCAGGTGTGCGGGATGGTAGCGGCCGGAGGCGGCGAGGTCGGCACCGAGAGTGAGGTTCTCCGCGTTCTTCTTCGCCGGGGTGAAGTCGGCGAAGACGCGGTATCCGCCCGCGCGGGGCAGGTCGACGGGGGTGCTCCAGGTGCCGTCGGCGGCGCGGGTGGGGTGCAGGTGCCGGTAGGTGACCAGGTCGCGTGAGGCCAGGATGAGGTGGAGTTCCTTGCCGTGCTCGCGCTGGTACGCGGTGACGGCCTCGCCGTCGCCGTCCCGGACGGTGAAACGCAGTTCGGTGCGCCGGTCGGCGGTGACGCGCGGGGTGGCGAGGTCGAGGGTGTAGCCGTTCTCGGAGATCTGCAGCCCACCGGGCGGGGTGGCCCCGTGCCCCTCGCCGCCGACCCCTTCCCGGGCCTCCTCGGGTTGCGCGGACGCCTCGCCGTGCCCGTCGTGGGGCGCGGGCGCACTCTCCGCGACGACCGGGTCCACTCCCCTGCCCACGCCGTAGGCGGTGCCGAAGGTGGCGGCCAGCGCGGCGGCGAACGCGGTGATCCTCAGTCCGGTGTGCATGACGCTTCGTCTCCTCGAATTCCGGGTCTCCGGCTCGCACGGAGGCCTCTTCACGCACCTCACCATACCCCCGGGGGGTACTTAGTCAAAGAGGGCGAGGGAGTTGCGCCACCTACCCCTGGGGGGTATACATGGACTCGGCAGGGATACCCCCGCCCCGTATACGACGAGATTCCGGAGGAAGCCATGGCTTCGACCGTCACCACCGCCGCCACCCAGCCCGTCAGCACCACCTACGCCGTCGCCGGGATGAGCTGCGGTCACTGCAAGGCGACCCTCACCCGGGTGATCGGTGAGCTGGACGGCGTCACCGGTGTCGACGTCCAGGTCGAGACCGGCCGGGTCACCGTCACCGGGCCCGCCGAGCCGGACGACGCCGTGATCGCCGAGGCCGTCGACGAGGCCGGCTACGAGCTGACCGGCCGCGTCTGACCCACCCGCCCTTCCCCGCCGCACCGCCGGGACCCGCGCGCCGGGTCCCGGCCGACGAACCCGCGTCAGGAGCAGCCATGACCACCAGTACGACCAGCGCACCGGCCGAGGTCGAACTCGCCATCGGCGGCATGACCTGTGCCTCGTGCGCCGCCCGGATCGAGAAGAAGCTCAACCGGATGGACGGGGTCACCGCCACCGTCAACTACGCGACGGAGAAGGCCAAGGTCCACTACTCCGGTGACGTGTCCGTCCCGGAACTGATCGCCACGGTGGAGGCGACCGGCTACACCGCCCGCGCGCCCGAGCCGGCGCGCACCGAGCCCGCACCCGGCGCGGAGAGCGCCGAGCCCGCCGACGAACTGCGGCCGCTGCGGGAGCGGCTGGTCACCGCCGTGGTGCTGGCCGTCCCGGTCATCGCGATGGCGATGGTGCCGGCGCTGCAGTTCGAGTACTGGCAGTGGCTGTCGCTGACCCTGGCGGCGCCCGTCGTGACCTACGCCGCCTGGCCCTTCCACAGGGCCGCGCTCACCAACGCCCGGCACGGCGCGGCCACCATGGACACGCTGATCTCGGTCGGTACGTCGGCCGCGTTCCTCTGGTCGCTGTGGGCGCTGTTCTTCGGCACCGCCGGCACCCCCGGCATGACCCACCCCTTCGAGCTCACCATCGCCCGCACCGACGGCGCCGGGAACATCTACCTGGAGGCCGCCGCCGGAGTGACCGCCTTCATCCTCGCCGGCCGCTACTTCGAGGCCCGCTCCAAGCGCAAGGCCGGCGCCGCGCTGCGCGCCCTGCTCCAGCTGGGCGCCAAGGACGTCACCGTACTGACCCCGGACGGCGGGGAACGCACGATCCCCACCGCGGAACTGGCGGTCGGCGACCGCTTCCTGGTCCGCCCCGGCGAGAAGATCGCCACCGACGGCACGGTCGTCGAGGGCACCTCCGCGGTGGACGCCTCCATGCTCACCGGCGAGTCGGTGCCCGTCGAGGTCGGCGTGGGAGACCCGGTCACCGGCGCCACGTTGAACGCGGGTGGCCGTCTGGTGGTCGAGGCCACCCGGGTCGGCGCGGACACGCAGCTCGCGCGGATGGCGAAGCTGGTCGAGGACGCGCAGAACGGCAAGGCCGCCGCCCAGCGGCTCGCCGACCGCATCTCCGGGATCTTCGTCCCCGTCGTCATCGCCCTGGCCCTGGGCACCCTCGGGTTCTGGCTGGGCAACGGCGCCGGGCTGACCGCCGCGTTCACCGCCGCCGTCGCCGTACTGATCATCGCCTGCCCCTGCGCGCTGGGCCTCGCCACACCGACCGCGCTGATGGTCGGCACCGGGCGCGGCGCCCAGCTCGGCATCCTCATCAAGGGCCCCGAGGTTCTGGAGTCCACCCGCAAGGCCGACACCATCGTCCTCGACAAGACCGGCACCGTCACCACCGGCCGCATGACCCTGCTCGCCGTGCACACCGCCGACGGCACCGACGAGACCGAAGTCCTGCGACTGGCCGGCGCCCTGGAGCACTCCTCCGAGCACCCGATCGCCCAGGCGGTGGCGGCGGGAGCGGCCGACCGCGTCGGCATACTGCCCGTCCCGGAGGACTTCGCCAACGTTCCCGGACTGGGCGTGCAGGGGATCGTCGAGGGGCACGCCGTCCTCGTCGGCCGCGAGCAGCTGCTCGCCGAGTGGGCCATGGACCTTCCGGCGGACCTGGCCCGGGCCAAGGCGGACGCGGAGACGGCCGGCCGGACCGCGATCGCCGTCGCCTGGGACGGCGAGGCCCGGGCGGTCCTCGAGGTCGCCGACGCCGTCAAGCACACCAGTGCCGAAGCCGTCAGCCGGCTGCGTGCCCTGGGACTGACCCCGATCCTGCTGACCGGCGACAACCAGGCCGTCGCCGAGGCGGTGGCCGAGGAAGTCGGCATCGACCAGGTCATCGCCGAGGTCATGCCACAGGACAAGGTCGACGTCGTCAAGCGCCTGCAGGCCCAGGGCCGTTCGGTGGCGATGGTCGGTGACGGCGTCAACGACGCCGCCGCCCTCGCCCAGGCCGACCTGGGACTGGCCATGGGCACCGGCACCGACGCCGCCATCGAGGCCGGCGACCTCACCCTGGTCCGCGGCGACCTGCGCACCGCCGCCGACGCCATCCGCCTGGCCCGCAAGACCCTGGGAACCATCAAGTCCAACCTGTTCTGGGCGTTCGCCTACAACATCGCCGCACTCCCGCTCGCCGCCGCCGGGCTCCTCAACCCGATGATCGCCGGAGCCGCCATGGCCTTCTCCTCCGTCTTCGTCGTCGGCAACTCCCTGCGCCTGCGCGGTTTCACGGCCGCGAGCTGACCAGGTACCCCTCCGGTGAACCGTCGGCCGTCCCCCACCGGGCGGCCGACGGCTCACCGGCGTTTCCGGCCGCTCACAGGTCACGCCGGTGGGTGCCGACGACGGCCAGCGCGGCAGCCGCCAGGGCCCAGACTCCGTAGACGGTCCAGGCGCCGCCCGTGGTCCACGGGAAGTCGGTCGGGGCGGGGGCGACGGTGACCAGCCGGTTCCACGCCTCGAACGGCAGGGCGTGCGCGACGACGGCCGACCAGTACCGGCCGTCGGTGGCGACGAGCGGCAGCACCAACAGGACCGCCACGCACGCGGCCGTCGTGGCCGCGGTCTGCCGCACGAGGGTGCCGAGGGCCAGTCCCGTGAGGGCGCCCACGGGGGCGAGCAGCGCGGAGGCGACCACGACCCGCAGGGCGCCGGGGTGGTCGATCGGCACGCCCACGCCCCTGCCGTCGAGGATCGCCTGGGTCAGTACGAAGGAGACCGCGGCGACGAGGCCGCCGAACACGGTCGCCGCGAGGGCGACGACGACCGCCTTGGCCGCCATCACCGCGCGGCGGTCCGGAACGGCCGCGAACGTCGTACGCACCGTGCCCGAGGCGTACTCGCCGACCATCACCAGTGCGCCGAGAACGCCCAGGGCGAGCAGCATGACCATCGCCGCGTTCGCGGTGAACGCGTCCAGCAGGGGAATGCCGTCCCGGACGAAGCCGGCCCGCCCCTCGGCACCCTGTTCCGCCCAGTGGCTGTAGGTGTCGTAGGCGGTGCCCGCGTTGAAGCCGACGACGGCCAGGGCGGTGGCGCCGTACGCGATCCAGGTGGAACGCAGGGACGTGAGCTTGATCCACTCCGCGGCGGCCAGGTCCCGGAAACGGGGGCGTGGTGCGGTGGCGGGCACGGATGTCGCCGTGGTGGTCATCGGACTTCTCCCGCGGGGTACTGGACGCTGTCGGCGGTGAGTTCCATGAACGCCTCCTCCAGGGAGGCGGACCTGGCACCGAGGTGGTGCAACGGGACGCGGTGCCGCTGGGCGATGTCGCCGACCCGGGCGGCGGACAGGCCGGTCACGGTCAGCAGGTCGCCCTCCACGTGGACGGTCGCTCCCTCGGCCGTCAGCAGGTCCGCCAGGGCCGGCGCCGAGGGCGTGCCCACCGTGACGGCGGGCCGGGTGCCGCGGGCCGCGAACTCGGCGAGGGACTCCGCCGCGATCAGCTCGCCCCGGCCGATGACGACCAACTGGTCGGCGGTGTGCTCCATTTCCGACATCAGGTGGCTGGAGACGAACACGGTACGGCCCTCCGCGGCCAGCCGCCGGAACAGCTCGCGCACCCACTTCACGCCCTCGGGGTCGAGGCCGTTGAGCGGTTCGTCGAAGAGCAGGACCGGCGGGTCGCCGAGCAGGGCGGCGGCGATACCGAGCCGTTGCTTCATGCCGAGGGAGAACCCGCCGATGCGGCGCCCCGCCGCATCGGCGAGCCCCGCCTGCCCCAGGACCTCCGCCACCCTGCGGCGCGGGATGCGGTTGCCGCGGGCCAGGGCCGACAGATGCGCGTGGGCGCTGCGTCCGCCGTGCACGTCGTGCGCGTCCAACAGGGCGCCGACGTCGCGCAGTCCGCGCCGGCGGGCCCGAAACGGCCGGCCGTCGACGGTGACGCTGCCGCTCGTGGGCTCCTGGAGTCCCAGGACCAGCCGCAGCGTCGTGCTCTTTCCGGCGCCGTTGGGTCCGAGGAACCCGGTCACCCGGCCGGGAAGCACGCTGAAGGTCAGCGCCTGCACGGCCGTCGTGCCGCCGTATCGCTTGGTGAGCTCGTTGACTTCGATCACGGTCACGACGATGCCCGTCGGGCCGGCCCCCCGTCGTCGGACCGTGGCCGACAACCGGGGACCCCGGGTGTCGACCAGGGTTGTACAGCCAGGGACGGATGACCGGCCGCGGGCACGCGCCTACGATCTTCGTATGTCCGTCTCACCGCCGCTGCCGCTGCTCAAACGGGTGCCTTCGGGGCTGTGGACCGCGCTGGTGTGGTGCACGGCGGCGGTGGCGCCCGTCGTGGAGTACGTCATCATGCCGCCGCGGGCCGGCTACTCCCTCAGCTATCCGCGCGACGGCCTGGCGCCGCTGGGGGCCCGGCTGCTGCTGCTCCTGGCCTTCGGCCTCGTGCTGGCCGGCTGCGCGCTGCTGCGGCGCCGGACGACCGTGGCGTACGCGCTGGTGGTCGCGGGGACGGTCGTGTCGACTCTGGCCTGGCGGCAGGACGAGATCCCGCCGACCCAGTTCCTCGGCGTGTCCGTCGCCCTCGGTCATGTGGCGGCCGTCCGGCCCCGGCGCACCTCGCTCGCGTTGGCCGGCGGCACGCTGGCGGTGCTGGCCTGCTATCCGGTCCTGCGGTGGGTCTCGGGGCCGGACTCCGGTACCGCGCCCGAGCCGCTCGTGGCCCTGACACTCGCCGTCGCCTGGCTCGTCGGCCACTCCGTGCACCAGGCCCGCGCCCACACGGAGGAGCTCTACGCCCGGGCCGCCGCGCAGGCCGTCACGGCCGAACGGCTGCGCATCGCCCGGGAGATGCACGACACGGTCGCCCACAGCATCGGCATCATCGCCCTGCAGGCCGGTGCCGCCGCCCGGATCGTCGACACCCGGCCGGACGCGGCCAAGGAGGCGATGCGCACGGTCGAGCGGACGGGCCGTGAAACGCTGTCCGGTCTGCGGCGGCTGCTCGGCGCCCTGCGCCAGGCCGACCAGGTCCGGGACCCGGACCAGGAACGGGAACGGGAACGGGACCGTGCGCGGCAGCCCGGCCCGGGCGGGTCCGCCCTGCGGCCGGCGGCGGGCCTGGCGGACCTGGAGCGGCTCGCCGCCACCACCACGGCCGCCGGCGTACGCGTGGAGGTGCGGTGGCGGGGCACACCCCGCCCGCTGCCCGCGGAGGTCGACCTGGCGGCGTTCCGGATCGTGCAGGAGGCGGTGACCAACGTCGTACGCCACTCCGGGGCCGGCTCCTGCCGGGTGAGCGTCGAGCACCGCCAGGACGAACTCGCCGTCGAGGTCCGCGACCGCGGCAGCGGCGGCGCGGCAGGCACGGAGACGGGCTACGGACTGGCCGGCATGCGGGAGCGGGCCGCACTGCTGGGCGGCGACTTCCGGGCCGGCCCGTGCCCCGGCGGCGGGTTCCTGGTGACGGCCCGGCTGCCCCTGCCTGCGGACGCGCACACCGAGACGGAGACGAGGGCGACGGCCGGATGACCATTCGTGTAGTACTCGCCGACGACCAGCCCCTGATCCGCACCGCGTTGCAGCTGGTCATGGCCGAGACCACCGACCTGGAGGTCGTGGGCGAGGCGGCGGACGGTGCCGAGGCGGTGCGGCTGACCGGCGAGCTGGCCCCCGACGTGGTGGTGATGGACCTGCGGATGCCCGGCACGGACGGCATCGAGGCCACCCGCCGGATCACCTCCGGACCCGGCACCGCACGCGTCCTGGTCCTGACGACGTTCGACGACGACGAGGACGTGTACGGAGCGCTGCACGCCGGCGCGTCCGGGTTCCTCGTCAAGGACATGGCGCTGGACGACATCCTCACCGCCGTACGGGTCGTCGCCGCCGGGGACGCACTGATCGCGCCGAGTGTCACCCGGCGCCTGATCAAGGAGTTCACCGGCCGCTCCCGGACGGCCCCACCGCGGCGTGCCGAGCTGGACCGCATCACCGACCGCGAGCGCGAGGTGCTCACCCTGGTCGGCCGGGGTCTGTCCAACGCCGAGATCGCCGACACCCTCTGCCTCAGTGTCGCCACCGCCAAGACCTATCTGACCCGTCTGCTGGCGAAGCTGGACGCTCGCGACCGGGTCCAGCTGGTCATCCTCGCCTACGAGACGGGCCTGGTGTCGGCCTCGGGGTGAGTGGCCGGGGGCCAGGTACGCGTCGTCGTCCCCCGGACGGGTTGCGCCGGCGCGCCGAGCGCCCGGAGACGGACCAGGCTGGTACGGCGCCGGAGCACACGCGGTACACCGACGGCCCCGGGCGTCGCCCGGCCCCCTCGCCCGCGGAGCAGGAGCCCGATGACCGAACCGACCAACGCCGACGGGGACACCGGCGGCCCGCTCGCGCCGGGCCCCGGCCCGGCGCGTTCGCGCGGGCGGGCCCTGGCCGCCGTACTCGGTGATCTGCGTGCCGTGGACGGCGCCCTGTACGCGGCGGTGGCCGCCACGTCCACGCCCACGCTCGACCGGGCGCTGCGCCGGCTGTCCCACGCCGCCGACCACTCGAAGGTCTCGCTGGGCATCGCCGCCGCGCTCGCTATGACCGGTGCGCGTCCGCGCCGGGCGGCCCTGGCCGGAGTGGGGGCGGTCGCCGTGGCGTCGGCCTCCTCGAACCTGCTGGGCAAGCGGCTGGTGCGCAGGGCGCGGCCGGACCGGGAGGCGGCGCGGGTGACGGTGGACCGGTATGTGCCCATGCCCGCATCGGCGTCGTTCCCGTCCGGGCACACGGCTTCGGCGGTCGCGTTCGCCACGGCGGTCGGCGTCGTCCTGCCCGCGGCCGCCGTCCCGCTCGGCGCGCTGGCGGGCGCCGTCGGCTACTCCCGGGTCCACACCGGCGTGCACTATCCGGGTGACGTGGCCGCGGGCGCCGTCCTGGGCATCGCCAGTGCGGCCGCCGCGCTGGCGATGGCGGCGGCCGCTCCGGTGCCGGGCCTGCGGTCGGTCTACTCGGCGGCACCGTCCCCGCCCGTGTAGGGGGACGCGACGCGGACCGTCGGGCCCGGGGCCGTCAGGGCCCGGCGGACCGTCAGCCCAGAGGCTTCACGGCCTGGCAGCCCGTCGGCCCAGAGCCCTCACGGCCTGGCGGCCCGTCAGCCGAAAGCCTTCACGGCCTGGTAGTACGTCCACGCCGTGCCGTTGCAGGTGGTCTTGGTGGCGCCGCTGTAGCGGGCGCAGACACGCTTGAGGTCCTCGTAGAAGGCGCTGTCGAGGCGGGCCTTGTTGGCGCTGAAGGAGCCGGCGTCCTTGTAGTTGCGGTATCCGAAGTCGTGCCGTGCGCAGGAGGTGCTGAACGGGAAGCCGAACGGGTTGTCCGGCGAGGAGGAGCAGTAGTCGGTGGTCCAGTCGAACCCGTAGGCGGCCCAGGAGGACTGGTTCGCGCGCGCGGCGGTCCAGGCGTTGTAGCTCGACGCGCTGGTCTGGGTCCAGCTCGCGAGTACCTGCGGTTTGTCGGCGGGAGCGGCTTCGGCGGTCGCGGCGGTGGCGAAGACGGTGGTCACGGCCATGGCCGAGGCGGCGAGTCCGGTGGCGAGTCTGCGGCGCATTCCACACCTCCATGAGGCTGCGACCCGCCCATCGGGCCGCAGGTTCATGCCAAGATGATGCGCATCCCGGCCACCCCTTCACACATCTGCCGCCCTAATGGACCGTTAACTCTTCGGCCCGGCGGGAGATTCGGACCTGAACATCCGCCGTCCCGTCCTGACTGCCACTCAACTTCCCTGCCAGGCCCGTGGGCTACTCCCCCCGGTACGGCAGCGTGGTTCCCGGCAGCGCGTACTCGTCGCGGCGGCCGCACATGCCGTAGCCGCCGCGCCGGGTGGGTGCCGCCTCGTACGCGGTCGCCTCGGCGAGGTACGCCGGGTCGCCGTCGGCGAGCGCGTCGAGCTGGGTTCCGGTGCGCTCGGCGGCGGCCAGCGCACCGGACCGCCACAGCTCCCGCCAGCCGGGCACCTTGTCGCGCACCAGGCGGACCGCGGTCCGCCGGAACTCCCGGTACGGCCCGTCGTCCCCGGCGACGAGGGCCTCGCGCAGTCCCAGATAGCCCTCGACGGCGAGGTCCCTGCGGCGCCGGGCCGCCGCCTCCGTCTCCGGGCCGGTACCGGGTGGCAGCGCGGCCGCCGAGGCGTACGCCTCCGGATCGGCCAGTACCTCGGGCGGGAAGGTGAAGACGGCGTCCCCGGCCTCGGGCAGGCCGCTGTTCTGCATCAGCACCGTGACGCGCAGATCACCGCCCTGCACCATGCGGTGCACCGTGCCCGGCGTGAACCAGGCGACCGTACCCGGCTCCAGCGGGATGTCCCGGTAGCCGTCGGCGCCCAGCGTCTGCACCGAGCCGCGCCCGCCGGTGACGACGTACGCCTCCGTGCACACCAGGTGCAGGTGCGGGCTGCCGCCGCAGACGCCGTCGGCGGACGCCCAGTCGTAGGCGCTCAGGTGGGACAGGCCGACCGCGCCGGGCAGGGGATGGGGCGGTACGGGCCCGGAGTCCCTCACCACGGCAGGCCCTCCAGGTACGTCGCCACCCGGTCGCCGTCCCAGGCGCCTTCGGCGACCACCACGCGGTAGCGGTAGGCGAAGGACTCGCCCGGCGGCAGCTCGAACTCCTCGAAGAACGCCCAGGAGAACGCCACGGACGGGATCGGCTCGGCGCGCACGAACCAGTGGGAGGGATGGATGGCGGTCTTCTCGTCGAGGTTCTCGGGCGCGTGCGCGAAGACGAGCGTGGAGTGGCCGTCGGCGTCGTCGCGCTCGGCGGTGAAGGCGAGCCACGGGCCCTGGGTGCCCATCAGCGAGCCGGCGCCCGCCGCACCGCCCGGGGCGAAGGCGGTGCCGCCGGTGAAGTCCCGGGGACCGCGCCACTGGAGGCCGGTGTAGCCGGCCATCTCACGGCCCGCCGTGGTCGGGGAGCCGAACACCAGTGGCTCCGCCCGGATGTTGGTGAGCCGGATCGACCAGTCCAGGACCCACGCACCGGCCTCCTCGTCGACCGAGTGGACGGTCAGGCCGCGCTCCTCCCGGGCCCACTCGGCGCCGCCGTTCTCGATCCAGGTGAGGTTCTCGGTGATCGCGAGCCGGTCGTCCCCGACGGTGAAGCCGGGGAAGCCGTCGTGCCGCATCGAACCGACGCGCTCGGGCTTGCGCAGGTAACCCTCGCCGTGGACGTAGGAGTTGCCGCCCCAGAAGTTCTGGCCGGAGAGGTGACTGGCCGTCATCTGCAGGCCCTTGTGCCAGCGGTGGTCACTGGGGCGGTACCCGGTCACCGTGCGTCCGGCGAGGGTGCGCACCGGGTGGGCGTAGGGCTTGCGGGACTCGAAGGCCTCGGGGTCGGGGCGGTAGACGTAGCGGAGGATCTCGGTGCCGTTCGCCGCGGTGACCGCGACGTGGTCGCCGTGCGTGTGGCTGACGCGGAGGGTGCTCATGCGCGCTCCTCGGGGGTCCAGTCGGGGTGGTCGCCGTGCATGACCGAGTGGAAGGGGTCACCGGGCGCGATCTCGCCCGCGAGGACCGGCCGGCCGGTGAAGGCCGCCTTGTACAGGGCGGCGGCGAACTCCAGCGTGGCGCGGGCCTGAGGGCCGCTGCCGGGCGGCCTGGCGCCGGCGTCCCAGGCGTCCAGTACCGCGCCGAGCTGGGCGGTGTGGGAGCTGGGCACGTCCGCCGCCGGGGTGCGCCAGGCGGCGGCGCGCTCGGGGGCGACGTGCCGGGCCGGGGTGTAGGTCCAGTCGTCGTTGCGGTGCCCGTACAGGTGGGTCAGCTCCACGGTCGCGTCGGCGCAGTCGACGCGGACGCGGCTCACCTCGTCCGGCGAGAGCACGCTGTTGACGACGGTGGCGAGGGCGCCGTTCGCGAACCGCACCAGGGCGGTGGAGACGTCCTCGCTCTCGGTGTCGTGGACCAGCCGTGACGCCATGGCCCGCACCTCCGCCCAGGGGCCCAGCAGATGCAGCAGCAGGTCGTACTGGTGGATGCCGTGGCCCATGGTCGGACCGCCGCCCTCGGTGGCCCAGCGTCCGCGCCACGGCACGGCGTAGTAGGCGGCGTCGCGGTGCCAGGTCGTCTGGCAGTGCGCGACCAGCGGGGCGCCCAGCTCGCCGCTCGCGATCAGGTCGCGGGCGTGCGCGGCGCCCGAGCCGTACCGGTGCTGGAAGACCACGGACGCGTACGCGCCGGAGGCCTCCTCGGCCGCCGCGATGTCGTCGTACTCGGCGAGGGAGAGGCACAACGGCTTCTCGCACAGCACCCAGGCGCCCGCCTCGAGCGCGGCCACCGTCTGCTCCCGGTGCAGGGACGGCGGCGTGCCGATCAGGACGAGGTCGGGGCGTACGGCGTCCAGCATGGCGCCCATCGACGTGTACCCGGCGATGTCCCCGCCCGCCTCGGCCCGGAAGGCGTCGAGCCGGCCCGGGTCCACGTCCACGGCGGCGACCAGTTCCGTCCGGTCGGCGTGGGCTCGGAGGGCGGGCAGGTGGCCGCCGGTGACGATGGCACCGGTACCGACCACGGCGACCCGGCGGCGGGCTGGGAGTGGGGACATGCGGTCCTCCTCGGACGTCGGCGCACGACAGGCACGCGCACCGTTAGAAAGCGCTTTCACTCCGGCAGACCATAGGTGGGGAGTGAATGTCTGGACAACCCCCCAGCGTTTGCGGGCCCGGCATGCGGCTGGTCGACTGTCGCCGGGGGGACCGGAGCCGGTCGCAGCGCGCCGGCGCACTCTTCAGTCGTCGTCCCGAAGGAGTTCAGGCGTGAGCAACCCGAAGTCGTCGTCCGTGGAGCACCGGTCCGACGGCAGCCAGCCCTGGCTGCACCAGAAGGGCCGGACCATCCAGGAGTTCGGCACCGTCAAGCAGTTCCCCGTGGCGCTGACCATGGAGACCCGCCTCTACTCCTGCCAGCGGCTCAACAAGGTCCTGGCGGACACCCGGATCCTGCACGACCTGTACAAGAAGTACCACTGGCTCATGCGCGGGGCGACGTTCTACCAGCTGCACCTGCTGCTGGACAAGCACGCGGGCGAGCAACTGGAGCTGATCGACACCATCGCCGAGCGCGTCCAGACACTCGGCGGCGTCGCGATCGGCGACCCCCGGCACGTCGCCGAGATCACCACCGTGCCGCGTCCGCCGGACGGGGTGGAGGAGGTCCCGTCGATGCTGTCGCGGCTGCTGGAGGCGCACGAACTGATCCTGGCCGACTGCCACGACGCCGCGGCCCGCACCCAGGAGCTCGGCGACGACGGCACCAACGACCTCCTCGTCTCCGAGGTCGTGCGCACCAACGAGCTGCAGGCGTGGTTCGTGGCGGAGCATCTGGTGGACACTCCACTGGTGCACACCTGATCCCGTTCCGCACCACGTCCGCGGCCCCGCGGGGGCCGCCGTCACGCTCCGTGCACCCCCGGGCGACGGCGCTCTTGATGCCCTTTCGCCCCGGCCGTGAAAGCGTCCGGGGCATGGCCCACATGTCCCACGGCGCCCATGCCCAGCCTCCGACGCGCGGGCAGCGGTGGTCCACGTTCCGGCAGTCGCCCTTCTGGCCGGCCACCGTGCTGGTGCTGATCCTCGCGGCGGCCGCGGGCCTCTTCGCGGGTTCGTACACCTACTCGATGGCGGACCCGACGCCGCACTCGATCCCCACGGCCGTGGTCGGCTCGTACGAAGAGGCCCGTGGCCAGGACTTTCTGGACGGTCTGGAGAAGGCGCTGAACGCCTCGGTCAGGGTGCGTCCCTACGGGAGCGAGGCCGAAGCCCGCGAGGCGATGCAGGAGCAGGAGGTCTTCGCGATCTTCGAGCTGCGCGACGACGGACGGACCGCCGTGCTCGACCTGTCCAGCGCGTCGGGCGCCTCGGTCGCCCAGGTGCTGGCCGACACGGCCCCGGTCGTCGCGGAGCAGACCGGCGTCGCGGTCACCGTGCGCGACGTCAACCCCCTGCAGGACGGTGACCCGCGCGGTCTGGCGATCTTCTACATCTCCCTGGCCGCGGTGATCATCGGCTTCGTCGGGGCGATCCAGCTGAGCGTGCACGCGCGCTCCCTGACCCCGGTCGAACGCATCCTCTTCACGGCTGCCTACGCGCTGCTCGGCGGCTTCGCGATCGCCGCGACGGTGGACTGGCTGCTGGAAGCGCTCGACCTGCCGTTCGTCGAGTCGTGGCTGATCCTGGCGCTCACGATGTTCGCGTCCGGCATGGTCTTCACCATGTTCAACACCCTGTTCGGACGCTGGGCGATGCTGCCGACCTGGGGGCTGATGGTGCTCCTCGGCAATCCCTCCTCCGGCGGCGCGGTGTCCTGGCCGCTGCTGCCCTCCCCGCTGGGGACGATCGGCCAGTGGCTGCCGCCCGGGGCCTCGGTCAACGCGCAGCACACGGCCGTGTACTTCCAGGGCCACCAGCACGCTTTCCCGTTCCTGGTGCTGGGCGGGTGGGCTCTGCTGTCCTGTGCGGTCTTCTGGATCTGGCGGCACCGTCATCCCGGCGGCCGTGAGAAGCGGCCGGCGCACGCCGCCGACTCGTGACCCGTACGTCACGGGCGACCGGTCCGAACCCGTCCGTCACCCGCGTCTGTTCCGATCGCCGCCCTGCTGCGATCATGACGCGGGAGTCCCCGCCTTCGGTTGGAGTGCACATGGCCCTCGACGTCGACGCGATCCGCGCGCAGATACCCGCCCTGAAGTCCGGCTCCGCCCGCTTCGACGCACCGGGCGGCACCCAGACCCCGCAGCCCGTCATCGACGCCATCGGCGACGCGCTGGCCAGCCCGCTGGCCAACCGGGGCCGGACCACCGAGGGCGAACGCAACGCGGACGGCATCGTCGCGGACGCCCGGAGCGCGCTGGCCGACCTGCTGGGCACCGAGCCGCGGGGCGTCGTCCTCGGCCGCAGCGCCACACAGCTCTCCTACGACCTGTCCCGGACGCTCGCCAAGACCTGGGGGCCGGGCGACGAGGTGGTCGTCACCCGCCTCGACCACGACTCCAACATCCAGCCCTGGACGCAGGCGGCGGAGGCGGCCGGCGCGAGCGTGCGCTGGGCGGACTTCGACCCGGCCACCGGGGAACTGCTGCCCGAGCACATCGAGGCGGTGCTCTCGCCGCGCACCCGGCTGGTCGCGGTGACGGCCGCGTCCAACCTGATCGGCACCATGCCCGACCTGCCGGCCATCGCCCGCGCGGTGCACGACGTCGGCGCGCTGCTCCACGTCGACGCGGTGCACTACGCCTCGCACGCCGTCGTCGACCTGGCCGCGCTCGGCGCGGACACGCTGGTGTGCTCGCCGTACAAGTTCCTCGGTCCGCACCTCGGGGTGCTGGCGGCCCGGCCCGAGTTCCTGGAGACACTGCGGCCCGACAAGCTGCTGCCCTCCAGTGAGGCCGTCCCCGAGCGTTTCGAGCTGGGCACGCTGCCGTACGAACTGCTGGCCGGCGCCCGTGCCGCGGTGGACTTCCTCGCGGGCCTGGACCCCGACGCGCGGGGCGGCCGCCGGGACCGGCTGGTCGCCTCCTTCGCGGCACTGGAAACCCACGAGGACGCGCTGCGCGGGCGGATCGAGCGGGGGCTGGCGGACCTCGGCGGGATCACCGTGTACGCGCGGGCCGCGCGGCGCACGCCGACCCTGCTGTTCACCGTGGCGGGCCTGCGCCCGGCCGACGTCCACCGGCGGTTGGCCGAGCGGGCTGTGGACGCGCCCGCCGGATCCTTCTACGCCGTGGAGGCCTCGCGCCGGCTGGGTCTCGGCGACGAGGGCGGCGTGCGGGTCGGGCTCGCGCCGTACAGCGGCGCGGACGACGTGGACCGCCTGCTGACGGCGCTGGCCGGCCTCGACCGCTGACCCCGCTCCCGCCGGGGCCCCACCACACCGCCCACGGCCCACACCGGCGCCGACCCACCGGCCTCCCGCCGACGCCCCGCGCCTTGCGGAGGCCGCGCACCGGCCGCGGCCGGGCGGCAGCCAGGCTGCGGCTGGGGCCGGGCGGCAGCCACGCTGCGGCTGGGGCCGGGCGGAGACGGCGGCGTACGACCGCCGGCCGCCGCGGACGCCGGGGGCGTGCTCACCATCACCCGCCCGCGGCCCCGCGCACGCCGCGGGCGGCGGCCGTGGCCAGGCGGCAGCCTCCCGCGGCCCCGCCCGCGCCCGGGGCCGCTCACTGCCCGGCTCAGGCCAGGGCGACGCTCACCTCCCCGGCGCCCTCCGCGCTCGCCCCGCCCGCGACCCGCACCGTGAACGGGCGGTCGGTACCGCTCGCGGTGACCCGCAGGACGTCCCCGTCCCGTCGCACACGGAACGTCGCGGCGGGGGCGCCCAGCAGGTCGGGCACGGTGACCTCGGCCGCGTAGTCGGGTCCGGCGGGCGGGTGGACCAGCAGGGTCGGGGCGTCCAGCCAGTCGCCGTCGGGACGGCGGTCGTCACAGGCCAGCGGCAGGACGGCGCCCTCCCGGACGTACAGCGGCAGGCTGTCGTAGTCGTGCCGTTCGGTGCGCCAGACGGGGCCGGTGACGCGCTCGCCGGACAGGAGGTGGGTCCAGGTGCCCTCGGGGAGGTAGACCTCGACCTCTCCTTCCTCGGTGAAGACCGGGGCGACCAGGAGGTCGGGGCCGAGCATGTACTGGCGGTCCAGCGGGCGGCAGCCCGGGTCGTGCGGGTACTCCAGGAGCATCGGCCGCATCATCGGCACGCCGGTGTGGTGGGCCTCCGCGGCGACGCCGTACAGGTAGGGCATCAGGCGGTGCTTGAGGAGGGTGAAGCTCCGGGCGACGTCGACCGCCTCCTCGCCGAACTCCCACGGCACCCGGTACGACGAGGAGCCGTGCAGCCGGCTGTGCGAGGAGAGCAGGCCGAAGGCCAGCCAGCGCTTGAAGACCGCCGGGTCGGGCGTGCCCTCGAAGCCGCCGATGTCGTGGCTCCAGAAGCCGAAGCCGCTCAGGGACAGGGACAGGCCGCCCCTCAGCGACTCGGCCATCGCCTCGAAGGACGACCAGCAGTCGCCGCCCCAGTGGACGGGGTACTGCTGGCCGCCCGCGGTCGCGGAGCGGGCGAAGAGGACGGCCTCGCCCTGTCCGCGCTCCTTCTCGAGGAGTTCGAAGACGGTGCGGTTGAACAGGTGGGTGTAGTAGTTGTGCATGCGCTCCGGGTCGGAGCCGTCGTGCCAGACGACGTCGGTGGGGACGCGCTCGCCGAAGTCGGTCTTGAAGCAGTCCACGCCCTGGTCGAGCAGCGGCTTGAGCTTCCCGGCGAACCAGTCGCGGGCGTCGGGGCTGGTGAAGTCGACCAGGCCCATGCCGGCCTGCCACAGGTCCCACTGCCAGACGTCGCCGTCCGGCCGGCGCACCAGGTGTCCGAGTGCGGCGGCCTCGTCGAAGAGGGGGGACTTCTGGGCGATGTAGGGGTTGATCCAGGCGCTGACCTTCAGCCCCTTGGCCTTGAGCCGGGCGAGCATGCCGTCCGGGTCGGGGAAGACGTCCGGGTCCCACTGGAAGTCGCACCACTGGTACTCGCGCATCCAGAAGCAGTCGAAGTGGAAGACGGTCAGCGGGATGCCCCGCTCGGCCATGCCGTCGACGAACTTCGTCACCGTCTCCTCGTCGTAGGAGGTGGTGAAGGACGTGGTGAGCCACAGGCCGAAGGACCAGGCGGGCGGCAGGGCGGGGCGGCCGGTGAGGGCGGTGTAGCGGGTGAGGACGTCCTTGGGGGTGGGGCCGGCGACGACGTAGTACTCCAGCGACTGGTCCTCGACGCTGAACTGCACCTGGCCGACGGACTCGGAGCCGACCTCGAAGGAGACGGCGCCGGGGTGGTTGACGAAGACCCCGTAGCCGCGGGAGGAGAGGTAGAACGGGATGTTCTTGTAGGCCTGCTCGCTGCTGGTGCCGCCGTCGGCCTGCCACATGTCGACGACCTGGCCGTTCTTGACGAACGGGGTGAAGCGTTCGCCGAGGCCGTAGATCTGCTCGCCGACGCCGAGGGCGAGCCGGCTCAGCATGTGGTGCGCGCCGTCGCCCGTGGTGGCGAACGCGGTGCTCTTGGCATTGGCGTGGGTGAGCTCGCGTCCGTCCGCGTCGTGGAAGCTGAGGCCCCAGGGCCCCTCGCGGTCCAGGCGGAGGGTCAGCGGGCCGCTGGTCAGCTCGGTGACCGTGCCGTCCTGGCGCACCTCGCCGGCTCCGTCCGCCGCGCCCGCGAGGGCGAAGTCGGGGCCCGGCCGGCGCTTGCCGGCGTGGTGGGTGACGCGGACGCCGATGACGCCCTCGGTGGGAGAGAAGCACTCGACCGTGAGGAGCGGCGCGTTGAGCGTGTCCCCCCTCCGCGTCACCTTCTTCACGGCGGCATGGGCGGTGAAGCGCTTCGATTCGGGGCGCACATCGCGTACCTCGGTGGCGTACGAGAGATGCACGCCGTCACGGATGAGCCAGAAGCCGTCGGTGAACTTCATGATCTTCCTTGGGTGCGGCGGGAGCTGTCGGATGGGAGCACGGGGGCCGTCTCACAGCGTTTTGATCGTACACAAAACAAATCCGTCCGCAGAGGGCTTCGTAGCTACTTCACTGTCCTGAACAGGCCTGATTACCCACCAGAACAGTCCACTCACCCCACGAAGTGGCGAGACCGGGGCCACTTTGCTCTAGCGCGTCGGCAGGTCCTTGACGTATTAGTCATCACATCAAACAAAACGGTCCGGCAAGGAAGCCGGACGGTACGACAGCAAGGGCCCCGCACCATGTCGAAGCGCTTCACCTCGCTCGCCTTGACAGCACACCCTCCGGCTGCCACACACCGCGGGCGAGGACGCTCACGCCGAGCCGTCGCCCCGTTCGCCGCCGTCTCCGTCCTGGTCGCCGGAGCGGCGCTCACGGGCTGCGGACAGCAGCGCGACGCCGACGTGTACACCGTGATGAACTCCTCGACCGACGAGTCGTACCACCGGTGGGACGCGGAGGCGATGGCCCGCTGCGGCAAGCAACTGGGCATCACTATCGAGCAGCAGAGCGTCCCGGCGGCGCAGGTGATGACGAAGGCCCTGCGCATGGCATCGTCCAAGTCGCTGCCCGACATCGTGCAGTTCGACGCGTCGGAGATGCCGACGTTCGCCGACGCGGGCGGACTCGTCGACCTCGAGTCCCTCGGGCTGAGCACCGACGGCGTCCCCGAGGGCATCGTCGACTTCGGCTCGTACGAGGGGACGTACTACGGTGCGGCGCGCTCCGTGAACACCCTCGCGCTCTTCTACAACAAGGACGTCCTCGACAAGGCGGGCGTCGAGGTGCCCGCCACCTGGGCCCAGCTGCGGGAGAGCGCGAAGAGGCTCACCCAGGGCAAGCAGTACGGGCTGGCGCTCAGCGCGGGCGGCGCGGAGGACGGTGTCTTCCAGTTCACCCCGTTCATGTGGTCGAACGGCGGTGACGAGACCGACCTGGACAGCCCGCAGGTCGTCGAGGCCCTCGACTACTGGAAGGGTCTGCTGCAGGACGGCTCGCTGTCGAAGTCCACGGTCAACTGGACGCAGGCGGACGTCAACGACCAGTTCATGGCCGGCAACGCGGCGATGATGATCAACGGGCCGTGGCAGGTGGAGACCCTCAACACCGACAAGTCGTTGAACTGGGGCATCGCCCCCATTCCCGTGCCCGAGGCCGGCGACGACTCGGTGGGCCCGCTCGGCGGCGCCGTGCTCACCGTGCCCAACACCGGTGACGAGGCGCGGGAGAGGACCGCCGCGAAGATCGTGGCCTGTCTGGCGAGCGAGAAGGAGCAGCTGACCTACGCGCTCAACAGCTGGATGGTCCCGGCCAACGCGAAGGCCGCCGCCGCCTGGCGCGAACGGGTGCCCGAGCTGGACTCCCTCGCCGACCAGGTGGCCGTCGCACGGTCCCGGACGGCGAAGCTCGGCGCCGGCTGGTCGAGCGTGTCGCTCGCCCTGCAGAGCGCCTTCCAGTCCGCCCTGACCGGCCAGTCCAGCGAGGCCGCCCTGAAGCGCGCCCAGCAGCGGGCCACGAGCGGGAACTGAGGAACACGCCCATGACCACGCCCACCGTCACCGCACAGACGCCCGCCGAGGCGTCCACGACGGCCGCCGCGCCGGACCCGGACCGGCTCAGGCGCCGGCGCCGGCTCGCCCAGTGGGGGTTCGTCGCCCCCGCCGTCGTCTTCATGCTGCTGTTCTTCGGCTACCCGCTCGTCCGCAACGTCGTGATGAGCTTCCAGCACTACACGCCGAAGACCTTCTTCACCGGTGAGGCGCCCTTCAACGGCGCCGACAACTGGTCCAACGTGTTCCAGGACGCCCTGTTCGGCAAGGCGCTGTGGCACACCCTCGTCTTCACCGCGGGATCGCTGGTCGGGCAGTTCTGCATCGGCATGGCGCTCGCGGTGTTCTTCAGCCGCAGGTTCCCGCTGAACGGGGTCCTGCGTTCGCTGATCCTGCTGCCCTGGCTGGTACCCATGGTGGTGTCCGGCATCGTCTGGCGGCGCATCCTCGACCAGGACACGGGCGTGCTGAACTCGTTCCTGGACACCGTCGGGATCGGCGGCAGCACACCCTGGCTGACCAGCCCGGAGATGGCCCTGGTGTCGGTCATCCTGGTCAACATCTGGATCGGTATCCCGTTCAACATGGTCATCCTGTACGGCGGTCTCCAGGAGATCCCGAAGGAACTGCACGAGGCGGCCGCCCTCGACGGCGCCTCGGCGTGGCGGACCTTCCGATCCGTCACCCTGCCGGTGCTCAAGCCCGTCATCACCGTCGTGCTCGTGCTCGGTTTCATGTCGACGGTCAAGATCCTCGACCTGATCCTCGCGCTCACCGACGGCGGGCCGGCGGACGCGACCCAGACGCTGGGCACGCTCACGTACCAGAACTCGTTCGTCCAGCTGGACTTCGGCGCGGGCGCCGTCGTCGGCAACGTACTCATCCTGATCTCCGCCGTGTTCGCGGTGTTCTACCTGCGGGCCAACCGCACCGAGGGGAAGTGACGTCCATGGCCTCCCACACGCCCACAGCCTCCCGGCGCCGCTGGGGTTCCACCGTCGCCGGCGTTCTCGTCCTCGGCGTGATGCTGTTCCCGCTGTACTGGATGCTCAACACCGCGCTCCAGCCCGAGTCCGGGCTGCTCCAGGTCGACCCGGTGCCGGGCAGCCTGGACCTGTCCGGCTTCTCGAAGGCCATCAGCGACCAGGGCGGGCACCTGCTCACCTCGCTGGCCGTCTCGCTCGGCGCGGTCGCCATCTGCCTGCTCATCTCGGCACCGGCGGCGTACGGCCTGGCACGCTTCGGGCTGCGCGGCTCGCGCACGATCGTGTTCGGCACGCTGATCACCCAGATGGTGCCGGGCATCGTCATCGCCAACGCGCTGTACAACTCGTACGTGGACCTGGGCCTGGTCAACTCCTACTTCGGTCTGATGCTGGCGGACGCCTCGCTGGGCATCCCGTTCTCCATCGTGCTGATGCGCTCCTTCATGGTGTCGATCCCGGGCGAGGTGATCGAGGCCGCGCAGATCGACGGCGCCGGGCCGGTGCGGACGTTCACGCGGGTCGTGCTGCCGATGAGCCGCAATTCGCTGATCACGTCGGGGCTGTTCGCGTTCCTGTTCTCGTGGAGCGACTTCATGTTCGCGCTCACCCTGAACACGACCGACGAGGTCAAGCCCATCACGCTGGGTATCTACCAGTACATCGGCGCGCACGTCGGCGACTGGGGCTCGGTGATGGCCGCCTCCGTGCTCTCCGCGGTGCCGGCGGCGATCCTGCTCGTCCTCGCCCAGAAGTACATCGCCGCCGGGATCACCGGCGGCTCCGTCAAGTGACCCGCGTATGCGGCCTCGTACACATGGAGATGAGCTTCACAGCATGAGTGACTTCCCCAGTTTTCCGCCCGGTTTCGTGCTCGGCGCCGCGACCGCCTCGTACCAGATCGAGGGCGCGGCACGAAAGGACGGCCGCGGTCCGTCGATCTGGGACACGTACAGCCACACCCCCGGCCTGGTGGTGAACGGCGACACCGGCGACGTGGCCTGCGACCACTACCACCGCTACCCCGAGGACGTGGCGCTGCTGCGCGACCTGGGGGTGGACTCGTACCGCTTCTCGATCGCCTGGCCGCGCATCGTGCCGGAAGGCTCGGGCGCGGTGAACCGGAAGGGCCTGGACTTCTACTCCCGCCTGGTCGACGAGCTGCTGGCGGCGGGCATCGAGCCGGCCGCCACCCTCTACCACTGGGACCTTCCCCAGGCCCTGGAGGACCGGGGTGGCTGGCGGGTGCGGGAGACGGCGGAGCGGTTCGCCGAGTACACGGCCGTGGTCGCGGAGCACCTGGGCGACCGGGTGCCGCGCTGGATCACGCTCAACGAGCCGTGGTGCAGCTCCTTCCTCGGCTACTCCATCGGAAGGCACGCTCCCGGCGCCAAGGAGGGCCGGGGCGCGCTGGCGGCCGCCCACCACCTGCTGGTCGGCCACGGGCTGGCGGTGCGCGCCCTGCGGGCGGCCGGGGTGCGTGAGGTGGGCATCACGCTCAACCTGGACCGCAACCTGCCGGCCACCGACTCCCCCGCCGACCTGGCGGCCGTGGTCCGCGCGGACACCCAGCACAACCTGGTGTGGACCGAGCCGATCCTCGCGGGCCGCTACCCGGCCACCGAGGAGGAGACCTGGGGCGAGCTGATCACCGGGGAGGACTTCCGGCGGGACGGCGACCTGGAGCTGATCTCCCAGCCGCTGGACTTCCTCGGCGTCAACTACTACCGGCCGATCGTGGTCGCCGACGCCCCGCACCGCGAGAGCGACCCGGCGCGGCGGGTGGCCACGGACAACCGCTACGAGGAGGTCCGGCACCCGGGCGTCCGGCACACCGCGATGAACTGGCCGGTCGTCCCGGACAGCTTCACCGACCTGCTCGTCCGGCTGAAGAAGCAGTACGGTGACGCGCTGCCGCCGATCCACATCACGGAGAACGGCTCGGCGGAGGACGACGCGCCCGCCGCCGACGGCACGGTGCACGACGCCGACCGCGTCGCCTACCTGCGCGACCACCTCACCGCGCTGCGGGCCGCGATGGACGCGGGAGTGGACGTACGCGGGTACTACGTGTGGTCGCTGCTGGACAACTTCGAGTGGGCGTACGGCTACGACAAGCGCTTCGGCATCGTCCGGGTCGACTACGACACGCAGGAGCGCACGCCGAAGGACAGCTACCACTGGTACCGGGAGATGATCGCCGCGAACCGGGGCTGACCCGGAGCGCGGCCGGTCTGGAGCAGCCGGCCCGGAGCGGGGGGCCTCGGCCGGGCGGCCCCCCGCGTCAGCTCCGCTCCCGCTCGGCGTACGCCGACGGGTCGGCCAGCACCTCCCGGACGATCACGCCCGCCGCACCCCGGGCCGCGTCCCCGAGGGACGAGGAGGGCCGCAGCCGCTTCCCGTCCTCGCTCCACAGCCCGGAGACGACACGCAGGGCGAGCTCGCGGTCGACGGCGGGGGCCACCCAGTCCATCAGCTCGCGGTAGACGCCGCCGAGCATCACCGCGTCCGGGTCGAAGAGGTTCACCGCGCCCGACAGGACGACGCCCAGTTGCCGCCCGGCGCGCTCGATCGCCGACAGGGCGGCCGGGTCGCCCCGCCGGGCACGGCGTTCGAGCTCGGCGACGCCCTGCACGCCCGCGTCCGCGTCGATGCCCGCGGCCTTGAGCAGCGCGGCCTGTCCGGCGTACTGCTCCAGGCAGCCGCGGGCTCCGCACCGGCACAGCGGGCCTTCCGGATCGACGACCATGTGCCCGATCTCCCCGGCGAAGCCGTGCGCGCCGCGCAGCAGCTCGCCGCCCAGCCCCGGTGACCCGGCGGGTGGCGGCCAGGCCGTCGAGGAGGGGCATGCGGATGTCCATCAGGACGACGTCGGGGCGCAGTTCGCTGATCGCGCGCACCGCCTCCTCGCCGTCGGCGGCCTCTCCGGCCACCTCGATGTCCGGCTGGGCGTCCAGCAGCGCCCGGAAGCCGGCACGTACCAGTAACTGGTCGTCGGCGAGCAGTACGCGGATCACCGGTCGTCCTCCTTCACGTCGTCGACGTCGTTGACATCCGTGGGGTGCTTCACGGTCTAGGCGTGCTTCACGTCGCCGGCGCGCTTCACGGGCTCGGCGTGCTCCACATCGACCGGCAGGGTCGCGAGGACCCGGAAGCCGCCGTCGGGGCGCGGGCCCGCCTCGATGGTGCCGGCCAGTGCCGCCGCCCGCTCCCGCATGCCGGCCAGCCCGTTGCCGCTGCCGCCCGCCTCGGCACCGGTCGCGGGGCCGTCGTCGTCGACGCGCAGCCGCAGCGTGCTCCCGTCCCGGCCGAGGTGCACGCGCGCGTGCCGCGAACCCGAGTGCCGTACGACGTTGGTGAGGGCCTCCTGGACGATGCGGAACGCGGCCAGGTCCGCACCGGGCGACAGCCGCGGCGGCTCCCCCTCGACCTCGACGGTGAGACCCGCGCTCGCCGCCTGTTCGACCAGTTCGGGCAGCCGGTCGAGCCCGGGAGCGGGGGCGCGCGGCGCGGCGCCGGGGGTGCGGAGTGTGTCGAGGACCTGGCGCACCTGTCCGAGCGACTCCTTGCTCATGGCCTTGATGGTGGTGAGCGCGGTGCGTGCCTGCTCGGGATCGTTGTCGAGGAGGGCGAGACCGACGCCCGCCTGCACGTTGATGACGGAGATGCTGTGGGCGAGGACGTCGTGCAGTTCGCGGGCGATCCGCAGCCGCTCCTCGTCGGCGCGCCGCCTGGCCGCCTGGGCCTGTTCGGCCCGGTCCCGCGCCCACTGCTCCCGTCGGGTCCGGGTCAACTCCGACAGTGCCACGATGGCCACCACCCAGGTGGCGATCACGATCTCCTGCCCCCAGGAAGCGGCCGAGTCCCCGGACGGTGGCAGCCACCGGTAGAGCCAGTGTGTCAGCAGGGCCAGCCCGGCCCACATCACCGCCATCGCGGTCCACGCGGCCCTGCGGTGCCCGGCTACGACGGCGCTGAAGCAGGCCACCGCGACGGCCACGAGCACCGGCCCGGACGGGTATCCGACGAGCAGGTAGACCAGGGTGGTGACCACCGTGCCGAACACGACGGGCACCGGATACCGCAGCCGCCACAGCAGGGCCGCTCCGGTCAGGAACAGCAGCACGCGCGCGAAGAGGTCCAGTGGGACCCGTTCGTCCGCCTGGACGTGGGCGGCGAAGTTGGAGCTGAACAGCACGAACGCCGTGATCAGCATCGTGGGGCGCCAGGGCCATCGGTCGCGGTGCTCCTCCGTGCCCCGGTGGTTCCACCACGGGGGCACGTGCCGCCACCACTGCGGCGGCCCGCCCCCGTGCCCGCGCTTCCCGTCCATGCCGCCACGCTAGACGCCGTGCGCGGGGAAGGCGTCACCCGCGCGAGGTGATCACACGTACTCCCGGGGAAGTACGTCCTCCCCCTCCCCTCCCTCCCGGCGCTACCTCGAACGCTGGAGGGCGGACGCCGGGATCTTCTTCAACGGCGTAGGCCACGGCTCGTCGGACACGGAGCCGTGCCGCATGGCGCCCGACCCCCGGCCTTCCGGATCGAGGTCAGGAGCCGGCCTCGTCTCCCGCGGTGCCCGCCGTGCCCGCGGCGCCCCGGGTGTCCGCCGCATCCGTGCTGCGCGCGGAGTCCGGAGCGGCTGCGGAGTCCGCCGCGCCCGCCTGCCGGCGGTCTATCGCCGCCAGCGCCCGCTGCGCCAGCGGGTGGCTGCGGACCAGCTCACCCAGCGAGGTCGAGCCCTGCGTGATGTCCTTGAACGCCTTCCAGGCCGGGCGGAAACCGGTCAGGGCCGCGTGGAAGAGCCCCGGCCGGCGCTCGAACAGCGCCAGCATCCGCTTGCCGACACTCATCTCGACACCGAGCCCGGCCTTGATGGCGAAGGCGTAGTTCAGGGCCTGCCTGCGCGCGTCCACCGCGTCGTGCGCCTCGGAGATCCGCACCGCCCACTCGCCCGCGAGCCGTCCGGACCGCAGCGCGAAGGAGATCCCCTCACGCGTCCACGGTTCCAGCAGCCCCGCCGCGTCCCCGCAGACCAGGACCCGGCCGCGCGACAGCGGCGAGTCGTCGGCACGGCAGCGCGTCAGGTGGCCGGAAGAGACGCTGGGCTCGAAACCGGCGAGGCCGAGCCGGCCGACGAAGTCCTCCAGGTACCGCTTGGTCGCCGCGCCCTCGCCGCGCGCCGAGATCACACCGACCGTGAGCGTGTCGCCCTTGGGGAAGACCCAGCCGTAACTGCCGGGCAGCGGCCCCCAGTCGATGAGGACCCGTCCCTTCCAGTCCTCGGCGACCGTCTCCGGCACCGGGATCTCCGCCTCCAGACCGAGGTCGACCTGGTCGAGCTTCACCCCGACGTGCGCCCCTATCCGGCTGGCGCTGCCGTCCGCGCCGACGACCGCCCGGGCGAGCACGGTCTCGCCGCCCTGCAGGACGACGGCGACCGTGCGCCGGTCCGGCACCGCCGCCCCGTGCTGCTCCACCCGCGTCACGGTCGCACCGGTACGCAGTTCGGCACCCGCCTTCTGCGCGTGCTCGACGAGCTGCTGGTCGAACTCGGGCCGGTTGATCAGCCCGAACAGCATCTGCCGGGAGCGCCGGGTCCGGGTGAAGCGCCCGTTGTTCGAGAACGTCACCGCGTGCACACGGTCCCGGAAGGGCAGCTCGAAGCCGGGCGGGAGGGTGTCGCGCGAGGGACCGATGATGCCGCCGCCGCACGTTTTGTAGCGGGGCAGCTCCGCCTTCTCCAGCAACAGCACGCGCCGCCCCGCGACCGCCGCCGCATAGGCGGCCGAGGCCCCCGCGGGTCCCGCGCCCACCACGACCACGTCCCAGACCTGACGCGCGTCGTCCGCCGAAGAGTTCTCGCTGCTCACGATGGTCTACCGCTCCCAACAAACCGCATGCCGCACCTGACCCCCGCATCCTACGGCGACCATCGCCGCAGGCCACTGTGGGAGGATCGGCCTACCAATCCCCGTACTCATCGGTACAACGTCGCACCCACAAGGAGCGTGCCCATGTCGTCGAATCCGGTCGCCGAGACCGTCTCCTCCCTGATGCCCAGGGCGAAGGAGGAGCTCACCGCACTGGTGGCCTTCAAGTCGGTGGCGGACTTCGACCAGTTCCCGCGCAGCGAGAGCGTGGGCGCCGCCAACTGGATCGCGGCGGCGCTGCGCGCCGAGGGCTTCCAGGACGTGGACCTGCTCGACACGCCGGACGGCACGCAGTCGGTGTACGGGTACCTGCCCGGGCCCGAGGGCGCGAAGACGGTCCTGCTCTACGCCCACTACGACGTGCAGCCGCCGCTGGACGAGGCCGGCTGGGTCACCCCTCCGTTCGAACTGACCGAGCGCGACGGCCGCTGGTACGGGCGCGGCGCCGCCGACTGCAAGGGCGGCGTGCTCATGCACCTGCTCGCGCTGCGCGCGCTGAAGGCGAACGGGGGCGTGCCGGTGCACGTCAAGGTGATCGCCGAGGGTTCGGAGGAGCAGGGCACGGGCGGCCTGGAGCGGTACGCCGAGCAGCACCCCGAGTTGCTGGCCGCCGACACGATCGTCATCGGCGACGCGGGCAACTTCCGGGTCGGTCTGCCGACGGTCACCTCGACGCTGCGCGGCATGACCCTCGTCCGCGTCCGCGTCGACACGCTCGAGGGCAACCTGCACTCCGGCCAGTTCGGCGGCGCGGCGCCCGACGCGCTGGCCGCCCTGATCCGCGTACTGGACTCGCTGCGCGCCGAGGACGGTTCGACGGCCGTCGACGGACTGGCCGCGGACAGCGAGTGGGAGGGTCTGGCGTACGAGGAGGAGCAGTTCCGCCGGGACGCCCGGGTGCTGGACGGCGTGGAGCTGATCGGTTCCGGTTCGATCGCCGACCGGATCTGGGCGCGGCCGGCCGTCACGGTGCTCGGCATCGACTGCCCGCCGGTCGTCGGCGCCACCCCGTCGGTGCAGGCGGGTGCCCGTGCGCTGGTGAGCCTGCGGGTGCCGCCGGGCGTGGACGCCGCCGAGGCCACCAAGCTGCTCCAGGCCCACCTGGAGGCGCGTACGCCGTGGGGCGCCCGGGTGGACGTCGAGCAGATCGGCCAGGGCCAGGCGTTCCGCGCCGACACCTCCAGCCCTGCGTACCAGGCCATGGCCGACGCCATGGCGGTGGCGTATCCGGGCGAGGAGATGCAGTACGCCGGTCAGGGCGGGTCCATCCCCCTGTGCAACACCCTGGCGGCGCTCTACCCGCAGGCGGAGATCCTGCTGATCGGCCTGAGCGAGCCGGAGGCGCAGATCCACGCCGTGAACGAGAGCGTGTCCCCCGAGGAGCTGGAGCGGCTGTCGGTCGCCGAGGCGCTGTTCCTGCGCAACTACGCGGCGAGCCGCGTGACCCGCTGACCCCGGACGGCCACGCCCGGCCGCCCGCGCTCCAGCCGGTTCCGGCTCGGGTTCGGCCGTCGGTGGCAGGTTCCCGTCGCCTGGCGCGGACCTGCCACCGACGGCCGTCGCACGAACCTCGTCGGGCTCCTCCCTCCGGCGCCTGCCGCGCTTCCCGGTCGCCGGCCCGTCTCCGGGGCGACGGCGGCAACCTGACGCTGCTGCTCGGCACCGGGCCGGCCCGGTCCGGGGCGGGCATCGCCGCGTCGGCCGAGTGCCGTCCCACGCCCGGGAGACACCGGTCGTACGGGGCGGCGGGGCGCCGGGCCCGCCACCCGGATTCCACCGTCGCCACATCGTCACATCGCCGGTGGGCGGCGTGGCGTCGCTCGCCTGTCGGGGCGCTGCCCGACGGCGCGGTGTCGCCCGGTGTCCGCGCCGGCCGGGACCGGGCCGTCGGCTCCTTCGGACGGTTGGCGGGCCACCCCCGATGCGGAGGTGACCTGCTTCGGTCACCGCGGTCCGGTGGCCGCCCGCGCGCCGGAGGGCCCGGGGTGTCGGCACCGTGCCTACGTCAGCCGACCGGGGTGCCCGCCTCCAGGTACAGTGCCGCGCCGCGCTCCCGGGCCCGCAGGGCCCAGCGCAGCCGTGCGTAGCGGACCGGGGGCAGGAGACCGGCGGCCTCGTCCTCGGTGACGAAGCGCCAGTCGCGCAGTTCGGGCCCGGGCAGCAGCACGCGGGCGGCGTCCGTGGAGTCGAGCCGGCCGCCGTCGAAGAGCAGGCGCAGACCGCCGTAGCCCGGGGGCGTGGGCCGTTCCCAGTCGACGACCAGCAGGGCGGGTACGTCGTCGAGGCGGATCCCGGTCTCCTCGGTGACCTCGCGCATCCCGGCGCGGGCGGGCGCCTCGCCCGGTTCGACGACGCCGCCGGGGAACTCCCAGCCGGGCTTGTAGGTGGGGTCGACGAGCAGCACCCGGTCCTGGTCGTCGAAGAGCAGGACACCCGCGGCGAGGGTCTCGGCGGTGGGTTCGGGCGTCTGCACGATGTCGCAGGCCGGCACGGAACCGGTGCCGACGGCCTCGGCGATCCGGACGGCGGCCTCGTACGGTGTGAGCGCGCCGGTGTCGATCGGATGGGCGTCTGCGGTCAGCCAGGAGGCGAGGGCGGCCCGGTACGGCTCGATGTTGTCGTACGACCACTGCCTTACGCGCAGCTCGCCGTCGGGCAGGTCCGCCGGTATCTCGCGGCCTGCTATCCGCTCGCGCAGGATCGTTTCGGCCGGAGCGAGCAGGACGTGTCGGACCGCGATGCGGCGGGCGGCGAGGCCGCCGAAGATCTCGTCGCGGTACTCCTGCCGCAGCAGGGTCATGGGGACCACCAGGGTTCCGCCGAGCTCGGCGAGCATCGCGGCCGCGGTGTCGGTCACGAGGCGCCGCCAGATCGGCAGATCCTGGAAGTCGCCGACCTCTGCGAGGCGTTTGGGCGGCAGCAGCTGCGCCAGCGCTCCGCCGATGACCTCGGGGTCGAAGAGTGTGCTGTTCGGGATCAGTTCGATCAGTTCCCGTGCGGTGGTGGTCTTTCCCGCACCGAACGCGCCGTTGATCCAGACGACGGTCACAGGTCCCCCTCTTCTGTTGGCCCCCTGAGGCTTGCCCGCTCCACCCTGCCACGGAAACCAGGCGCAGTTGAGGGCGTACGACAGCGGCGCCGGCGCCCCGGGAGGGGGGGCGTCGGCGCCGCGTGGTGATGCCGGGCGGTGTACGTCAGCCCAGCTGCCCGTGGGCGTCGTCGTCCGGGGTCAGGCTGTCGGTGGCGACCGCGTCCTCGACGGTGCTGGCGGTGCCCTCCACGTCGAGGCCGAGCGGGAGTTCGCCCGGAGCGGCGTGGGAGGGTGTGACGGCCGCGACGACGAAACCGGTGGCCAGGGTCGCGAGGGCGAGCATGCTGCGCTTCTTCATGTGTGCTTCAACTGGCGTGACCGGGTGGGAGTCACGGCCGGCCACTCATGCGGCCGGATACCGGTACACCGGCCTCGACGGCCGCCGGGCACCATCCGAGCGGAATTCCGGGAGCAACCCCCGTGCCGGACCGGCGCGCTTCACGAACTGCGTCGCAGAGGTGGCCGACCACGTGGCCGGCGGCTCGAGTGCGGTATCGGCACCGGTGCCGGCATGAAGACGTGCGGGGACATCGGCTTCCCGGCACGCCGGGCCACGCGTACAGCGACGCCCCGGCGGTTCGCCGACCGGGCGGATACCGGATACCCGGCCGGCCTGTCGGGTATCCGCAGGGGCGCTGCGGCCGCCGGGAAGGCCCCGCGTGCGCTCAGATCCTCGCCGGGGTCGCGTCCGCCGTCCTCGTGAGCGCCGCCGCGGCCGCGCCGACCAGGCCCGCGTCGGTTCCCATCTGGGCGGGGACGACCGCCAGGCGCTGCACGAAGGACAGGGTCGCGTAGTCGGTCAGGGCCTTGCGCAGCGGGGCGAAGAGCACGTCGCCCGCCTTGCCGACGCCCCCGCCGACCACGGCGATGTCGATCTCGACGAGGGTGGCGGTGGCGGCGATGCCGGCGGCCAGTGCCTGCGCGGCCCGTTCGAACGACGCCACGGCGACGGGGTCGCCCAGGCGGGCGGCGGCGGCGACCGCGGCGGCGGAGGTGTCGCCGTCCGGGCCGGGCCGCCAGCCGGCGTCGAGGGCACGCCGCGCGATGTTGGGTCCGCTCGCTATGCGCTCCACGCAACCGCGCGCGCCGCACGGGCACGGATCACCGTCCAGGTCCACGCTGATGTGGCCGATGTGCCCGGCGTTGCCGGTCGGGCCGGGGTGCAGCCGGCCGCCCAGGACCAGACCGCCGCCGACGCCCGTGGAGACCACCATGCACAACGCGTTGTCGTGGCCGCGGGCGGCGCCCTGCCAGTGTTCGGCCGCCGTGATGGCCACGCCGTCGCCGATCAGCTCGACGGGCAGGTCACCGGCGGCGGCGCGGACCCGCCGGACGAGCGGGTAGTCGCGCCAGCCGGGCACGTTCACCGGGCTGACCGTGCCGGCGCAGGCGTCCACCGGGCCGGCGCTGCCGATGCCGACGGCCCCGGCCCGCCCCCACAGCGGCGACGCGGTCAGCTCCCCGAGCACCGCCTCGACGGCCCGCATCACGGTGTCGCCGTCCTGCTGGGCGGGCGTCGCACGCTGTGCGCGTGCCTGGATGCGGCCGTGGCCGTCCACCAGAGCGCCGGCGATCTTGGTGCCGCCGATGTCCAGCGCTGCCACGAGGTCGGTGTGCATCAGAGTCGGATCTCCCCGTCGGACCGAATGAAGAATGACGAACCCAGGAACGCACAGTGAACCGCTCCCACGGTGGGGGCGAGGACCGGAGAGTGCGATGAACAGTGTCCCCCGCATCTGACAACGTTGTCCAGGCTCTATGCTCGACGCCACATCCTCATACAAACCCATGACCGACACGTCCCCCGTGGACAACGGGAGCCGACGCAATCCCGTGGACGACAGGACAGGACACCGCATCGTGCCCGACACGACCCGCCGCGCAGCCCGCCTTCCCGGGAACCGATACGGCAATCGCCCGACCATGAAGGACGTCGCCGCCCGGGCCGGGGTCGGTCTCAAGACCGTCTCCCGGGTGGTCAACGGGGAGCCGGGCGTCACCCCGGAGACCGAACGCCGCGTCCAGGAGGCCATCGACGCGCTCGGCTTCCGCCGCAACGACAGTGCGCGCGTGCTCCGCAAGGGCCGTACCGCCAGTATCGGCCTGGTCCTGGAGGACCTGGCCGACCCCTTCTACGGGCCGCTCAGCCGTGCCGTGGAGGAGGTGGCCCGCGCCCACGGCGCCCTGCTGATCAACGGGTCCAGCGCGGAGGACCCGGACCGGGAGCAGGAGCTGGTGCTGGCGCTGTGCGCGCGCCGTGTCGACGGGCTCGTGGTGATCCCCGCGGGGGACGACCACCGGTATCTGGAGCCCGAGCTGAAGGCGGGCGTCGCCACGGTCTTCGTGGACCGGCCGGCGGGGCAGATCGACGCGGACGTGGTGGTGTCCGACAACTTCGGCGGCGCCCGCGACGGCGTGGCCCACCTCATCGCGCACGGACACCGCAGGATCGGCTTCATCGGTGACATGCCCCGCATCCACACCGCCGCCGAGCGGCTGCGCGGCTACCGGGCCGCCATGGAGGACGCCGGCATACCGGTGAAGGACTCCTGGATGTCCCTGGGCGTCACCGACCCCGTGCGAGTGCGCCGCGCCGCCGAGGAGATGCTCGCCGACCCGCACCCGGTCACCGCGGTCTTCACCGGCAACAACCGGGTGACGGTCACCGTGATCCGCGTCCTCGCCGAGCAGACCCGCAGCGTCGCCCTCGTCGGCTTCGACGACATCGAGCTGGCCGACCTGCTCCAGCCGGGCGTCACCGTGGTCGCCCAGGACGCGGCGGCCCTCGGCCGCACCGCCGCCGAGCGGCTCTTCCGGCAGCTGGACGGTACCCTGCTCGCGCCCGACCGCATCGAACTGCCGACCAGGCTGGTCACCCGCGGCTCGGGCGAGCTGCCACCGGCGGCGTGAGCCGCCCGCGGCCGACGCCCCGCAGGGTCTCGCGCGGGCGGCGGCGGGCCCGGCGGGCGGGTACTGAACGCCCCGCGGACGGCCGCGGCCCCGCCCGACCGGACGGTCCCGCGCGTGCACGGGTGAACCGCCTCGGCCGGTGCCGGCGTGTACGGGGTGAACCGCCTCGGCCGGTGCCGGCGTGTACGAAGCGAACCGCCTCCGCGCCGGTGCCGGGCCTACCGCCTCGGTCGGTGCCGGGCCTACCGGCACGGCCCGTCAGCCCTCGGCAGCGGGAACCGGGCGGCGCCTGAACCGGCGGACGCAGAAGGCCGGACGCCGCCGCCACCGGCGGACGACCAGCCGCGCCGGAGCCGGACCTGGCGGCCCGGACCCGCTCCCACGCCACCACCACCGCCACTTCACCGCCGGGAGGACCCGCACCGTGTCGAAGCAATGCGACGAGGGCCGGAGGACCGCCCGGCCACCGGAAAATGACCGCGCGCCGACGCGACCGCCCCGCGAGGACCGGACGTTACGGGCGCTCGGGCTGGCCGGGGTACCGCGTGAGGAGCCGCTGCTGTACCCGGGGGCGTGGCCGCGGGAGTCCGGGGTGCTGGACGGGGACCGGCTGCTGCCGCTGGACCGGCCGGTCCACGAGGACCGCGTCGACCGGTTCCCCGTGATCGCGATCGGCTCCAACGCCGCCCCGGCGCAGCTGCGGCACAAGATGGCCGAGTTCGGGACCGACTCGCCGATCCCGATGGTCAAGGCACGGGTCACCGGGGTCGACATCGGCGTCTCCGCCCATGTGAGCCGCATGGGCTACGTGTCCGCCTCGCCGGTGGGCGCCCCGGGCTTCGTGCGGGAGCTGTTCGTCCTCTGGCTCGACGCCGAGCAGCTCGCCGTGATCGACGCGAGCGAGGGGGTGCCGATGGCGTCCGGCAACTTCGACCGCGCCTGGCTCTCCGCGCCCGACGTACGCGTCGAGCAGGCGGAAGGGGACGGCACCGCGGTGCTGCGCGGCGCGTACGCCTACGTCAACCGCCACGGCGTGCTGCACGACGGCACCGGAGCAGCACCCCGCCGGCACCCCGGCGACCAACGCGTACTGATCACCGAGCTGCTGCGGGAGTCGGCCCGGCTGCGGGAGCTGTTCGGGGCGACGCCCGAGGAGTTCTGTGCGCGGGCGCGGGCCGACCGGCGGCTGTGCGAGCGGGGGACGCGGCTGTTCGCCGAGGAGGAGCGGGTGACGGCGTCCGGCCTGGAGCGGTACGTGCGCTCCGGCCGGACGGACGGACCGCTCCCGGGGACCCGGCCGCCTACTGCGCCGATGCCGTGAGGTCACCGCGCCGCGGGGACGAGAACCCCTCCAGGTCGGCGCGGGTCAGACCGGTCAGCCGGGCGACCTCCGCGATGTCCAGGGCTCCGCAGTCCAGGCCGCGCAGCAGGTAGCCGCTGAGGGCCTTGGCGGTGGCGGGCTCGTCCATCACGTCGCCGCCGGTGCGGTTGGCGTAGCGGGCGAGACGGGCGGCGGCCTGTTCGAAGCCCTCGCGGTAGAAGGCGAAGACGGCCGCGTACCGGGTCGGGATGTGGCCGGGGTGCATGTCCCAGCCCTGGTAGTAGGCGCGGGCGAGGGCGCGGCGGGTGAGGCCGAAGTGCAGGCGCCAGGCGTCGTGGACCTTCTCGGTGGGGCCGACCGGCAGGACGTTGGTGGAGCCGTCGGAGACGCGTACGCCGGTGCCGGCGGCGGCGACCTGCATGACGGCCTTGGCGTGGTCGGCGGCCGGGTGGTCGCTGGCCTGGTACGCCGCGGAGACGCCGAGGCAGGCGCTGTAGTCGAAGGTGCCGTAGTGGAGGCCGGTGGCGCGGCCCTCGGCGGCCTGGATCATGCGGGCGACGGCGGCCGTGCCGTCGGCGGCCAGGATGGACTGGCTGGTCTCGATCTGGATCTCGAAGCCGATGCGGCCGGACTCCAGGCCGCGGGCCTTCTCGAAGGCCTCCAGGAGCCGCACCATGGCGGTGACCTGTTCGGGGTACGTCACCTTGGGCAGGGTGAGGACCAGCCCGTCGGGCAGACCGCCGGCCTCCATCAGGCCGCTGAGGAAGACGTCGAGCGTGCGGATGCCCCGGGCGCGCACCGGAGCCTCCATGCACTTCATGCGGATGCCCATGTACGGGGCCGCGGTGCCCTGGTCGTACGCCTCGGCGATCAGCCGGGCCGCGCGGGCCGCGGCCTCGTCCTCCTCGGCGTCCGTGCGGTTGCCGTAGCCGTCCTCGAAGTCGACGCGGAGGTCCTCGATCGGCTCGCGCTCCAGCTTGGCGCGTACGCGGCCGTACACCGGCTCGGCGAGGTCGTCGGCGAGGCCGAGGACGGCGGCGAAGGACGCGGCGTCGGGGGCGTGTTCGTCGAGGGCGGCGAGCGCGCGGTCGCCCCAGGAGCGGACGGTGTCGGCGGCGAAGACGTCGCCGGGGACGTAGACGGTGTGCACGGGCTGACGGGTGCCCGGGTCTCCGGGGTAGCGGCGCTCCAGCTCCGCGTCGACCGGTGCGAGGGAGGCGCTGATCTCCTCGCCGACGGCGCCCGCGAGGCTCGTTGCCACCTTCTCCTGCTGACCCATCCCACACCCTCCTGGCTTCAACTTTTCCGCTGAACGGAATCAGTAATCCGTAGAGTGAAGTTATCTGTCGGTCCTCCGCCGGTCAACACCATCCTGCGCAGACGCCGGGGCCCCCGCGACCGTCCGTGGGAGGCCGTGGGCGCATCCGGGGGCCTGGCGTGACGCCGGCCTTCAAGACCCGGTCGTGGTCGTGAAGGCCGGCGTTGTCGTACGGGGTGGGTGCGGATGGCCGTGCGGCCGAAGGGATCCGGGGAGGCGGCCTGCACGCGGATCCCGCTGCCACGGCCTCGTGAAAGCCGCCCGCACCGGCCGCTTCGCAGCACTCGGCCCCGCCGGGCCGAAGCCCGGCGGGGCCGAGAGGAGCCTGCCCCCGAATCAACCGACAGGGGCACCGGATGGTCCCCGGGAGCTCATGCCGTTACGGCGGCAGCCGTTACCGCGCCGAGAACCCGAAGTAGTTGCCGTTGGCCGGGAGTCCGCCCTGGCCCGGCTGGTACGTGGTCGCCGGCGCGCTCGTACCGCCCGGTACGGCGTTCGGGAACGGCAGGACGTGCAGGGCTCCGGTGGCGGTGGGCCCGTAGGGCATACCGGCGTAGAGGTTCCGCGGGGTGAAGTGGATGCTCGCGCCCAGCTTGTCGCCCTCACCCGGGGAGCCGGGGATGCCGTCGCCGTCGCCGGCCTCGATCCACAGGTCGTTGGCGCCTGCCGAACCCATCAGCGAGAAGGTGTGGATGGCGCCGGCGTCGGTGACGCCCGCGAGGTCCTCACCGGGGGTGCCCACGGCGATCTTCAGGGTGGCGGCCGAACCGACCTCCCGGGGCGCGGTGTTGACCGCGCTGAGGGACGAGCCCGCGTTGTCACCGGCCTCGATCGTGCCGGAACGGTCGTCGGTACCGGTGCCCTGGTTGAGCGCGTGCATGTAGTCCCAGGTGCCGTCCGCCTCGATGTGCACGAGCATGACGTTGCCCGCGCCGGCCCGCTGCTCGCCGCCGTCCTCGGCGGCCAGGGCCTCGCCGGGCGAGCCGATGGCGAGGATCGAGTCGGTGGCCGTGGCCGCACCGGACGGGCGGTAGGCGACCAGCGCGAGGGCCTGACCGAACTTGTCACCGGCCTCGGCGGCGCCGCTGATCTTCTCGTTGTCCTGGTCCATGCCCGTGACCACGGTGGGCCGTCCGCCGGCGTCCAGCTTGTGGCTGAGCACGGCCAGGTTGCCGGCGTTCGCGTTGCCGCCGATGGCGTCACCGGGAGCGCCGATGGCGATGAAGTTGGAGTCGCCCGTGACGGACGTGCCGAAGGCGTCGTTGGCCTCGGCCGAGCCGGGGACGTCCGCGGTGTCCTGGTTGATGCTGACGTTGGTGTCGCCGTGCACGTAGAAGGCACTGCCCGCCTCGGCGACCGAGCCGAGCGCCTCGCCCGGCGCGCCGATCAGGACCCACGGCTTGCCTTCGGCGGTGGTACCCGCGGCGAGGGAGGTGCCCATCCGGTCGCCGGTCTCGGGCGCGGACGCGCCGATGGAGCCGTTGCCGGAGCCCTGTTCGAAGTGGCGGGCGGCCGGGCCGCTGCCGAGGCCGTCCTTGCCCCCGAACAGGATGTCGACGAAGCCGGCGTCGACCGCGCTGCCGACGTTCTCCTCGGACGCGGTGACGACGAGGTCGGTGTAGCCGTCCTCGTTGTAGTCGACGGTCGCGAGGTGGCCGCCGAAGTGGTCCCCGGCCTCGGCGCCGCCGGGCACCCAGTCGAGGTCCTGGGTGATCTCGGCGGCGCCCTTGCCGCCGCCGTGGACGACACGGACGAGACCCGCGGTGGTGTCGCCGCCGACCGTGGCCATCGGGTCGCCGATGGCGATGTCCTCGACGGCGTCGCCGTTGAAGTCGACGATGCGGGTGGCGCCGGCCTTCTCGTCGATCCAGGAGGCGAGGTCGTCGACGCGCGCGATGACGCCCGCGGTGGAGGTCTGGGTCTCGTCGATGCCGAGGCAGCCGCCCTGGAGGGACTGGCTGTTGAGGCCGACGAGCTTGCCGCCGGAGGTGACCGGGCCGCCGGTGTCGCCCATGCAGGCGGCCGCGCCGTCCTTGCCGGTGACACCCGCGGCGGTGGCCGCGACGGAGTCGACGGTGTAGGTACCGGTGTGCAGCTTGAGCGGTGCCCATACGGTCTTCGTACGGCCGTATCCGGCGAAGGTCAGCTCCGCACCGGACGCGGGCGCGGTGGTGGCGAGCTGGGCCGGGGTCACGTTGGTGACGGGCCGGTTGAGGCGGGCCAGGACCACGTCGCGGTCCGTGCGCGGCACGATCTCGACGACGCGGCGCTCGGCGCCCTGCGTGCCGGAGAGGTCGGAGCGGCCGATGACGGCGGTGGTCGCCCTGGCGGGGACGCCGGCCGGGACGGCGAGCGGGGCGGCCGGGTCCTCGGCGAAGCAGCTGGCCGCGGTGAGCAGCCATTCGGCGTCGACGAGGACGGCGGAGCAGCCGCGGTCATGGGCGCCGATGATGATCTGAGCGGTGTAGGCGTGGGTGGTGTCCGAGCCGGCGACCGGAGTGCCGCCGGTGACGGCGACAGCGGGTGCCGCGCTCAGCGCGAGCGACCCGGCGGCCAGGACCGCGCCGAGCGCGGCCAGACGGGGACGTCTTGTGGAAGACATACGAGCGGTTTCCTCAATCACAGCGGGACCTCGGTTAGTTGGTGACGCGGATCTCGACCAGGACGTGGTCCCGGCCGTCGACGGACTCGCCGACGCCCTCCCACGTGTCCGCGGGGATGTCGTACTCGACCTGGTCGCCCTCGGCGGTCATCTCCAGGTGGGTGTTGGCGGAGTCGTCCGTCTTCACCCCGTGCACCGCGGGAAGTTCGAGAGTCAGCCAGCCCTCGTCGGCGGTGACCCTGAAGCAGACGTCCTCCTGGTCGCGCGCGAGGAACTGCAGGAGGTTGTCCCCGCTGGCGCAGTCGGCGAGCACGATGTGGCCGTCGCCGCGCTTGAGGACGATGTTCCGCTCGGCCAGGATCTTGTCGGCGCCCGGGTAGTTGTAGTCCTCGATGGCGTAGCCGGGCGCGGTGTCGGCGACGGCCTCGGTGGAGGGCCCGGCGGCGGCATCCGCGCCGCCCTGGGCGAGCACGGCCCATGCCAGGGCGCCGGCGGTGGCCGCGGCGCCCAGAATGCGCACGAATGTGTTGGGTGGCTTCATCACAGTCCTGGAAACTCGACAGTTCTTCGGGATCAAGCCCCTTATCGAAGCGGGCACTTGGCGAATACGTCCAATTCCTAAAACGGAAAGAAATCGGGCAACCGGCGAGTTCGGACCGTGATCCGCGTCACGCCTGGAAGAGGTTGTAGTGATCTTGACAACGACTTCGTAACGGCTCGCGACGCAAGCCGCCGAAAGGCGTCCGGGAAGAAACGGAAAGGTCGCGGAGGAACTCCGCGACCTTTCCGCCCAGCGCCGTCGGACCACTCAGCTCGACTTGTTGAGCTCCTGCGTGATCGGACCGTCCGGATCGGACCGGAAGAACAGCGTGTCCTGGTCGTCCACGTAGAGCTGGATCCCGCCGATCTTCCCCAGCCCGCCGTCCTCGATCAGCAGGTACACGAAGTCGTCGCCACTACTCGGGTCCTCGTAGTCCCAACTGCCCCTGAAGTCGGCCGAATCGGGGCCGTCACCCGTCGTCACGCGGGTGGCGGAGAACGTACCGTCGGCCGAGAGCTCGACCTGCCCGCCCTCGTCGTTGCGGTACACACCGGGCAGCCGCTCCGGATCGACCGGTGCCGCACAGCCCGAGACGGCCACAGCCGCGGCGGCAAGGACGGCGCAAAGCCACCGTCCGCCCGTACCCCCGCGCATCACGGCCCCAGCGTCACGTTGAACTCGATCACCTGGGTCGTGCGCGACAGCGGCCCGTCGTCACCGACGACCTTGTCGACGAACGCGCCGACCGTACTGCTCCACAGGTCCGTGTACCCGATGACCGGCGGGTGCGTCGCCGACTCGATGTCCGATTCGTTGTACGCGGTGTAGCGCCAGACGACCGACCCGTCCGGGTTCTCCCGGATGGGGGTCATACGGATGTCGTGCGAGCCCATGTACGTGTACACGAGGTTGCCGGTGTGCCCGGCCGTGGTGAGCGTCCCGAGGTCCCTGATGTACTTGCCGACGCCCTCCCACTGGCCGAGTGAGTAGTCGTTGTAGTAGGTGTGGCCCAGCTCGTAGTCCCCGCTCTGCTGCATCTCGAGGAAGAAGTCGAGCACCTCCTGGACTTTCGGGTGCTCGCGGTAGGTCTGGGTGAATTCGTCGTCCGGGCCGAAGCACATCGACCTGGGGCCGTCGCCGGTGAGCCAGCTCCACCCCAGCTCCCACGGGTTGGTGTTGTTCCGGTGGGTGATCGGGTCGCCGAACGGCGTCAGGCAGCTCTCGGCGCCCGGCGGCAGGCCGTTGTCGTCGTTGATCGGCACCTTCGAGTTGTCGATCGCGTCCTGGTACGCCTGCTGGATCGCGGCCTTGATGACCAGGATCCTCGCCACGGTCGCGGCGACGGCCGCCTCGGCGTGGGACTTGCCCGCCGCGAGCTCCGCCTGCCGTGCGGCCGTCGCCGACGCCTGCGCGTCCGCGGCGTAGGACGCGGCGACCACGCCGGAGCGCGCGGCCCGGCCCGCCGCGTTCCGCGCCACCCTGCTCGCCTCGCGGGCCACGGCGGCGGCGTTGGCCGCGGTCTGCGCGGACTGCGCGGCGGACGCCGCGGAGGCTTCGGCGGCCGTCGCGTTCTGCCGGGCCTCCTCGGCGGAGACCTTGGCTTCGGCCGCCCACCCCTCGGCCTTGTTGGCCCAGTCGGTCGCCTTCTGAGCCTCCGAGCGGGCGAGGGCGGCCGCCTCGGAGGCCCGCGCCGCGTCCTCGAGCGCGTTCTGCGCGACCTTGGCCGCTTGCGCGATCGCCGCACGGATCGCGCTGATGTGCGTGGCGTGGTCGTGGTCGATCCGCGCGAACTCGTGCTGCGTGGTGCCGATGAACTGGCGCAGCATGTGCGAATCGCCTTCGAGCGCGACCTTCGCCGCGGCCTGTACGTAGGGACCGCCGGTCGTCAGGAGCGTGGTGGCCGCCACCTCGTCGTCCTCGTGGACGGCCGTGGGGAGCTCCACGTGCAGGAAGTGGTGCAGCGCTTCGGCGGTGCCCTTCTCGAGAGCCGCCTCGCCCGCCTGCCGTACCGCCCTGCCGGTGGTGTCGTCGGCGAGGAGCGTGGTCACCTCGACCTCGTTGTCGTCCCTGGCCGCCTCGACCGCACCGGTCTCCAGGAACGCCTTGATGGCGGCGGGGTCCTCGGTCTGCAGCGCCGCCGCGGCCGCGGTGGCCACGTGCTGCGTGGAGATCGCGGCGATGGCCGCGGCGTTCTCCGCGTTGTCCTGCTGCAGGGCGAGGACCCGGTCGGCCTCGATCCACCGCAGTACGTCGTCGTCCGAGCCGGCGAGGGCGAACTGGGCCGCCTCCCGGGTCCACGTACCCGGCCCCTCGAGCAGCTCGACGGCGGCCTGCCGGCCCTTGTCCACGGCCTCACCGGTCCGGCCCGCGGCGAGCGCCGCCTCCATCGCGGTGATCAGCGTGACGAGTTCCTCGGACAGGCGTGCTTCCTGGGTGCGCTCCCGGTTGGCGCGCGCCAGCTCGTCGCTCTCGGTGACCGCCTTCTGTTTGGCCACCTCCATCGCCTCGGCGGCCTCCTCGTTCAGCCGCTCGATCTCGGCGGCCCGGGCCTCCTGCTCGACCGTGCGCGCCTCGGTGACCGCCTCGTACGCCTTGTTGGCGGCGTCCACGGCGGCGTTGGCGGCGGCGGTGGAGCGGTTGGCGTAGTCCACGGCCTTGCCGGCGTTGCGGGCCGCCTCCTCGGCGGCATCGGCCGCCTTCTCCGCGTGGTCGGCCGCGCTGTCGGCGGCGGCGGACGCGGTACGGGCGGCGGCGGCCGACCGCCGCGAGAGGGTCGAGGCCCGGCTCGCGGCCGCGGTGGCACGGCTCGCGGCGGCCTCGGCGATGGCGGCCTGGCGCTGTGCTTCGGCGGCCTCGGACTGCGCGGCACCGGAGGCGACGGCCGCGTCGGCCGAGGCGCGCGCGGCGGCGGCCGAGTTGATCGCGGCGCTCGCGGCAGCGTTGCCCGCGGCCTCGGCCGCGTCGGAGGCGTACGAGGCGATCAGTGCCTTCGCCGCCACGCTGCGCACCCAGCTGACCATCTTCCGCGCGGCCTGCGCCGCCTGGTTGGCCGCGTCCGCCATGTTCGCGTCCTTGGAGGCGCGGATCGCCGCGTGGTACGCGCGTGACGCGGCGCGCCCCGCTGCCGCGGCGGCGGCCGCGGCCGCGTTCGCCGCGGCCACCGAACGCCGGGCCGCGGCCTGCGCCGTACGCGAGGCGGACACCGCGGTGGTCGCGGCCGCCGCGGCGCCCTGGGCCGCGCGCGCGGCCTTGTTCGCCGCCCGGGCGGAACGCTGCACGTCCTGTTCGGCCGCCTGTGCCTCGGCCTTCGCCTCCAGCGCGGCCTCCTTGGCCTTGGCGGCGGCCTGGACCGCCTGCTCGGAGAGCTCGACCGCCTCGTCGGTCTTGCGCTCGGCGCGCCGTCCCTCCGACTCCACGATCTTGACCAGCTGCTGGATCTCCGCCGTCTCCTCGTCCCGCGCCCGGGCGATGTACTGCCCCGTCGTCAGGAACCACTGGATCGCCCGCGGCGATCCGTCGTCGAGCGCCCGCTCCGCGTACTCCCGCACCTGCGGCGAGGCGGTCACGAGGATGGAGGTCACCTGGACGCGCTGGTCCTCGTCGTGCGCGTCGTACTGCCCGCCGCTGAGGAAGTCCCGCAGCGCGAAGTCCGTACCGGCTGCGAGCGCCTCGGCGGACTCACGCTTGACGGCCCTGCCGCCGTGCGCGTTGACCGTGGTCACGGCCACTTCGAGGTCCTCGGACACGGCCGCCGCGAAGCCGCCCTCCAGATAGGCCGCGACCGCCGCGTCCCCGCCGGACAGCGCCTGCCCGATCCCGGCACGCGTGGCCTTGCCCGCGCTGACCAGGGCCTTGGTCAGCGCGAAACGGTTGTCCTCTGCCGTGGCCGCCGGCAGCCTCTCGCCGAGGAACGTGGCCACGTCGTCCGCGTTGCCCACGAGCGCCGCCGCCGCGGCCGTGCGCACCGCGCGGCCGCCGGTCCGGTAGGCATGCACGACCTTGCCGCGGTCGGTGTCGGGCAGCCGTGTACCGCCGTCGGCCGCCGCCGTGCCCGCCGCGTACGCGGGGCGGGACCCGAACACCCCCAGGGGCAGTGCGGTACCTGCCGCGATTCCCCCGAAAATAGCCAGTGACTGGCGTCTGCTGAATATCCGTCGTGATTGTGACATCACGACTCCCTTCTCGGTTACGAGGGGAAATCTCGCCGCCCCCTGCGATACAAGTTCCTTATCGAAGCCGGGGCTTGGTGGACTCGTCCAATGCAGAAACCGGGCAGAAATCGGGTAATCCGCGGGCGTCCTTCGTGATGTGCGACACACCCTGAAAGGGTTGTAGTGATCTTGGTGAAGAATTGATGGAGCCCCGAATCGGCCTGGCCCACCGCCGACCGGACGCGGTTGAGCCCCGGGAGTCACGACATGACGCTGTCGGTCAATTCGAGGGCAGGCTCTTCTCGGCCCGGCGGGGCCGAGTGCCGCGAAGCGGCTGGTGCGGGTGCGGGTGCGGGGTACGCCGACGGGGTGGACGTCGATGCGGGCGAGGCTGATCGCGGCGCCGGTGAGCTGGAGCTGGAGGCCGGCTTTCGCGAGGCCGCGGTAGCGGGGTCTGCGCGCAGGCCGCAGCATTGGACGCCCTGGGCGACGGCGCCCTCGGCTCCCGCGCGGGTTTCCGCAGCGCTCCTTCCAGGTGTCGGTGTCCTGCTCGGCGTGGGCAGCCGGGATCTCCCCCAGATGCCTACGGCCGCACAGCCGTCCGCACCCACCCCCATACGACAACGCCGGCCTTCAAGACCACGACCGGGTCTTGAAGGCCGGCGTCACGCCAGGCCCTCGAATTCGTCCACGGCATCCACGGACGGCCGCGGGGGCCTCGGCCGGAGCCGTGCGGCGCGGAACGCTCAGCCCTTGCGGGACTTCACTTCCTCGGTGAGCTGCGGGACGACGTCGAAGAGGTCGCCGACGACGCCGTAGTCGACCAGCTCGAAGATCGGGGCCTCGGCGTCCTTGTTGATCGCCACGATCGTCTTCGAGGTCTGCATGCCCGCGCGGTGCTGGATCGCGCCGGAGATACCGGAGGCGATGTACAGCTGCGGCGAGACGGACTTGCCGGTCTGGCCGACCTGGCTGGTGTGCGGGTACCAGCCGGCGTCCACCGCGGCGCGCGAGGCACCGACGGCCGCGCCGAGCGAGTCGGCCAGGGCCTCGATGATCGCGAAGTTCTCCGCGCCGTTGACGCCACGGCCGCCGGAGACGACGATCGCGGCCTCGGTCAGCTCCGGACGGCCGGTCGACTCGCGCGGCGTGCGCGAGGTGACCTTGGTGCCGGTCGCGGCGGCGGAGAAGGACACCGACAGGGCTTCGACCGCACCGGCGGCCGGGGCCGGCTCGACGGCCGCGCTGTTCGGCTTCACCGTGATGACCGGGGTGCCCTTGGAGACGCGGGACTTGGTGGTGAAGGCGGCGGCGAACACCGACTGGGTGGCCACCGGGCCCTCGTCGCCGGCCTCCAGGTCGACGGCGTCGGTGATGATGCCGGAGCCCAGGCGCAGCGCCAGGCGGGCGGCGATCTCCTTGCCCTCGGCGGAGGACGGGACCAGCACGGCGGCCGGGGAGACGGCCTCGACGGCTGCCTGGAGGGCGTCCACCTTCGGCACGACCAGGTAGTCGGCGTACTCGGCGGCCTCACTGGTGAGGACCTTGACCGCGCCGTGCTCGGCGAGCGCGGCGGCGGTGTCGGCGGCGCCGTTGCCGAGGGCCACGGCGACCGGCTCGCCGATACGGCGGGCGAGGGTCAGCAGCTCCAGGGTGGGCTTGCGGACGGCACCGTCCACGTGGTCGACGTAGACGAGAACTTCAGCCATGGGACTTCTTCTCTCCTGCTTGCGAGATGTGAGGGGCGGTCGGCGAATCCGGAGCTCAGATGAACTTCTGGCCCGCGAGGCTGCGTCACACGAACTTTCGCTCCGCGAGGAAGGCGGCGAGCTGCTTGCCGCCCTCGCCCTCGTCCTTGACGATCGTGCCCGCGGTGCGCGCCGGGCGCTCCGCCGCCGAGTCGACGACCGTGTAGGCGTTCTCCAGGCCGACCTCGTCCTCGTCGATGTCGAGGTCGGACAGGTCCCAGGACTGAACCGGCTTCTTCTTGGCCGCCATGATGCCCTTGAAGGAGGGGTAACGCGCCTCGCCGGACTGGTCGGTGACCGAGACGACGGCCGGCAGGGAGGCCTCCAGCTGCTCGGTGGCGGCGTCGCCGTCGCGGCGGCCCTTGACCGTGCCGTCCTCGACGGAGACCTCGGACAGCAGCGTCACCTGCGGCACGCCCAGGCGCTCCGCGAGCAGCGCCGGGACGACGCCCATGGCGCCGTCGGTGGAGGCCATGCCGGAGATCACCAGGTCGTAGCCGGCCTTCTCGATCGCCTTGGCCAGGACCAGGGAGGTGCCGATGGCGTCGGTGCCGTGCAGGTCGTCGTCCTCGACGTGGATCGCCTTGTCCGCGCCCATGGACAGCGCCTTGCGCAGCGCGTCCTTCGCGTCCTCCGGACCCACCGTCAGGACGGTGATCTCCACGTCGTCGCCTGCTTCCTGGCGTGCTTCCGAGATCTGCAGCGCCTGCTCGACCGCGTACTCGTCCAGCTCGGAGAGCAGACCGTCGACGTCGTCGCGGTCGACGGTCAGGTCATCGGCGAAGTGCCGGTCGCCAGTGGCGTCGGGCACGTACTTCACAGTGACAACGATCCTCAAGCTCACGCCGGCTCTCCTACTGCGTCGACATTTCAGTGCTGCCTCTTGCAGGCAGCATAGGCGCCCCAAGCGGCCGATCCCGGGCGGGGCGACCTGCGCTCCACGCCGGAATATTACTCGTCAGTACACCCAGTTCTTTCCCGCTAAGCAAGCGCTTTGAACTGTGACCTTCGCAACGCAGCGTAACCGGAACCCGACGGTTCCGCAGAAGCGGTCCCGGCGACCGGTCAGTCACGCAGTCCGTTGTAACGCCCCTGGTGGTACAGGAGAGGGCGGCCGGCGCCCGCGGAGTCGCCGAGGAGAACCTCCGCCACCACGATGCGGTGGTCCCCCGCGGGCACGCGGCCGACGACCCGGCACACGAGCCAGGCGAGGACGCCGTCCAGCACGGGCACGCCCTCGGGGCCGTCGCGCCACGCGGTGGGCGCGGCGAAGCGGTCGGCGCCGCTGCGGGCGAAGGTGGACGCGAGGTCCTGCTGGTGCTCGCCGAGCAGGTGGACGCCGACGTGCTCGGCCGCGGACACCGTGGGCCAGCTGGAGGAACCGGAGCCGATGCCGAAGGAGAGCAGCGGCGGCTCGGCGGAGACGGAGGCGAGGGACGTGGCCGTGAAACCGACCGGGCCCGCGTCACCGCGCGCGGTGATCACGGCGACCCCCGCGGCGTGCCGCCGGAAGACGGACCGCAGCAGGTCGGAGGTGGCGAGCCGCGGCGCGGCGAGGTCGGGTGTGGCCGTCATGGGGGATGTCCTTCTGCGTTGCGCCTCGGCCCGGGGAGAGGGGAGCGAAGGCATACGGGCAGGCTGACGACGGGGGGCGGACATAGTCAAATACGTCCCGGGACGTGGAGGCTGTGGAGAAGGCCTCACCGGCGGCGTGGCGGTTCTCACACCGCCTCGCCCAGTGCGGCGATCACGTCCGCTTTGCGCGGCTGCCCGACGGCGCGCCGCACGACGCGTCCGCCGGCGTCGAGCACCAGCACCGTCGGGGTGCTGGGCACGTCGAGGGCGCGGACGAGCTCGAGGCGGGCCTCGGCGTCGATCTCGACATGGGCGACGCCGGGGACCATGCCGGCCACCTCCGCCAGGATCCGACGGGTGGCCCGGCAGGGCGCGCAGAAGGCGCTGGAGAACTGCACGAGCGTGGCGCGGGCGCCGAGTTCGGCATCGAGGTCGGCTGCATCGAGCCGCGAGCCGGACGGGTCGAGCCGCCTGTCTTCACCCTGCTCGCGCACCCGCGTGCCTCCGTTCCGCCGCCTGAGCGGCATTCATGAGCGCGCGTCAGCGCGCGCCACAGCCCGGTCCGGACCACCCCGCGCCTTGCCCGGTCCGGCCCAGTCGTCCCCACGTGCAGCGCTCAGGGGGCGGCGAAGATTCCCGGCTCGCCGTCGCGTTTCGGCCACGACCCGGCCGGTGACGTGATGAGGATCTCGCCACGGGCGGGCACCAAGGCTGGTACACCGGCCGTTCTTGGGGCACGATCTGCGACAAGCCGTAAACCTACGGCTGCGTAACTTTCGGCTGGGAGTCCCCTTCCCAGGCTGACAAGGAAGGGTCCGACCCGCCCATGGCAGAACTCGCCTACCGCCCGGCCATCGGTCTCGCCCGCACCCTCTTCAAGGTGTGGGACCTCAAGATCGACTGCCAGGGTTCGGAGAACATCCCGCGCGCGGGCGGCGCCGTGCTGGTGAGCAACCACATCAGCTACCTGGACTTCATCTTCGACGGCCTGGCGGCACTGCCCCAGAAGCGGCTGGTGCGCTTCATGGCGAAGGAGTCGGTCTTCCGGCACCGGATCTCCGGTCCGCTGATGCGCAACATGAAGCACATCCCGGTGGACCGCAAGCAGGGCGAGGCGGCGTACGCGCACGCCTTGGACTCACTGCGGTCCGGTGAGATCGTCGGGGTCTTCCCCGAGGCGACGATCTCCGAGTCGTTCACCCTCAAGAGTTTCAAGTCGGGCGCCGCGCGCCTGGCGCAGGAGGCGGGGGTCCCGCTGATCCCGATGGCGGTGTGGGGCACCCAGCGGCTGTGGACCAAGGGCCACCCGCGCAACTTCAAGCGCAGCCACATCCCGGTCACGATCCGGGTCGGCGAGGCGATGGAGGCATCCCGCGAGCAGTACGCGGGCGCCCTCACCCGCCGGGTGCGCGAGCGGGTGCAGGAACTGCTGGAGGCCGCGCAGCGCGCCTACCCGGTGCGCCCCAAGGGGGCGGACGACACCTGGTGGATGCCGGCCCATCTCGGCGGCACCGCCCCGACCCAGGAGCAGCTGCGCACGGCCGAGGCGCGCTGACCCCGGCCGGGGCGGCTCCTCCTACGACGGCAGCGCGGGCGGCAGCGTCGCCCACAGGTGGGAGCGGTCGGTGGCCGCCCGCAGGGCATCGAGCACGACCGGGTGCGGTGCGGCGTACAGGTCCGGGTAGTCCGCCTCGCCGGCCGCGGTGTCCGGCGTGAAGGCCAGCTGTTCCCGGTCCAGGGAGAAGCGGGCGTCCACACCGGGCTTGTTGCCGCGCGGGTCCTGACGGTGCCAGGCGCCGTTGAACCGTACGGCGACCAGCCCGTGCACCACGTCGAACCGCTGGTAGCACAGAGCTGTCGGGATGTCCTCGGCCCGCAGCAGCGCGGCCAGCGCGTGGGCCTTGGCGTAGCAGATGCCGGTGCGCTGCTCCAGGACGTCCGAGGCGCGCCAGGTGACGCGTGGGTCTCCGGAGTCCTGGGAGTGCGGGATGGTGTCGCGCACGAACTCGAAGGCCAGCCGCGCATAGGCATACGAGTCCTCCGCCTCCTTGGCGAGCCGCCCCGCCACCTCCCGTACCCGCGGGTGGTCGTGGTCGATGACCTCGTCGGCGGCCAAGTAGGCGGACAGGTCAGGGGTCTTCTGGATCAGCTCCATGCTTGCAGAGCATAGGAACGCGATCACCCACCAGTCAATGACTTTTCAGGTGATCGCATACCTATGCATGACCCGGGAGGCCGCGGTCAGCGCGCCATCTCCTCCTTGAGGGCGGCGACGAAGGCGTCGACGTCGTCCTCGGTGGTGTCGAAGGCGCACATCCAGCGCACGTCGCCGGCGGCCTCGTCCCAGAAGTAGAAGCGGAACCGCTTCTGCAGGCGCTCGCCCACCTCGTGCGGCAGCCGGGCGAAGACGGCGTTGGCCTGCACCGGGTAGAGGATCTCCACACCGTGCACGGCGCGCACGCCCTCGGCGAGGCGCTGGGCCATCTCGTTGGAGTGGCGGGCGTTGCGCAGCCACAGGTCCTTGGCGAGCAGCGCCTCCAGCTGCACCGACACGAAGCGCATCTTGGAGGCGAGCTGCATGGACAGCTTGCGCAGGTGCTTCATGTGGCGCACGGCGTCCTGGTTCAGGACCACGACCGCCTCGCCGAACAGGGCGCCGTTCTTGGTGCCGCCGAGCGAGAGGAGGTCGACGCCGACCGCGTTGGTGAACGTGCGCATGGGCACGTCCAGGGATGCGGCGGCGTTGGCTATCCGGGAGCCGTCCAGGTGCACCCTCATGCCGTGCGCGTGGGCGTGCTCGCAGATGGCGCGGATCTCGTCCGGCGTGTACAGCGTGCCCAGCTCGGTGCTCTGGGTGATCGAGACGACCTGCGGCATCGCGCGGTGCTCGTCGTCCCAGCCGTACGCCTGCCGGTCGATCAGGTCGGGCGTGAGCTTGCCGTCGGGGGTGGGGACGGTGAGCAGCTTGAGGCCGCCCATGCGCTCGGGGGCGCCGCCCTCGTCGACGTTGATGTGCGCGCTCTCGGCGCAGATCACCGCGCCCCAGCGGTCGGTGACCGCCTGGAGCGCGACGACGTTGGCGCCGGTGCCGTTGAAGACCGGGAACGCCTCGGCGCCGGAGCCGAAGTGGCTGCGGATCACCCGCTGGAGGTTCTCGGTGTACTCGTCCTCGCCGTACGCGACCTGGTGCCCGCCGTTGGCCAGGGCCAGGGCAGCGAGCACCTCGGGGTGCGCGCCGGCGTAGTTGTCACTGGCGAAACCCCGGACCTCGGGGTCGTGGTGGCGACGCGCGTCGGTCTTCGGGGGGTTCACGGCTTCTCGGTCAGCCACAGACGGTTTCCGTTCACTTCCGCGGCGGGCTTCTCCCAGACTCCGGCGACCGCCTCGGCCAGGTCCTTGACGTCCGTGAAGCCCGCGAACTTCGCGTTGGGGCGCTCGGCGCGCATCGCGTCGTGCACCAACGCCTTGACCACCAGGATCGCAGCAGCGGACGTCGGTCCCTGCTCGCCCCCCGCCTTGCGGAAGTAGTCCGCCATGGCCAGCGTCCACGCCTCGGCGGCGGCCTTGGCGGCCGAGTAGGCGGCGTTGCCCGCGGTGGGGTTGCTCGCGCCGGCCGCGCTGATCAGGACGTAGCGGCCGCGGTCGCTGCGCTGGAGCACTTCGTGGAAGGCTAGGGAGGTGTGCTGGACGGTGCGGATCAGCAGCTTCTCCAGCAGGTCCCAGTCGCCGAGGTCGGTCTTGGTGAAGGTCTGGCTGCCGCGCCAGCCGCCGACGAGGTGGACCAGGCCGTCGACCCGTCCGAAGTCCTTCTCGATGCGGTCGGCCCAGGCTCGGGTGGTGTCGAGGTCGAGCAGGTCGACCTTCTCGCCGGTGACCGCGGCACCGCCGTGCGCGTAGCGCGCCGCGTCGACCGCCTCCGCCAGCCGCTCCGGGTCGTTGTCCGAGCCGACGACCGTCGCACCCGCCTCGGCGAGCCGCAGCAGCGCGGCCCGTCCGGCGGGCCCGCCCGCCCCGGCCACCGCGATCACCGCGCCGTCGAGCGCCCCGTTCCCCATGGTCCTCGCCTCCCCAGCCTGTTGCCGTGCCTGTTCCTGCCCGCCGGTGCCGTCGCTCACGCGGCGGCCCGCTCGGCGCCGTCTCTGGTGATGCCCCGGGTCGACGCGATGACGTTCTTGAGCTTCTTGGACAGGGCCTCATAGAACATGCTCAGCGGAAACTCGTCCGGAAGCACGTCGTCGACGAGTTTGCGCGGCGGCAGGGTCAGGTCCAGGGCGTCGGGGCCCTTGGCCCACTTCGAGCCCGGGTGCGGGGCGAGGTAGGTGGAGACCAGCTCGTACCCGGCGAACCAATGCACGATCTTGGGTCGGTCGATGCCGTCCCGGTACAGCTTCTCGATCTCGGCGCACAGCTGGTTGGTGACCTGCGGGGCGCGCTGCCAGTCGATGAAGAGCTTGTTGTCGGTCCAGCGCACGACGTCGTGCTTGTGCAGGTAGGCGAAGAGGAGCTGCCCGCCCAGACCGTCGTAGTTGCGCACGCGCTCACCGGTGACCGGGAAGCGGAACATCCGGTCGAAGAGGACCGCGTACTGCACGTCGCGGGCCTGCGGGACGCCGTCGTCCGCCAGCTTCACGGCCTCCTTGAAGGCGGTGAGGTCGCAGCGCAGCTCCTCCAGGCCGTACATCCAGAACGGCTGGCGCTGCTTGATCATGAACGGGTCGAAGGGCAGGTCGCCGTGGCTGTGGGTGCGGTCGTGGACCATGTCCCACAGGACGAAGGCCTCCTCGCAGCGCTTCTGGTCGTGGACCATCGCGGCGACGTCCTCGGGCAGTTCCAGGCCCAGGATGCCGACGGCGGCCTCGGTGACGCGGCGGAAGCGGGCGGCCTCGCGGTCGCAGAAGATGCCGCCCCAGGAGAAGCGCTCGGGCGCCTCGCGCACGGCGATGGTCTCCGGGAAGAGGACGGCCGAGTTGGTGTCGTAGCCGGCCGTGAAGTCCTCGAAGGTGATGCCGCAGAACAGCGGGTTGTCGTAGCGGGTGCGCTCCAGTTCGGCCAGCCAGTCGGGCCAGACCATGCGCAGCACGACCGCTTCGAGGTTGCGGTCGGGGTTGCCGTTCTGCGTGTACATCGGGAAGACGACCAGGTGCTGGAGGCCGTCCGCGCGGTTCGCGGCGGGCTGGAAGGCCAGCAGCGAGTCGAGGAAGTCGGGCACCTGGAAGCCGTCGTCGGCCCAGCGGCCGAGGTCCTTCACCAGCGCCTCGTGGTAGGCGCGGTCGTGCGGGAGCAGCGGGGACAGCTCCTCGACGGCACCGGCGACGCGGCGTACGGCGTCCTCGGCGACGGCCCGCTCCGGGGCGCCCTCGGCGTCGAAGTCGATCGACCCGTCCTTGGACTGCCATGGCCGGATCCGCTCCACGGCATCCTTGAGCACGGGCCACGCCGGGTGCTCCACCACCCTGCTTGCCGGAGGAATGTTCCCCTCCGCACCCACCTGCACAAGAATTTCCGTCATGTCCCATCCTCCACAGGAGAAGCTCACGTCAGGACACCGTATGCATACGAGGTTTCTCCCAGCAAGGGGGGCCTCCGTAAATTATCCTGCCCGACCCGGCCGTTCACCGCATTTTTTCCTGCGGGATGGGGGACTCCGTATACCAGGCGCGGCAGAGGGGAAACGGTCCCGCAGGGCCGTTAGGCTGCGCCCCTGATATCGCCGCCGTCGACGGAAGCGAGTCGAGCCTTGAACTTCCTCACCATCGGTCACCGCGGAGTGATGGGTGTCGAACCCGAGAACACCCTGCGTTCCTTCGTCGCCGCCGAGCAGGCCGGCCTCGACGTCGTCGAACTGGACCTGCACCTGAGCAAGGACGGCGCGCTCGTCGTCATGCACGACGCGGACGTGGACCGCACCACCGACGGCACGGGCGCGATCGCCGAGCAGACCCTCGAGGAGCTGCGCGCGCTGGACGCGGGCCGCGGCGAGCGGGTCCCGGTCTTCGAGGAGGTGCTGGACTCCGTGTCGGTGCCGTTGCAGGCCGAGATCAAGGACGCGGCGGCCGCGCGGGCGCTCGCCGAGGTGATGCTCCGGCGGGACCTGGTGGACCGGGTGGAGGTGATCTCGTTCCACGACGAGGCCATCGTCGAGATCGCCGGGCTGGTGCCGGGGGTGCGGACCGCGCTGGTCGCCCAGTACTACGGCCCCGAGGTCGTGGACCGTGCCGTGGCGGCCGGGGCCGGGACCCTGTGCCTGGACATCAACCGGATCACGCTGGAGATCGTGGAGCGGGCCCGCAAGGCGGGCCTGCGGGTCTTCTGCTGGACGGTGAACACCCAGGACCATCTGCGGCTGGTGCGCGCCCTGGGCCTGGACGGTGCCACGACCGACTACCCGGAGATCAAACGCACCGGCCGCTTCACCGCGTGAGCCCCACGGCGGACCGACGTCAGACCAGCGGTTTGACCAGCAGCTCGAAGCGAAGGTCGTCGCGCTGCGGGATGCCGAAGCGCTCGTCGCCGTACGGGAACGGGGTCGTCTCTCCCGTACGGCGGTAGCCGCGGCGCTCGTACCAGGCGATGAGATCCTCGCGTACGGAGATCACGGTCATGTGCATCTCCGTCACCCCCCACGCCTGGCGGGCCTGCCGCTCCGCCTCCGCGATGACCGCCTTGCCCAGGCCCGCGCCCTGGAGCGCCGGGCTGACGGCGAACATCCCGAAGTAGGCGTGCTCGCCTCGGTGCTCCAGCCGGCAGCAGGCCACGATCCCGCCGTCCCGCTCGACGGTCAGCAGGCGGCTGTCCGGTGCCTTGACGACCTCCAGCACGCCCTGCGGGTCCGTCCGCCGGCCGTGGAGGATGTCCGCCTCGGTGGTCCACCCGGCCCGGCTGGACTCCCCGCGGTACGCGGACTCTATGAGCGCGACGATCTCGTCCACGTCCGCGTCGGTGGCGTCGCGGTAGGTCAGCGGGCTGGCGGCGGTGTCCATGTGGTGCGGTCTCCGGTTCGTTCTCGACGGTTCGTTTCCGGCGGTTCGCTGCCGGCGGTTCGTTCTCGGGCGCGGCGCGGGCACCGATGAGAGTAACGCTGCCAGTAGTCTCGGGGCGCATGGTGCATGTACTCAGCAGCCGGATCCTGCTCCGCCCCACCGACCCCGACCGCTCCCGCGCCTTCTACGGCGAGCAGCTGGGCCTCGCCGTCCACCGGGAGTTCGGCACGGGGCCCGAGCGGGGCACCGTCTACTTCCTCGGCGGCGGCTTCCTGGAGGTCTCCGGCCGCTCCGAAGAGCCCCTCTCCCCCGCGCTGAAGCTGTGGCTCCAGGTGGAGGACGCGACGGCGGCCCACGACGAACTGCGCGCGAAGGGGGTCGAGATCGTCCGGCCTCCGGTCCAGGAGCCGTGGGGACTGGTGGAGATGTGGATCGCGGACCCGGACGGCACCCGGATCGTGCTGGTGGAGGTGCCCGCGGACCATCCGCTGCGGTACCGGCCCGGGATCTGACCCGGGACGGTAGGTGCCGGATGGCCGCGTTCCGGAGGCGGCCGTAGCGTGCTCGAAGGGGGACGGACGGTCTGCGGCTCAGCGGAAGGACGCCCGATGAAGCTTCACGAACCGGTGACCGGCGGGCCCTGCTGGGCCGAGCTGGGGACCAGCGGTCCGGCAGCGGCCAAGCGGTTCTACACCAAGCTGTTCGGCTGGCGTCCCGAGACGGACTCCCGGCAGCAGGCGGGCGGCTACACCATCGCCCGCCTCGGCGAGGCGGCGGTCGCCGCCCTGACCCCGCTGTACCGGCAGGCGCAGCCGGTCGCGTGGAACGTGTCGTTCGCCGTGCGCGACGCGGACGCCGTCGTGCGGCAGGTGGCGGCGGCCGGCGGGGCGGTCCTGCAGGGCCCCACGGACGTCTTCGACGCGGGCCGGTTCGTGGTGGCCGCCGATCCGACCGGTGCGGTGTTCCAGCTGTGGCAGGGACGCTCGTTCCCGGGAGCCGGAGTTTTCAACGTCCCCGGCTCGCTGGGCTGGGTGGAGTTGCTGACGCGCGAGCCCGACCGGGCCGCCGACTTCTACACCACGGTGTTCGGCTGGAGCGTCACCCCCTCGGACCGCTACCCGCAGTGGGGGATCGACGGGGCGGACTTCGGCGGCATGGTGACGATGGACGACAAGTTCCCGCACGAAGTGCCGGCGCACTGGCTGCCGTACTTCGCGGTGGCGGACGTGGACACCACCGCGGTCGACACCACCGACGGTGGCGGCACCGTGCTCATGGAACCCACGTCGCCTCCCGACGGCCCACGCATCGCGGTGCTGCGGGATCCGCAGGGCGCGATGTTCGGCGTGTACCGGGTGGGCGACGAACGCTGAGACTCGGTCCCGTCCGCCCGGGCGCCGGCTTCGGGCCGGCGCCGAGGAGGCGAGCGCCCGGACCGTGGACGCCGACGCGAGGCGGGCGGCGACGCACCGCGCTCCGGGTACCGGACCGCGCCGGAGGTCAGATCCGCAGGGCGTCCAGGCGGCCCTCCAGTCTGCCCAGCAGTGCCCCGAGGAGCGCGGCCAGCGCGTCCTGCTCGGGGCCGCCGACGCCGGACAGGACGGCGGACTCGTAGGCGAGCTGTTCGGGCAGGATGCCGTCGACGAGGTCACGCCCGGCGTCCGTGAGGCGGACGTGGGCGACCCGGCGGTCGCGGGTGTCGCCGCGCCGCTCCACCAGTCCGCGTTCGGTGAGCTGCTTGAGGCGCTTGGTGACGGCGGCACCGGAGGAGAAGGTCTCGCGGGCCAGGTCGCCGGGGGTCAGCTCGTGCCCGGTGCGGCGCAGGGCGCCGAGCAGGTCGAACTCGGAGCGGCTGAGGCCGGCCCTGCGCAGCGGGGCGTCCTCGGCCTGCTGGAGGAGGGCGGCGCAGCGGTTGATGCGGCCGATGATCTCCATCGGGCCGGTGTCCAGGTCGGGGTGGACGGCCCGCCACTGCCTCACGACCGCGGCGACGGTGTCACCGCCCGGTCCGCCTCTCTCGTCGCCCTCGGTCGCCGAGCCCCCGTCGGTTGCGGTCATGGCCGTACGTCCTCCGTTCTCGTGCCCGTCTCCCGGTCCGGACGCGCTGCCTGGCGTCGCACCGTTGCGGCGAGCGTACGGTGTCCTGACTGCTCGGCGAGCACGACCCTCTCCTGGGGCAGGGCGCGCCCCCACCATTCGCCGGCCGCCGCGTCGACGGTGGCCCGCAGGTCGGTCAGTGCGGCGGCCAGGCCCCGGCGGGCGGCCTCCAGGGCGCCGGGGGCGGGGGCGGACTCCGCCAGGAGGCGGGCGGCGCGTTCCCGGGCGCGGTCGGCCGCGGTCACCGCCTGTTCGACGCGGTTCCCGGCGCGCCGGTTGGTGACGGCGACGGCGGCCAGGAAGCCGACCAGGGCGCCGACGAGGGTGTCCACCACCCGCTCGGTGATCAGCTCACCGGGTGTCTGGTAGCCGGCGAACTCGGTGATGAGCAGCGCCATCGGGGTGACACAGACGCTGCCGAGCCAGTAGTTGCGGGTGATGAGCGCCTCGGCGCCGAAGTTGAGGGCGAGGCAGAGCAGGACGAGGAGGGCCTGCCCGAGGTGGGCGAGCGGTGTGATGGCGGCGAACAGCAGCACCCCGGCGATGTTGCCGACGACGCGCTGGACGGCACGGCTCCAGGTGAGCGCCAAGTTGGCCTGGTAGAGCGCGGCGGCGGTGACCAGGGCCCAGTAGGGGCGGCCGATACCGAGGGCGAGGGAGGCGTAGCCGGCCAGGGCGCAGCCGAGGGCGGTGCGGGCGGCGATCGGGGCCAGCGGGCCGAGCCGCTGCCACAGGGGGGTGGGGCGGGCGGCGAGTTCGGCGTCCACGCCGAGGAGTTCGTCGGCGGCCCCCTGGGTGGTGCCGGTGCGGGGGATCCGGCCGGTGCCGCGCAGGGCGCGGGCCCAGGCGCGCAGCCGCTCCGGGTCCGTGTCGGCGGGCGCGGCGAGCGCGACCTCGGCGCGGACGACGAGGTGTTCCAGGGCGTGCCGGGTGGTGGCGCGGGTGCCCGTCGCGGGGAGGGACAGCAGCGTCTGCCAGGCGGCCTGCACGGCGGCGTACCCGGCGGCGCGGGCGGGGCTGTGGCCGTCGCCGGTGCCGCGGGTGTCGGCGTACGCGGCGGCGGCGTTCAGGGCCTGGGCGGTGGCGCGGCGTTCCGGGCCGTGCGGGCGGACCAGGGCGGGTGCCATGCCGACGAGCCAGGCCCAGCCGCCCGCGGCGGCGGCCAGCGCCAGGTGTCCGGGGAGCTGGCCGAAGGTCTGCGGGACGAACAGGGCGGCGGAGCTGATGAAGGTCAGGACCACGTTGCCCGGGGGGCCGACTCGGGTGGCGTCGCACAGTGCCTTCTGCACGGCGGCGAGCAGGGCGCCGACGGTGACGAGGACGACGGCGTTCCGCGTGAGCGAGGCGGTGACCAGGGCGACGGCGACGCCGCCGAGCATGCCGAGCACCACCCATGCCAGGGTGCGGGCCCGGGCGGCGTAGGGGCGGTTGTGGGCGTAGAGCGCGCACAGGGACCCGGCCATGGTGTACATCGCCAGGTCGAGCCGGCCTAGCGCCAGCAGGATCAGGTTGGGCGGGGCGACGGCGGCGACCGAACTCAGGGCGGGTTTGAACCAGATCTCGGAGGGCCGGCGCAGGCGCAGCACGCCGGTCAGGGACAGACGTCGGCCGAGTGGGGTGCCGGTGGTGGGGGTCGCACTGCTCATACGAATAACCTTAACAGGTGTTTTACTCGTAAAGGACTCCTTCGGGTGTGACGTCGATCCGGCCACCCACCAGGTGCGGCGCCCCGCGCTCCCCCGAATACCCCCCGTGTACTCCCTTGCGCTCGCGTGCGCGCCGCACGGACCGGGCAGTCCTTGACCGACCGTCGAGCGCCGAGCGGGGAGGCACGTGTGCACGGACCGGCGTCGTCCGGCTGGTTGCTGGTCGCGCTCTGCGGGGCGACCGGCGCCTACTGCCTGCTGCGGATGCGCAGCAGCGTCGAGGAGCAGCGCCGCGCCGCGGGCGGCGAGGCCCTCATGGGGTTCGGCATGGCCGCCATGGCCGTGCCCACGGCGGTGTTCACCCCGCCCGGATGGGCGTGGCCCGGCTACGCGGTGGTGTTCGGCGCCACCGGCCTGCATGCCCTGTGGGCGGCCCGCTCCGGGCGCCACCATCTGCACCATGTCGTCGGGGCCGGGGCCATGGTCTACATGGCCGTGGCGATGACCGGCTCCCCCGCCCACGCCCACGCCCACGCCCACGGGCAGGGCACCTCTGGAATCCCCGTGCTGACCGGGAGTCTGCTGCTCTACTTCACCGGGTACGTGCTGCTGACCGGCGTACGCCTGATACCCGTCGCCGCCGTGTCCGGGGGCGGCCCGGGCACCGGGCGCAGCCTTGCGGCCGGGTGGGGCGACCGGCCGGAACTGGCGCGGGCCTGCCGGCTAGCCATGGGGATCGCGATGCTGGCCATGCTGCTGGCCATGTGACCACTGGATGGTCGCGCCACGTCGGCCATGGACCACCGGATGGTCTACCACGTCGGCCAGGTGACCACCGGCGGCCGCATCACGTCGGCCACGTGACCACCGGACGGTCGCACCACGTCGGCCACGTGACACCGGACGGCCGCACCACGTCGGCCACGTGACACCGGACGGCCGCACGACGGTGGTCAATCCACACCCGGCGGTCCCACGAGGGCGACCTCGTGACCCCGGTGACCCCGACGCGTACCCGGCGCACCCCGCACGCAACCGTTGCCTGCGTCACTTTGTGCGGCGGGCCGTACTGCCGGGAGCGCGACGCTCATAGGCTGCCCCCATGATTCTCCCCGCGGCACTGCTGCTGCTCGGCGCCCTGACCGCCGTGCTCGCCCCCAGGCTGCTCGCCCGGGCCGACTGGCCGGACCGGGAACCGGTGGTCGCCCTGTGGGTGTGGCAGTGCGTGGTGGCGGCCGTGCTCGTGTGCTGCGCGCTGTCCATGACGTTCAGTGCGGCGGCGGCCTGGCACGCGGTGGGCGGGCCCGTCTTCGCGACGGCGCCGGGTCCGGTGGTCGAGGCCTACGCGCTCGGCACGTCCGGTCTCTGGGCGGACACCACCGCCGTCACCCTGGCCTGCGGCGGGCTGTGGAGCGTCGCGATGCTGGCCCGGGAGATCGTGCGGGCCCGGGCCAGGCGTCGGCGGCGCCGGGCGGAACTCCTTCTGCGTGCGCCGGTGTTGCCCGGCGAGGTGCCCGGATCGGCGCCGCTCGTCGTCCTGGAGGGCGAGCGTCCCGACGCGTGGTGGCTGCCCGGCTCTCCCCCGCAACTGGTCGTGACCACCGCCGCGTTGCGCCGCCTCAAGGGCCGGCAGTTGGACGCGGTACTCGCCCACGAGAAGGGGCACGCGCGGGCTCGGCACGACTGGCTGCTGCACTGCTCTGCGGCGCTGGCGGAGGGGTTTCCCCAAGTCCCGGTGTTCGCCGCGTTCCGCGACGAGATGCACCGCCTGGTCGAACTCGCCGCCGACGACGTGGCCTCCCGCCGCTTCGGCCGGCTGACGACCGCCCTGGCGTTGGTCGAACTCAACGAGGACCGGGGCGTGTTCGGCCCGTGCCCGACCGCACAGGCGCATGTCCCGCAGCGGGTGCACCGGCTGCTCACCCCGCCGAACCGGCTGACGGCGGCCCGGCGGCTGCGGTTGACGGCGGCGGCCGCGCTGGTCCCGGTGGTACCGGTACTGGTGGCTTTCGTGCCGGGGCTGCGGGCGCTGGGATAGCCCTCGCCGCCCTCCCGCCCCGGAGGGTGCCCCGGAAATTGGCCCCGGACCCCCTGGTTCCGCGAGTATCGCAGCATGCAGACGCCGCCCGTCCACTCCCCGCCCGGTCCACCGCAGCCCCGCACAGCCCTCCGCGTCACCTGGATGCTGGCCGTGTGCTCCGCGCTGCTCCTCACCCTGGTCGTCCTCGAGTGGCAGCCCCTGATCGGCCTGGATGACGACATCGCCGGCACGACGCACCGCTGGGCGGTCGACGAACCGGGCGTCACGCACGCCATGCGGATCCTCACCGACTGGGTGTGGGACACGTGGACCATGCGACTGCTGTGCGCGGTGGTGGTGCTGTGGCTGTGGTTCCGTCACGGGGACCGGTGGACGGCCGTGTGGCTGGGGACCACCTGTCTGCTGGGCAGTCTGGCGCAGCAGGCTCTGAAGGCGGCGGTGGACCGCGCCCGCCCGGTCTGGCCCGATCCCGTGGACTCCGCGCACTACGCGGCCTTCCCCTCGGGCCACGCCATGACCGCCACGTTCGTGTGCGGCCTCCTGGTCTGGCTCCTCCACTACTACGGCGCCGCCCGCCCCCTGCGCCTGACCGCCCTGGCCGTGGCGCTGGTCTCCGTGGCCGGTGTCGGCGTGACACGGGTCTGGCTCGGCGTCCACTGGGCCTCCGACGTCGTCGGCGGCTGGCTCCTCGGCACCCTGGTCGTGGCCCTGGCGGTACTGGTCCACCGGCACCGGCACCCGTGACCACACGGGCGGACGGCTGCGCGCGACGCCCGCCCGTGCCGGACTGCGGCTTTCCGGCCCCCGAGCCGGCCGAGCCGACCGGGACGGTCCGGGCGCGCTTCGGACGGCGAGGCGGCGCCGGACGGCGCGCATGCGCTGCGGGTAGCCCAAGGCAACCAGTGGGGGTCTCCGTCCGCCTCGGACGATCCCCCGTGTCGCCCGAGGCAGACGGTATCCGGAACAGGCCCGTCAAGGCGCCCGTCCGCCTGCGCCGAGTATAGTTGGCTGGCAGCCAGTCAACGCAGGAGTACAGCATGTCCCCGCGCAGCGCCTCGGTCAATGAAGAGTTGCGGCGGCGTTCGAAGGAGCGGCTCCTGCAGGCCGCGGTGGAGCTCGTCGGCGAGCACGGGTACGACGCGACCACGCTGGGCGCCATCGCCGACCGGGCGGGCTCGGCGCGCGGTCTGGTCTCGTACTACTTCCCCGGCAAGCGGCAGTTGCTGCAGTCGGCCGTGCACCGGCTGATGCACCGCACGCTGGAGGAGGCGCTGGAGCGCGAGCCGTGCACCGACGGGGGTCCGGAGCGGATGGCGCGGGCGATCGACGCGATCCTGGGCCTGGCCCGCGACCGGCCGGTACTCATGCGCCAGCACATGGCGGGCCTGCTCCAGGCCGAGGTGGGTTTCGTGCCGTGCCCCGAGCAGCGGCGGCTGGCGGAGCTGCTGCGGGACACCGTGGCCCGTCACGGCTCACGGGACGTCGACCGCGACTACCCGATGCTGCGCGCGCTGTTGATGGGCGCCGTGTTCGCCGCCCTGGTGCCGGGGGTGCCGATGCCCGTGCCGGTGCTGCGCGCAGAGCTGTTCAGGCGCTACCGGCTGGAGTGGGAGCTGGGTGTCCCGCCGGACGCCGAGGCGCCCGACGGGACGTGCGACACGGATCTGTCGCGGTTCTTCTCGACCGGTGTGCCCGGCCGACCGGTCCGGACGGACCCGGCCGACCGGTCCGACCCGCCGAATCCGACCGACCCGACCGACCCGACCGACCCGACCGACCCGACCGATCAGTCAGGCCGGGCAGACGGGATCGACCGGGCCGGCCGGGCGGCTCAGTCGAAGTAGTCCGGCTGCGTCTGCGTGTTGAGTTCACGCAGGTGGACCCGCTTGGCGGGGTCGGTGCGCCGGTCGTTGAGCTTGAGGACGTCGAAGCCCTTGGCCATGTCGTTCGAGTAGATGTAGCCGTTGTAGTAGTACGCCGACCAGGAACCGCCGCTGGAGATGGTCTCCGTGCTCAGCGGGCCGCGCTCGAAGTAGGCGATCTCCTTCGGACGCTTGGAGTCGGTGAACTCCCAGACGGAGACGCCGCCCTGGTACCAGGCCTGGACCATGATGTCGCGGCCCTTGACCGGGATCAGCGAGCCGTTGTGGGCCACGCAGTTCTCGGTGTCCGCCTGGTGGCGGGGGATCTTGAAGTAGCTGCGGAAGACCAGCTCGCGGTGGTCGCCCCGGCCGACGATGTCGTAGATGCCGTCGGCGCCGCGGTTCGGGCCGATCTCCGCGTTGCAGGTGGCGGCGCCGCCGCCGCCCAGCTCGTCGGTGAAGACGACCTTGTTCGCCTTCTGGTTGAAGGTCGCCGAGTGCCAGAACGCGAAGTTGACGTTGTCCTGGACCCGGTCGATGACCTTCGGACGCTCGGGGTCCTTGATGGAGAACAGGATGCCGTCGCCCATGCAGGCGCCCGCCGCCAGGTCCTTCGAGGGCAGGACGGTGATGTCGTGGCAGCCGGTGGTCTTGGAGACACCCGGGTTGGTGGGCCCGCCCGGGTTGCCGCCGCCGTCGGGGCCCTCACCGGGGAACAGCACCGGGAAGCCCACGACGGCCGCACGCTCGGGGGCCTTGCGCGGCACCTTGATGACGGAGATGCCGTCGTGCGGCGGCCGGCAGTCGGGGTAGGCGGCGTTCGGCGAGTACGAGGAGACGTAGATGTAGACGTTCTTGCGCTCGGGCACCAGCGTGTGGGTGTGCGAGCCGCAGGCCGTCTCGACGGCGGCGACGTACCTCGGGTTCCGCTTGTCGCTGATGTCGAAGACCTTCATGCCCTCCCAGGAGGACTTCTCGGTCGCCGGCTGCGTGGTGCTGTTGCAACTGCTGTCGCTGCGCGAGGAGTCGGTCGACAGGAACAGCAGGTCGCCGGAGACGGAGATGTCGTTCTGCGAGCCGGGGCACAGGACCTGGGCGACGGTCTTCGGCTTCCTCGGGTTGCTGATGTCGAAGATGCGGAAGCCGTCGTAGTTGCCGGCGAAGGCGTACCGGCCCTGGAAGGCCAGGTCCGAGTTGGTGCCCGGCAGCGCGTCCTTGGGGATGTTGGCCAGGTGCTCGATGTTGTCGGAGTGGACCGTCTCGTCCTGGCCGGGTATCTCTCCGCTCTCGATCGCGTCGCGCACTTCGGCACGTGCGCTCTTGGACACCTCCTTCGACGTCGCCGGGCCGTCCCCCGGGTCAGGGGTGGCCACGGCCGGGCCGGCCGTGAGCAGCGCGGACAGGAGACCGGCGGCGGCCGCCGCGACTCCCAGGCGTCTGCGCCGCGTTCGCGGGTCGCTCGACAGGATCACTGTTTCCTCCCTACGTCCGTTCCGGCGGAACGGCTCACGCAACCCGCAGTATCGTCTTCGGCATGCTCATACCAACAGAGGGCAACAGGCTCGCAATGAAGTTTTCTGATCAGTGACACGCGGAAGCGTGCTAGGACGGTCATGACACCCACGAGGTGTCCCGCACCCTCCCCCGGAGGGGTAGCCCCAGCCACAGGAGGTTGTTGTGCCCTTTCGCCCCTCGTCGTCCCGCTCCTCGCTCCTCACGGCCTCACTGACCGCACTGGCCGTGCTCGTGCTCGGGGCCTGCGACTCCGGTTCGGACACCGGGTCGGCGGCCGCAGCCGGACCTTCGGTGATCGCCCCGGGCAAACCGGGCGAGGGCAACCGGACACTGTCCGCCGAGGACGCCGAGGAGCAGCGCGCCGACGACGACTCCCCCAACTCGGCGGACGTCTCGTACGCGCGGATGATGATCCAGCACCATGCCCAGGCGCTGGAGATGACCGAACTCGTCCCGGAGCACGCCGAGTCGGGCCGGGTCAAACTGCTTGCCGAACGGATCTCCGCCGCTCAGGGACCGGAGATCACGGCGATGCGGGGATGGCTGAAGAACCACGGCGAGAAGGAGACGGGCGGCGGGCACGGACACGACCACGCCGCGATGCCGGGGATGGCGACCGAGGCCCAGTTGGAGAAGTTGCGCATGTCGCGGGGCAAGGCCTTCGACCGGCTCTTCCTCACTCTGATGATCACTCACCACGAGGGTGCGATCACCATGGCCGCGGAGGTGAAGTCGCAGGGCAACAACGTCCAGGTCGAGGAGATGGCCGACGACGTGGTCGCCCAGCAGACGAGCGAGATCTCACGGATGCGCGGGATGCTGTGACGGCTCCCCGGGAGCGTTTCGGCGCCGGGCGCGACGCGGGGCCAGGAAGCCCTCGTCGCGCGCCTGGCCGATCAGCCTGAGCGACCTCCGCCTGCTGTGTCCGGTCGCGCGCATCACCGCGAGGACCGGGTCGCCGCCCTCTTCCCGGGCCGCCCGGTACTCCTGCGCGAGAAGCCTGCGTCCTTCCCTGCCGCCGGGCCAGGCGGGGCGGGCATGCCGCGACGCGGCCGGTACGGCACGGGCGGAGTCCGGCACACAGGCCTCGAAGAGCGGGTGATCCAGCCACTCGGCGAGCACGGCCAGGTCGTCGAGGGACAACGGCGGTTCGGCGCGTACGTCCTCGACCCGCACGTCCCGGCCGGACAGCACGGCGAGCGCGTCCACCCGGGCACCGTCGGCGAACGTCAGCCGCACGTCGAACCACGAGGTGGTGGTGCCGCCCTCGCGCACCGCCCAGGTGTGCCGCACGGACATCTGACCGTCGTCCGGACAGCGGTCGGAAAGCTGAAGAGAACGATCAACGAAGGATGCTTCGAGCACACACCCTACGTAACCGCATGATCACATTCCATAAGAACAGAACACGCGCAGAACATGTGCCGTTCACCGGGCGCAGCACCCTGTCAGCGGAGCGGAAGCGGTGGGATGCTGGGAGAACCAGCGACCCTCTCCGACTTCCGGACCATCCGCCTCCCGGACAAGGAGTTCCGCCGTGCTGCGTGTCGCCGTCGTCGGCTCGGGACCGAGCGGGTGCTACACCGCCCAGAGCCTCGTCCAGCTCGGCCCCGATGTGTGCGTGGACGTCCTGGACCGCCTGCCGTGCCCGTACGGTCTCGTGCGGTACGGCGTGGCGCCGGACCACGAGAAGATCAAGTCGCTCCAGAACACCCTGCGCACGGTCCTGGAGCACGAGCGGGTGCGGTTCCTCGGCGGCGTCCCGGTCGGCCCCGGGGGCGTGCCGTCGGCCCGGCTCCGGGAGCTGTACCACGCGGTGGTGTACTGCGTGGGCGCCGCCACGGACCGGCGGCTGGGCATCCCCGGCGAGGACCTGCCGGGCAGTTGGTCGGCCACCGAGTTCGTTTCCTGGTACAGCGCCCATCCGGACGCCGTGGACGGCGGCTTCCTGCGCGGGGCGCGGTCCGCGGTCGTGATCGGCGTGGGCAACGTCGCCGTGGACGTGGCGCGGATGCTGGTCCGCGGCGTGGCCGAGCTGAGCGGCACCGACATGCCGCAGCCGGCCCTCGACACGCTCGCCGCCGGGCAGGTGGCCGACGTGCACATGGTGGGCCGGCGGGGTCCCTCACAGGCCCGCTTCACGACGAAGGAGCTGCGCGAGCTGGGCACCCTGCCGGACACGGCCGTCCTGGTGGACCCGGCGGAGCTGGCACTGGACCCCGCCTACCTGGACCCCTCCCGGCTCCCCGGCCCGCAACGCCGCAATGTGGAGGTGCTGCGCGGCTGGGCCGGGCGGGCCGAGCCGGACGCCGCCCGCCGGATCCGGCCACGCTTCTTCCTGCGCCCGGTGGAACTGACGGCGGACGGCGACGGGCACGTGCGCGCCGTGCGCTTCGAGCGGACGGCGCCGGACGGGCGCGGCGGCGTTACGGGCACCGGCCGGTACGAGGAGATCGAGGCCCGACTGGTGCTGCGGTCGGTGGGCTACCGGGGGGTGCCGCTGGAAGGGCTGCCCTTCGACCCGGCGAGCGGCACGGTGCCGCATCGGGCGGGGCGCGTCGTGCGCGCGGGCGCCGTCGCCCCCGGGGAGTACGTGGCCGGCTGGATCAAGCGGGGCCCCACCGGCGTCATCGGCACCAACCGTCCCTGCGCGAAGGAGACGGTGACCTCCCTACTGGCGGACGCCCCCGCGCTCGCGGGCCGGGACCTCCCCGCGGACCCCCTGCGGGTCCTGCGTGCCGAGGGGATCGAGCCGGTCGAGTGGACCGGGTGGCGGGCCATCGAACGGGCCGAGGCGGCACTCGGAGCCTCACTGGGACGGCATGTGGTGAAGCTGCCCGACTGGGAGTCGCTGCTGGCCGCGGCGCGGACGGCGACGCCCTGAGCACGTCCGCCCTCGTCCCTCGTCCGCCCTCAGCCGGCGCCGAGGCGGGCGGCCTGGCGGGCCGCGGCGGCCAGCAGGGCGTCGAGCAGACCCGGGAAGAGGGCGTCCAGGTCGCCCCTGCGCAGGCCGTTCATCTTGGCCGTGCCACGGTAGGTCTGCCGGATCACCCCGCTCTCGCGCAGCACCCGGAAGTGGTGCGTGGTCGTGGACTTGGTGACCGGCAGGTCGAAGTACGAGCAGGAGAAGAGCTCGTCGCTGTCGGCGGCGAGATCCCGCACGATCCGCAGCCGCACCGGGTCCGAGAGGGCGTGCAGCACTCCCTCCAGCCGGATCTCCTCGCGCGCCGGGTGCGGCAGGTCACGGGTGCCGGCGGCGGGGGCGGCGGGGGTCACGGCGGCTCCAGTTCGTCCGGGCGGGTCCCACCGTTCGGGGGACTCCATCGGGCTCATTGTACGAAAGGCATCGTAGTTTGACACGCGACGTACTACGAGAGTTATCGTACGAGCTGTTCCGTCCTGCCGCGACCACGGGAGCAGCCCCTCATGAGCGCCCTCTTCCAGCCCCTCCAACTGCGTGACACCACGATCCCGAACCGGGTCTGGATGCCGCCGATGTGCCAGTACTCCGCCGCACCGGAGGGCCCGCTGGCGGGCGTCCCCGGCGACTGGCACTTCGCGCACTACGGTGCGCGCGCGGTGGGCGGCACCGGCCTGATCGTCGTCGAGGCCACCGGCGTGTCGCCGGAGGGCCGCATCTCTCCCCAGGACCTCGGCCTGTGGAACGACACCCAGGTCGAGGCGTTCCGCCGGATCACGGACTTCCTGCGGTCCCAGGGCACGGTTCCGGCGATCCAGCTGGCCCACGCGGGCCGCAAGGCCTCGACCGCCCAGCCCTGGAAGGGTGGGGCGCCGGTGGGCCCGGACGCACACGGCTGGCAGCCGGTGGCCCCGAGCGCGCTCGCCTTCGACGAGCGGCACCCGGTGCCGGCCGAACTGACGGTCACGCAGATCCAGGAGGTCGTCCGCCAGTTCGCGGACGCCGCGCGCCGGGCCCTCGCGGCCGGTTTCGAGATCGTCGAGATCCACGGCGCCCACGGCTACCTGATCCACGAGTTCCTGTCGCCGCACTCCAACCACCGCACCGACGCCTACGGCGGCTCGTACGAGAACCGGACCCGGTTCGCCCTCGAAGTCGTCGACGCCGTACGGGAGGTGTGGCCCGACGACAAGCCGCTGTTCTTCCGCGTCTCGGCGACCGACTGGCTGGAGGAGGGCGGCTGGACGCCCGACGACACCGTCCGCTTCGCCGGCGACCTCCGGGCGCACGGCATCGACCTCCTCGACGTCTCCACCGGCGGCAACGTCCCGCGCGTCCGGATACCGACCGGGCCCGGCTACCAGGTCCCGTTCGCCGCGCGCGTGAAGGCCGGGAGCACCATGCCGGTCGCCGCCGTCGGCCTCATCACCGACGTCGAGCAGGCCGAGAAGATCCTGGCCAACGGCGAGGCCGACGCGGTACTGCTGGGCCGGGAACTGCTGCGCAACCCGTCCTGGGCCCAGCACGCGGCGCGGGAGCTGGGCGAAGACGCCCGGATGCCGGACCAGTACGGCTGGGGCATGTGAGTCGGGGCTTCCTCACGCGCGAAGCGTTGACTAGAAAGCGCTTGCCCTCTACGGTCCGTTCATCAGCATGACCCGTCGCGAACACGGTGCCCCGCCACGGCCCCACAGTGGCCGCACCGCGTTCGCGACATCGGTCAGCATGACGCACAACGTTCAGGTACATGTTCCGTTCCACCCCCACTCCCTACGGAAGGGATCAGAACATGACTGCTGCGACACACCCCCGCACACGGTGGCGCGCCGCGACCGGCGCGCTGGCCGCACTCGGCCTCTCGGTTGGCATGCTCATGACTTTCGAAGCCTCCTCGGCGCAAGCCGCCACCTGGCCGACCCCCAACGGCAGCGAAGGAGTCTCCTCCACCATCCCGGTCTCCGGCACCAAGGACTACGGGATGAAGCGCCTCTACGGCACCGGCGACCTGGGCTCCGGCGGCCAGGACGAGGACCAGGGCCCGATCCTGGAACTGGCCCCCGGCGCCGTGCTCAAGAACGTGATCATCGGCGCCCCCGCCGCGGACGGCATCCACTGCAAGGGCAGCTGCACCCTGCAGAACGTCTGGTGGGAGGACGTCGGCGAGGACGCGGCGACCTTCCGGGGCTCCTCCTCGTCGAACGTCTACACCGTCTCCGGCGGGGGCGCCAAGGAAGCCAGTGACAAGGTGTTCCAGTTCAACGGCGCCGGGACGCTGAACGTCTCCGGCTTCGCCGTCAAGAACTTCGGCACCTTCATCCGCTCCTGCGGCAACTGCTCGACGCAGTACAAGCGGACGATCAACCTCAACAGCATCGAGGTCGGCTGGAAGGGAAGCCGGATCGTCGGCATCAACACCAACTACGGCGACAGCGCCACCCTGCGCAACATCACGATCGTCGGAGACAGCGGCAAGAAGATCGTCCCGTGCCAGAAGTACATCGGCAACGACGACGGCGACGAGCCGGACTCGAACGGCTCGGGCCCCGACGGCACGCACTGCAAGTACTCGTCGTCCGACATCGCCTACAGGTGACGCGGCGGACGGGCGGATGACGGTGGGTTGACGCCGTCGTCCCAGGTCCGGGTGCCCCGCGCCCGGACCTCTCCGGCCTGCTCGCTCCCGCTGGTACTCCGTACGGGCGTCCCGTGGCTCCGTGCCCGGCCAGCGGGAGGGGAGCGGTCCAGGGGGCAGCCGCGGGTCGGCGGGCAGGTGGTGCACGACGGCGGCGGCGAAGGCGGTGGGCCGGTCGGCCGGGGCGGGAGGCACGGCCGACCGGCCACCCGGCCACCCGGCCACCCGGCCACCCGGCCACCCGGCCACCCGGCCACCCGACCACCACCCGGCCACCCGGCCGAGCGCGGCGGGCAGCGGATGGCGCGGGGCGGCGGGGCGGCGGGGCGGCGGGGCGGCGGGACGCAGCCGGACGCCTGCGCCAGGTTCGGCGAGGCGCAGGGCGGTCAACCGGGTGCGCGGGCCGGCGCGTTCGGCGGGACCGCGCCCCGTCGCCTGATCACGACCATCCGACGGCCCTCCCCCTCCAGGCCTCCCTCCCGGTCCGGCACACCGCCGACCGTCGTCGCCGCCTTCCGCGCGGCCCGCTCCCGGCGGCGACCGGGGGCACGCCTTCGGCACGCTGCCGGCCGGAGCCGGAGCCGGCTCCGACGGCGTCCCGGCGCGGGCGCTGCCCGGCGAGGGCCGAGCGGCTTGCGCGGGGACCTCTCTCCGGATCCGACACCACGTCCTGACCTGCGGTGACACCCTTTCCAGAGGTGACTGTCAGTGCCGGGGTGCAGACTGGCCCGTGTCCGAGACAAAGGCGTCGACGACGACGCCGCGGAGGTGATCGGCATGACCGAGGTACTGCTCGCCGTGGGCACCCGCAAGGGCCTGTTCATCGGGCGCCGGCGGGGTGGCACCTGGGAGTTCGACGAAAGTCCCTACTTCAACGCACAGGCCGTCTACTCGGTCGCCCTCGACACCCGCCGCGACACCCCGCGGCTGCTGGCCGGCGGCGACAGCGCGCACTGGGGCCCGTCGGTGTTCCACTCCGACGACCTGGGCCGCACCTGGACCGAACCGGCGCAGCCGGCCGTCAAGTTCCCCAAGGAGACCGGCGCTTCGCTGGAGCGGGTGTGGCAGCTGCACCCGGCCGCCGCGGAGCCGGACGTGGTCTACGCGGGCACCGAACCGGCCGCGCTGTACCGCTCGGAGGACCGCGGCGAGAGCTTCGAGCTGGTCCGCCCCCTGTGGGAGCACCCCACGCGGTCCCAGTGGGTACCGGGAGGCGGCGGCGAGGGGCTGCACACCGTGCTCACCGACAAGCGGGACCCGCGGTCGGTGACGGTCGCCGTCTCGGCCGCCGGTGTGTTCCGCACGGCCGACGGCGGTGCGAGCTGGGCGCCGTCCAACTCCGGCGTCTCCGCGGTCTTCCTGCCGGACCCGGACCCGGAGTTCGGCCAGTGCGTGCACAAGGTCGCACGGGACGCGGCGGCACCGGACCGGCTGTATCTGCAGAACCACTGGGGTGTGTACCGCAGCGACGACGCGGGCGGGCACTGGACGGACATCGGTGAGGGCCTGCCGTCCACGTTCGGCTTCGCGATGGCCGCCCATCCGCACCGCGGCGACACGGCGTACGTCTTCCCGATCAACGCCGACGCGGACCGGGTCCCGGCGGACCGCCGCTGCCGGGTGTTCCGCACGGCGGACGCGGGGCGGAGCTGGGAGCCGCTCACGGCGGGACTGCCCCAGGAGGACCACTACGGCACGGTGCTGCGCGACGCGCTGTGCACCGACGAGGCGGAGCAGGCGGGCGTGTACTTCGGCAACCGCAACGGCGAGGTGTTCGCGTCGGCCGACGACGGGGACAGCTGGCGGCAGCTGGCCGCGCACCTGCCGGACGTGCTGTGCGTGCGGGCCGCGGTCGTCGGATGAGCCCGCCCGGGGCCGCGCCCTCGGCCACCGCTTGACCGGCGCCACCCGTACGGCACCGGGGTCACCCGCGGAGCCACGGCCCTGCGTGAAGCCGTCGAAGCGGGCGGGCGGAGGCGCGGGGGGACGGCTTCGGCCCGGCTTGATGCCCGCCGCCGCGCCGCAGGCTGCCGGCGAAGCCGGTCCGGCACCCGAACACCCCCGTTCCCGGTCGCGGCGGCCGCTGCGTGCGGTCCGGCCGTGAAAGCGGTACGTGACGTACGCTCCGCCCCCGCCGCCCTTCCGGTCGCGGTGGGGGGCGGAGCGCGCGGTCAGTGTCCCGCGACGACTCCCGACAGCTCGTTGGTGCTCTCCGGCAGGGTGACGGAGGTGACCTTCTTGCCGGTCTCCAGGTCGATGGCGTGCAGGGCTTTCTTGCTGGGATCGGACACGTAGGCGGTGTGGTCACGGACGAACAGGGTGGGCCGGGCCTGCTGCCAGTCCAGCGGCTCCTGCCACTCGCCCACCGCGGGGATCTTCTTCGCGATCTCCCCGCTGTTCTGGTCGATCACATGGATGGCGCCGTCGGTGCCGAGGACGAGAGCCTCGCCCTGCGGGCCACGGGCCAGCGAACGGAACGAGTAGCTGGTGCCCAGGTCGACCAGGCGCAGCTTCTTCTTCTCGGTGTCGATGAGGGAGACGCGGGTGGGCCGCTCCAGCTCGGCCTCGGGGTCGGTCTTGTAGTCGCCCAGGAGGACCGGGGAGGCGTCGCTGCCGGCCTGGTTGCCGATGCGGCCGTAGTCGTCGGGGGCGTCGATCTTGGTGAAGTCGCCGTCCTTGTAGATCAGGACACCGTCCTCGCAGCCGAGGGCGACGGCCTCGTTCCGGGCGGCCGCCTCACCGTGGACGCCGGGGCACTTCTCGTTCCGCGCGATCTCCTTGTTGTTCTTGTCCAGCACCAGCGCGCCGGTCCGCTTCTCCTCGGTGCCCAGGGTGCTGAGGAGCTCGCCGTTGGCCAGTTCGATGGCGACGCCGTGGTGTGCCTCGGCGGATGTGTAGGTGCGTCCTTCCGGCTTCTCGCCACCGCTCAGGTCCGCGGGGTCGAAGACGTTGACCTCTCCGGTGCCGTCGGTGAAGAGCACGGTCCTGCCCGCATGACGTACGACGTGGCCGGGCTTGGCACCCTTGTACTCGATGTCGGTGAGGGCCTGCTCGGCGGCGTCCAGCACGCGGAAGCCGGTGTCGGTGGAGACGATGACGTGGGCGTCGTCCCCCGCCGGGTTGACTCGGTTGAAACCGGGCAGCTCGATCGTCCTGGTGAGCTTGAGGCTCTCGCCGTCCAGGATGTACAGGCCGCCGTCGAAGGTGGCGACCAGCGGGTTCTCGACCGCGGCGGCGGGCGTGGCGCTCGCGGTGCCCTCGGCCTTCGCGTCGGAAGCGGAGTCCTCTCCTCCGCAGGCTGTCAGCACAGTGGCCACCGCGAGGGCGAGTGCCGTCCCGGTGAGGGCTCTGTCGCGTATCGACTTGTCCATCGGTGCGTTCCTTTCCGTGCCGCGCGGTGGCGGCAGTGGCGTGTGACGGTTTCGGCCCGTCTGCCGGTGCTTCGGGGTTGGGGGGGGTCAGTCGCCGGTCAGGCCGTCGGTCATGGCGGTGGTGTCGGCGCCCTCGCCCTCGGCGGTCAGCGACTCCGAGTAGAGCTTGACGACCTGGACCCGGCCGTCCAGTTCCGTGCGCAGGACCTCGGCGAGCCGTGTCGGCTGGGAGGAGTCGGCGAACACGGTGCGTACGCCGGCCTCTTCCATCGCCTCGGTGAGCGAGCGCAGGTCGGCGGAGCTGGGCGAGGCCAGTGTGGTGCCGCTGGGGATGACCGCGCCGATCACGCGGAAGCCGAAGCGGTCGGCGAGGTAGCCGAAGACGTGGTGGTTGGTCACCAGGGCACGCCGGTCCTCGGGGATGCGGTCGAAGGACTTCTCCATCCAGGTGGTGAGGTCCGCGAGTTCCTCGCCGTAGCGGTCGGCATGGGCGCGTATCGCGCCGTCGTCCACCCCGTCGACGTGCTCGATCACCTGACGGGCTATCAGGTCGGTGGCCTTGCGCACCCGGTCGGGATCGGTCCAGAAGTGCGGGTCGGGTTGCCCTTCCCCCTCCTCCGGGCCACCGTCGTCGGCCGTACGGAAGCCGAGCGGGTCGACCGCGTCGCCGACCTCGAAGGTGGCGACGCCGGACTCGCGGGCGGCGTCCACGTGCCGCAGGACGTTCTCCTCCAGCCCCAGGCCGTTGTAGACCACGAGGTCGGCGCGCTCCAGTTCGGCGGCCTGGGCCGCCGACAGGCCGAAGGAGTGCGGGTCGGCGTTGGGCCTCATCAGGACGGTGACGTCGGCTTCGTCGCCGACGATCTCCCTGGTGATGTCGCCGAGGATGTTGGTGGTGACCACGATGCGGGGCTGGTCCCCGGTGGTGGTGCACGCGGCGGCGGCAGCCACCGTGACCACGGCGAGCAGGCCCGCGATCAGACTGCGCAGACGCGCCACGCCCACGCGCACGCGCCGCCTCGTCGCACTCCGGCTCATCGGCCGGTCTCCGCCATGAGGACCGGCTCGATGTCCAGGTCGAAGGAGCGCGAGATGCGCAGGCCGTCGTTGTAGTCGATCTCGAACACCTTCTTGCCCTCGGGGTCGTTGACGTAGGCGCGGCTGCGGTCGACTTCGACCACGGGGGCGGTGCCGTCGGCTCCGGCCCGCCGCACTTCTCCGGTCAGGAGCGGCTCGGTCCGCGCGATCTGCTTCCCGGTGGCGATGTCGTAGCCGTGCAGCGAGCCGTCGGTCTCCAGGACGAGCAGCGGGGAGCCCTCTCCGGCGGTGTTTGCGGCCACGACGGGCCCGGTGTCCACCCGGGTCCAGGTCCGCTCGGTGACGTCCAGGACCCATACGGCGTCGGCCCCGGCCGGTGCGGTGAGGGTGTCGCTGCCGGGCCGCTGCCGGAAGGAGGTGGCTCGCTCCTCCGCCGGCACGTCCTCGCCGTGGGGGATCTTCTCCGCGCTGAAGGCGCCGCCCTTCTCACGGACGAGCAGGGCGCCGTCGGCGCAGCCCAGGACCACGCCGCGCCGGGTGACGGCGTCGCCTCGCGGCTCCTCGCACTCCACGTCCGGGGAGGCGACGCGCTTGCCGTCGCGGTCGAGTACGACGAGCTTCGTGCTGCCGCCCTCGTCCGTGAAGCCGAGCAGGTGCTCCTCGTACGGCACGACGGCGCCGGTGTAGGCGCCCGCCGGCGCCCGGGAGGACACGATCCTGCCCTTCTCCAGCTTGCCGCGGTCGTAGAGGACCGTCCGCCCGTCCTCGTCGGTCACCGCGGTCACGGCGGCATCGCTGCGCACCTGTGCCTCGCGGCCCGCGGGGAGTTCGCCCACATCGCGTATCGCCGCGCTGTAGTAGTGGACGTGGTCCCCGTGGTCCACCATCCAGGTGCCGCTGTCGAGTACGTGTGTGCCGCCGGAGGTGTGGAGGTAGCCGAACCGTCCGTCCGTGCCGAGCCGGACGGCGCCTGCCACCCGGGCCGTCTTGTGCACCTTGCCGGTGATGAGGTCGAGGACCCGGCTGTTTCCGCTGTCGGGGTCGTTGAGGAGCAGCCGGGACTGCTGTTCGGCGGCTTCCTGCGCTCCCTCGACGTACCCGTGCGGAGTGGGGGACGGGGAACCGGCCGCGGTCGGGGAGTCGTTGTCCTTCTCCCCCGCGCAGCTCGTGGTGAGCAGCGCGGTGAGGACCAGTGCGGCCGAAGCCCATGGGGTGACGTGTCTGCGGACGGTCATGGTGATCGCCTCAGGCTTCTTTCAGTCGGTTTCGAGGGCGGGTGCGGCGGCGAGGCGCGTACGTCGGTGACGCAGACCGGACGCCAGGTGGGAGAGGAAGAACAGGCTGACCGCGAGGGCCGAGACGGTCGCTCCGGCGGCGGTGCCCAGGTGCCAGGACAGCAGCAGGCCGCCGAACGTGGCGGCGGCGCCGAGGAGCGCGGCGAGCACCATCACCCCGCGGACGCTGCGCGCCCACGGCAGGGCCGTGGCCGGCGGAGCGATGAGCAGGCCGAGGACGAGCAGCGTTCCCACGATGTGGAATGAGGCCACGATGGCCAGACCGAGCAGACCGAGCAGCACGGCGTGGGCCAGGCGCGGCCGCAGCCCCAGGGTCTGGGCCTTGCGTGAGTCGAACGCCAGGGCCAGGAAGGCGCGGTGCCCGAGTACCGAGACCACCAACGCCGCGAACAGCGCCGCCGCGAGCAGGAAGAGGTCCTGTCGGCGGACGGCGAGGACGTCACCGAACAGGAAGCCGGTCAGGTCCACCGCGAAGGACTGCGAGCGCGACACGATGATCACCCCGAGCGACAGCATGCCGACGAAGAGCAGCCCGATGCCGGTGTCCTGGGACAGCCTCGGGGTACGTCCGAGCACGGTGACGCCCGCCGTCATGACGACGGCGCTGACCACCGCGCCCACCATCAGGTTCCCGCCGAACAGCGAGGCCAGCGCGACCCCCGGCAGCAGGCCGTGGGACATGGCGTCGCCGAGGAAGGCCATCCCCCGCAGAACCACCCAGGTGCCCGCCAGCGCGCAGATCGCGGACACGAGCATGCCGCCCCACAGGGCTCGCTGAACGAAAGTCACCTCGAACGGGGCCGTCAACCATTCCATACCGAGGGACACTACAATGAAAATCATGTTCAACAAACCCCACCCCTCGGCCACCCCACCCCGAGAGCGGACCCCTCACGTCCGCTTCACCGAGTTGTGCGCGGGCCACCCGGGGCGCCCCGTCCTGCGCCGACTCAGCGCGGAAATAGCCACGTTGACCACCACGGCACTCGTCGGCCCGAACGGCAGCGGCAAGTCGACCCTGCTCGGCGTTCTCGCCGGCGTGATCCGCCCGACATCCGGCGAACTCCACCACGACGGAGAGCTGCCGCCCGCGTTCGTGCCGCAGCGCGGAGCCGTCGGTGACACCCTGCCGCTCACCGTCCGGCAGACCGTGGAGATGGGGCGGTGGGGCGAGCGCGGACCATGGCGCCGGCTCACCCGCCAGGACCACGCGACCGTGGACTCCGCGCTCGACCGGCTCGGCATCGGCGACCTCGCCTCACGCCAACTGGCGGAGCTGTCCGGCGGTCAACGCCAACGCGCCCTGATCGCCCAGGGGTTGGCGCAGGAGTCGGACCTGCTGCTGCTCGACGAGCCGACCACGGGGCTGGACCCGGAAGCCAGGGCGCGGATCGGAACACTGCTGACCGCACTCGTCGCCGACGGCGTGACGGTCGTCCAGGCCACGCACGACCTCGAGGCCGCACGCGCGGCGGACAGCTGCCTGCTGCTCCAGGACGGCCGCCTCGCAGGACAGGGACACCCCGATCAGGTCCTCACCACGTCGGCACTGGCCCGGATCTGGCAGCCATTCTGAATCGCCCCCGCAGGAGGACGGGTGGCCCGCACTCGGAACCGGACAACACGGCGGCGGGAACACACCCTCCCGTTAACAATGAATACCGTTTTCATGTAACGTCGTGGTCTCCGGCATGGTCTCCGGTCTCCGGTCTCGTTCATCTGCCCGGCCGCTCAGCGTCCGCCGCAGGTCGAGGCGTACCGACCCGACCTCCTGCGGTTTCCGTGGCTGCCGATCGACCGATCACCGTTCTCCCACGAAAGGCCCCCGTCATGGCCGTTCCCAAGCGCAAGATGTCCCGCAGCAACACCCGCCACCGCCGTGCCCAGTGGAAGGCGAGCACACCACGCCTGGTCGACGTGACGGTGGACGGCGTGACCTACCGGGTTCCACAGCACCTCGTGCCCGCCTACCGGCGCGGGCTGCTGCGCCCGGAAGGCTGAGCGGATGCGGTCCCGACGCCTGCCGGTCACCGTGCTGTCGGGCTTTCTCGGCGCGGGTAAGACGACCCTGCTCAACCACGTCCTCACCAACCGCGAGGGCCTGCGCGTGGCGGTGATCGTCAACGACATGAGCGAGGTCAACATCGACGCCGCGCTGGTACGCGGCGGTGAGGCCGCGCTCTCCCGGACCGAGGAGCGGCTGGTGGAGATGACCAACGGCTGCATCTGCTGCACCCTCAGGGACGACCTGCTGGAGGAGGTCGACCGGCTCGCCCGGGAGGACCGCTTCGACTACCTGCTCATCGAGTCCAGCGGCATCTCCGAGCCGATGCCCGTGGCCGCCACGTTCGCCTTCGCCCGCGACGACGGAGCCGCACTGGACGACGTGGCACGCCTGGACACCATGGTCACCGTGGTCGACGCCGCCAACTTCCTGGCCGAACTGGCGGACGGCGACGATCTCGCCGAGCGCGGGCTCGCCCCCTATGAGGACGACGAGCGCACCGTGAGCGACCTGCTGATCGACCAGGTCGAGTTCGCCGACGTACTCGTGCTGAACAAGCTGGACCTGGTCGACGACACCGACGCCGATCGGCTGCGCGGGGTGCTGACCCGGCTCAATCCCCAGGCGCGGTTGATCACCTCGGTTCACGGCCGGGTCGCCGCCCGTGATGTCCTGGAGACCGGGCACTTCGACCTGGAACGCGCCCAGCAGGCACCGGGCTGGGTGCGGGAGCTGAACGGCGACCACGTCCCGGAGACCGAGGAGTACGGCATCTCCTCCCTCGTCTTCCGGTCGGCCGCGGCCTTCCATCCCGGGCGCCTCTGGGACTTCGTCACCGAGGGCCTGGACAGCGGCGCGTACGGACGCGTCCTGCGCTCCAAGGGCTTCTTCACGCTGGCCGGGCGCGAGGGCGTGACCGGTCTGTGGTCCCAGGCCGGCTCCGTCGCCCGCTTCGAACCCTCCGGTGCGCGGGACAGCGACGTGCCGCACGCGCAGGAGGTGGTCTTCATCGGTGTCGGCCTGCGGGCGGACTCCCTGCGCACCGCCCTCGCCGCCTGCCTCATGGCCGCAGGGGAGCCGGTGCCCTCGGCCGACCCCTTCCCCGCCTGGGACACCGGAGAGGTCTGCGAGCACGAACACGGCCCCTCGTCCCTCGCAGCGGCCGTCTGACCCGACGCGGGGCGGCCCGGCGCGCTCGTCCGCCCCGCCCGGCGGCTCCCACCGTGACGGAGGCACACCCATGTACGGAACGACCCGCGGCGAGTGGCGCTACACCCCGCAACGGGCCGCCGTCCTCTCGGCGTTGACCACCTGCGAGGGCTTCACCTCGGCCCAGGTCCTGCACGCGGCGCTCACGGCGGACGGTGTCGAGATCGGCCTGACCACCGTGTACCGCACGCTCCACCTGCTGGAGGCCGCGGGTCAGGTGGACATGGTGCGCGACGGCGACGGCGAACGCCTCTACCGGCCCCGGCCCGCCGACGGACACCGGCACTACCTCCTGTGCCGGGGGTGCGGTCTCAGTCTCGCCGTCGAGTCCGAGGAGGTCGAGCGATGGGCGGCCGAGGTCGCGCGCACCACCGGCTTCCACGACGTGGAGCACACCCTCGAACTGACCGGCGTGTGCGACAGCTGTCACGTCGGGCCCAACGGCAGTCGGAGGGGGACCTGACGTGCGTGTGCCGCGCCTGGGTGTGAGGCCCGGGCACGGCACACACACGCGGGGTGGACCCCACGCATCGCGGCCGGAACTCCCCCTTCCTCCGTCCCTCCCGGCCTCCCGCGCCACGGGCGGGACCCGCGAAGGCACCAGCGGCCGGTGTTGGGCTGTTCGGTGCGCACGGTTCTCCCGCCGGCCTGGGCGGTCTCAACCACGGCGGGGGTGGATGAGCCGCCAGGGGGGCGAGCCACACGCCAAGATCGCCGGTCCAGTCGATGAGCGGGCCCTCGGGCAGATAGGCCAGCGTGAACCGTTCGAGCTTCGGCACCGGGCGATGCAGGACGAGCCCGGCGCCGACCAGTTGTCCGCCTCGAACCAGCCGAGGGACTCGCTGCGCCACTCGGTCTTCACACGGCCCCAGGCCGGCGTCTGCAGGAAGCCGGCCGACCGCTGGGACCGTACGAACGCCAAGTGCTCGGTGGTGCTGATCGGCCAGACGGTCAAAGGCCCGCCCGAGGCGCCTGCCCCCGGGTACCGCCGGGTTCCGGCTGCTGTGTGTACTGGTTCGCTGCAGGACATGCCGCCAGTCAAGGCAATGCGGTGTTGCGGGGGCGTATGCGGTTTTCGATACGCCGGCGGTATGCTCCGGGATTTCCGGACCAGCCTGTTGCGGCACGTCCCGTACCGGGCTGCCGTCACCAGCCGACGCGGGCCGCCACCGGCCGGTGGTCGCTCCCGGTAGCCGGCAGCACCCACGAACTCCGCGGCTCCACGCCCCGGGTGAGGATCTGATCGATCCGTACCATCGGGAACTTCGCCGGCCAGCTGAAGCCGAAGCCGTTCCCGGCCGCGTCCTGGGCCGAGTGCAGCCGCGAGGTGAGGCCGTCGAGCTTGCGGTCGTCCGTGGTGCCGTTCATGTCGCCGAGCAGCACCACCCGCCTGTTCTGCTCGGCGGCGACGGCTTCGGCGAGCGCCTCGGCGTTCCTGTCCCGGCTCGCCGTCCAGAAGCCTTGCCCGGGATTCACGCGAACGGATCCCAGATGAGCCACATACACGGCCAGCGGCCCGTGGTCGGTGGCCACCGTGGCACGCAGCGCCCGGTTGTCGGCCAGCTTGACGTCGGCCGGCTTGGAGTCCCCCAGCGGCCCGACGTCCTGCGCGATGTCGACCGGCCGGACATCCGACAGCGGCCGCTTGCTCCACAGACCGACCGTGCCCTGCACCGAGTGGTACGGGTACGCCTTCGCCAGCTCCTTCTCGTACACCGGCTTCGCCCGTGCGGTGATCTCCTCCAGGGCCAGCAGGTCCGCGCCGGCGGCGGCCAGGTCGCGGGCGGTGCCGGCGGGGTCGGGGTTGTCGGCGTCGACGTTGTGGCTGACCGCGGTGAGGTCGCCGCCCGCGTGTGACTTGTCGACGAGCAGCCCGCCGAAGAGGCTCACCCATGTCACGACCGGCAGCAGCAGTGCGACGACCGCGGAGGCGGACCGACGCCACAGCGCCCCGGCGAGCAGCACCGGGACGAACACGCCGAACCACGGCAGGGCGGTCTCCACCAGACTGCCGATGTTCCCGATCCGGTTCGGTATCCGCGCATGCAGCAGCAGGAGCAGGCCGAGCAGCAGCGCCGACGCCGCGAGCACCCGGCCGCGCTGCCACGGCCCCGGCCGGGACAGGCTGCCGATCACCCGGTGGGCGACCGGGCGCTTCACGGTGGTCTCGGCGGTCTCGGCGGTCTCGGCGGTTTCGGCGGTCTCGGCGCGCCCGTCCGCTTCGGCCTGCCGCCGCTCGTCCGCAACGTCCTGTCTTGCTTCACTCACTGGTCAAGTTCCTGACCTGCTTGGCTGAATGGGGTGCCGGGGCGGGCAGTTGAACGGCGATTCGCAGGCCGCCGTCGGCACGCGGGGTGAGGGCGAGGGATCCGTCGTGTACGTGGACGATCCGCTGGACGATGGCCAGGCCGAGGCCGACGCCGGCGTGGTCGGTGTGGACGCGTTCGGTGCCGCGTTGAAACGGTTCGGTCAGGGTCGAGACCAACTCCGGGGAGAGCTTCTCGCCGCTGTTCTCGACAGTGAGTACCGCGCTCCCGGAGCGGACGCCGGTGCGGACCCACACCGAACCGCGTTCGGGCAGGTTGTGCACGATGGCGTTGTGCACGAGGTTCGTCGTCATCTGCAGCAGCAGCGCCGGCGACCCGGAAGCCGTGGCGACGTCACCGGAGGTGTCGATGGTGACCCCGCGCTTCTCGGCGAGCGGGAGCAGTGTCTCGGCGGCCTCTTCCACGAGCAGGGACAGGTCGACCGGCTCCCGGGTGAAGGCCTGCTTGTCGGCGCGGCTGAGCACGAGCAGCGCCTCGGTGAGGCCGATCGCCCGGGCGTTGACGACGCGGAGGCGCTCGACGAGCTCGTCGATGTCGCGGTGCGGATCGTTGCGCGCCACGTCGAGGAGAGCCTGCGTGGTCGCCAGCGGCGTGCGCAGTTCATGCGAGGCGTTGGCGGCGAATCTCTGCTGCTCGGCGACGTGTGTTTCGAGCCGCTCCAGCATGGTGTCGAAGGCATCGGCGAGTTCGCGGAACTCGTCCCCGCGGCCCGGCAGCCGGATGCGGTGGGAGAGCGAGCCGTTGGTGGCCATGCGGGTGGCGTCCGTGACGCGGGTCAGCGGAGCGAGCATGCGGCCGGCGAGGATCCACCCGCCCACGAGGCCGAACACCAGCAGGAATGTCAGTACTGCGGCCGCCCTCGGAGCGAAGACGTCCAGAAGAGCGGACCGGACGGGGAAAACACCGCCGCTGGGCCTGTCGTCGGGGTTGTAGAGCATCGCACGGTCGGGGACGTATCTCAGGAGGAACACCCACACCGCCCCCATCAGCAGGGCACCGGCCAGCATGAGGAATCCGGCGTAGCTGAGGGTGAGCTTGACGCGCACGCTCACACCGGGCTGCCTATCCACGGCTCTGCCCCTGGTGTCCGGTGCCGGGCGCGGTGTCGATGCGGTAGCCGACGCCTGGCACGGTGGCGATGGCCCAGGGTTCGCCGAGCCGTTTGCGCAGGGCTGAGACGGTGATCCGTACGGCGTTGGTGAACGGGTCGGCGTTCTCGTCCCAGGCCCGCTCCAACAGTTCCTCGGCGCTGACGACACCGCCTTCGGCAGCGACGAGGACTTCGAGTACGGCGAACTGCTTCCTCGTCAGCGCGACATGGCGGCCGTCGCGGTGTACCTCCCGGCGGAACGGGTCGAGCCGCAGACCTGCGATCTCCCGCACGGGCGGCCTGCTGTGCGCACGCCTGCGGTCGAGTGCCCTGAGCCGGAGGACGAGTTCCTGAAGTTCGAACGGCTTCGTGAGGTAGTCGTCGGCGCCGAGCTCGAACCCGGTGGCCTTGTCGTCGAGACGGTCGGCAGCGGTGAGTATGAGGATCGGCATGCCACTGCCGGAGGCGACGATGCTCTTGGCGACCTCGTCACCGCTGGGCCCGGGAATGTCCCGGTCGAGGACGGCGATGTCGTACGTGTTGATGCTCAGCAGCTCGAGCGCGGTGTCGCCGTCACCTGCGATGTCCGCCGCGATGGCTTCCAGGCGCAGGCCGTCGCGGATGGCCTGCGCCATATAGGGCTCGTCCTCGACGATCAGCACACGCATACTCCGAGGCTACGGGCCCGGACATATCGTCGTCGTATCGAAAACCGCGTACGGACGGCACCATGCCGCGGCCTTGACTGCGGGGACGACGCCGCGGGCAGTCGCCGGCCGTCCGCCGCCACGCACCGGGCGGCCGGCCCGGCGCACGGGCAGGACGGCGTGCCGTCCCACGTGCCGGTGACCGGCGACGGCGCCGGTCACCGGGTCGCCTCCGCGGCGTCCACCGCCGCCTGGGGTACCAGGCGCCAGCCGCGGCTGCGGCGGCGCCGCTCCCAGAAGCGGGCGTACAGGCCGTCGGCGGCGAGGAGTTCCGCGTGGGTGCCCCGCTCGCTGACGCGGCCCTCGTCCAGGACGAGGATCTGGTCGGCGGCCGTGACGGTGGAAAGCTGGTGGGCGATCACCAGCAGGGTGGAGTCCCGCATCAGGGTGCGCAGGGCCTGCTGGACGTACTTCTCGTTCTCCGGGTCCAGGGCGGCAGTGGCCTCGTCGAGCAGGACGACGGAGGCGCGCTTGAGGACGGCGCGGGCGACGGACACGCGTTGGCGTTCGCCGCCGGACAGGGAGGTGCCGCCCTCGCCGACGCGGGTGGCGAAGCCGTCCGGCAGCCGCTCGACGATCTCGTCCACCCCGGCGATCCGGGCCGCCTCGCGGAGCTCCTCGTCGGTGGCGTCGGGACGGCCGACGCGGATGTTGCCCTCCAAGGTGTCGTCGAACAGGTACACGTCCTGCTGGACGAGGGAGATCTGGGTCATCAGCTGCTCCACCGGCATCTCGCGCACGTCGGTGCCGCCGACGCGGACCGATCCGGCGTCCACGTCGAAGAAGCGGGCGATGAGCCGGGCGAGCGTCGTCTTGCCCGCGCCGGACGGGCCGACCACGGCGGTCATGGTGCGCGGGGGGACGTCGAAGGAGACGTCCCGCAGGACCGGGTCACCGTCGTCGTAGCCGAAGGTGACGTTCTCGAAGGTGATCTCGCCGGAGCGTTCGAGGGCGGCGCGGGGGGCGGTGTCGGGCAGCGGCGGCTCGTCGAGCAGGGCGGCCAGCCTGCCGAGGTCGTTGCCCGCCATGCGCAGCATGCCGCTCATGCCGGCGACCTCGGTCACCGGACCGACGAACCGTGCGGCGAGCGCGAGGAGTGCGACCAGCGCCGCGGGTTCCACGGCGTCGCCCAGGGCCAGGGCCACGCCGGTGGCCACCAGGGCGGCGAAGCACAGCTGGACGGCGAGGCCGCCCGCGAGCAGCCGGGGCATGGTCTCCGCGAGCATCCGCCCGCCCGCCCGGCTGCGTTCTTCCACCGCGGCCTCCAGCGGGGCGTGGCCCACGTGGTCGCGGCCGAAGGCCCGCAGGGTCTTCTGTGCCCGGGCGAACTCCACCACCCGGTTGCCGGCGAGGGCGTCGGCGGCCTCCCGCCGCTCCTCGCTGCGGCCGATCCACGACGCGGACCAGCGGTGGGTGGCGTACAGCAGCGGCGCGCAGCACACCAGGACCGAACCGAGCCGCCAGTCCAGGACGAGCATGGCCAAGGCGACGGTGGCGGGGGTGACGACCCCGCTGACGACAGGGGTGAGCAGGTGGGCGAAGACATTGGTCACGGTGAACGTGCCGGTGGTCGCCGAGCGCGCGACCCGGCCGACCTTCTCGGAGGTGAACCAGCCCAGCGGCAGCCGCACCAGGTGGTCGCCGAGCCGGTCGTGCAGGGTGGTGAGGGTGACGACGGCCAGCCCGAAGCCCCGCATGGCCTGCTGGTAGCGGGCGACGCAGGTGGCCACGACGAGGACCGCGAGCGTCGCCAGGTGCCGCAGCGCTGCCGGGGTGTCACCGTCGAACACGGCGCGCAGCACGGGCACGAGGAACGCCATGGCGACGCCTTCGAGGACCGCGTACGCGACCAGCCAGGCCAGGTAGCGGCGCAGGGCGCCCCGGTGGTCGGGCCCCAGGACGGTGGCCAGGTGGCGGATCATCGGTCGGTCTCCTCGGTCGGCTCGGCACCGGCCTCGTCGGCGGGGCGGTGGGCCGCCCACATGCGGGCGTAGCGGCCCTCGGCGGCGAGCAGTTCGGTGTGCGTGCCCTGCTCGACGACCCGGCCCGCCTCGAGTACGACGATCCGGTCGGCGCCGGTGATGGTGGACAGGCGGTGGGCGACGACGAGGACGGTACGGCCCCGCACCAGGGTGGACAGCGCGTCCTGGATCTCCGCCTCGGAGTCCGGGTCGGCGTAGGCGGTGGCCTCGTCGAGGACGAGGACGGGCGCGTCGGCGAGGAGGGCGCGGGCGATGGTGAGGCGCTGCGCCTCGCCGCCGGAGAACCGGGCGTCCTCGCCGACGACCGAGTCGTAACCGCGCGGCAGCCGGGTGACACGGTCGTGGACGCGGGCGGCGGTCGCGGCGGCGACGAGGTCGTCGTCGGTCGCGTCGGGACGGCCCAGGCGGAGGTTGTCGGCGACCGTGCCGTGCAGCAGCTGTACGTCCTGGAGGACGAACCCGACGTGCCGGTACAGCGCTTCGGGCGCGATGTCGCGGACGTCGGTCCCGCCGATGCGGACCGTGCCGGCGTCCACGTCGTGGAACCTGGGGACGAGGGCGGCGAGGGTGGACTTGCCCGCGCCGGAGCCGCCGACCAGGGCGGTGACGGTGTCGGCGCGGCAGGTCAGGTCGATGCCGTGGAGCACGGGCCGGTCGGGTTCGTAGCCGAAGACGACACCGTCGAGGACGACGTCGTTGCCGTTCGGTCGCCGGGGCCGGTCGGTGACGGGGAGTTCGGGGACGTCGAGCAGCGCGGTGACGCGCCCGGCGGCGGCCACGGCCTTGCGCTGGGCGGCCAGGCCCTGGTTGAGGGTGAGGAGGGTGGTGGGCAGGACCGCGGCGACGAGCACCTCGGCGAGGACGTCGGCCGGTGAGACCCAGCCCTCGTGGGTGAACCAGATGCCGCCGGCCAGTCCGACCACGGAGATCACCGGCACGGACAGCGCCATGGAGGTGTACGCGTCCAGTTTCAGGACCGGCCTGACCCAGCCCACGTACTGGTCGCCGTAGGCGTGCACGGCCTCGCGGTAGCCGGCGTGGACCCGGCGGGTACCGCCGAACACCTTGACGACACCGATGCCGTGCACGAACTCGACGACGGCGGCACTGACCCGGCCGAAGGCGGTGTCCAGCGCGGCCATCTTCTCGCCGAATCCGCGCATCATGAAGGCGTACGCCGTGAAGTAGACCGGGAGAGTGGCCAACGCCAGCAGGGCGAGCCGCCAGTCGACCCAGAGCAGGTATCCGAGTCCGGCGAGCGGCAGCGCGATCGCGCCGGCCAGTTCGACGTCGTGGTGGGCGACCAGGTGGTGCAGGTCGTCGATGTCCTCCTGGGCGGCCTTGCGGACCTGTCCGGAGGTGGTGGCCGAGTACCAGCCCAGCGGCACCCGGCCGAGTTTGGCGACCGTGCGGCGCCGCAGGTCGGCCTGGAGCCGCACGTCGGCGAGATGGGTGATCCACAGGGCGGTGCCGTGGCAGCTCCAGCCGACGACGAGGGTCACGGCGACGACGACGGCCGCGGTGACCACCCGGTCCCGGTCCGGGGGGCCGTCGGCGAGCAGTGCCCGGCCGATCTCGGCGATGCCGACGAAGGGCACCAGCTTCGTGACGGCTCCGAGCGCGCCCAGCACGATGCCGGCCCGGGTCAACGGGGCGACCGGGCGGCGCAGTTCGCGCAGTGCGCCGGCGGTGCGCCGCCGCTCGTCGCGGTCGTCGGCGGGCGGGGCGTCGGAGCGCCGCTCGGGTGCCGTCGTGGGCTCGGTGGTGGTCATCGGGTGGGTCTCCCTCGGTGTCCAGGTCCGGCCCGGTCCGGCTGTGGTGGGGCCACCCGGTGCTCGGCGACCGGGTGGGGCGGACGTGCGGCGGTGCGACGGCACCGAAGTGACCGCCGGACGCATCGGCCACGGTGGCCTCGCCCGGGGCGGACGTCACCGCGGCGGGTCCCACCGCGGCCGGTGGTGAACTGGGCGGCGCTCCCGAGGGGCTCCGCCGCGGTGCGGTGCCGGGTGGACGGTGCCGGGGCGTCCGGTGGCGCCGGAGCGGAGAGCCGTGCGGGCGGTGCCGCTGGGGTCGGGCCGCCGCGCCGGTGCACAGCGGTACCCCGGCGTGGTCGGCGGACGGACGCGAGTCATCTCCGCCCCTGGCGAGGGCGCCGGTGGCAGTGTGCCCCCCAGGGCGTGGCGGACGGCGCCGTCGCGGCCGCGGGCGGCTCCGGTAGCCGCGATGCGCGCGTGCCTCCGCTCCGGTTCACGGTGCCGTCACGGCGCCGGCCACGGGCTCCCTCCCCTCGTCGTCCGACGCCGGTGCCGGTGAGGCGGGCACCAGGTGACCGCTGACCGCCCGGAGCTTCTCCCTCGTCTCCTCCAGCTCCCGTTCCGGGTCGGAGCCCGCCACGATGCCGGCTCCGGCGCGCAGCCAGGTCCGGCCGTCCCGGCGCAGGACGGTGCGCAGCACCAGGGCCGCGTCCAGGGTGCCGTCGGCCTCCAGCCGCACCACCGCGCCGCTGTACAGCCCGCGTTCCCGCTCCTCGACACGGCGGATCGCCGCGAGGGCGGGCTTCTTGGGTATTCCGGAGGCGGTCACGGCGGGGAACAGGGCGGCGAGCGCGCCCCACCGGTCGTGGCCGGGCGCCAGCCGGCCCCGCAGCCGGGAGGCGAGGTGCTGTACGCTCCCCCGTTCCTCCACGGCCATGAACTCCTCCGTGCGCACCGACTCCGGCAGGCAGACCGTGTTCAGTTCCTCCTGCACCAGGCGTACGGAGACGGCGTGCTCGTACACCTCCTTGGCATCGCGGTGGAGATCGGCCCGGCGGGCCGCGTCGGCGTCGGCATCGCCGGTCAGCGCTCGGGTGCCGGCCAGCGGCTGGGCCGTGACGAGGCCGTCGGCGTCGACCCTGGCCACGATCTCGGGGCTGAAGCCGGCGGCCTCCCACCCACCGTGCCGCAGCAGGAAGGAGCGGGCCGGGAGATGGCTGCGCCGTCCCGCCACATAGGTGGCGGGGAGGTCGAGTTCGGCCCGCACGGACACGGTGCGGGAGGCGATGGCCTTGTCCAACTCCCCGGCGCGGATGGCGCGTACGACGTCGGCGACGGCCGTGCGGTACCGGTCGGCGTGCTCCTCCAGGTCGACGGCGATCCGCCGCCCCGCGGGCTCGGTGGCCGAGGCGGTGCGCAGCCGCCTCTCCAGTTCGTCCAGGGCGTCCGGTCCGCCGGCCCGCAGTACGGCCGCGGACGGCGTCAGCTCCATCTCCCGTTCCGGGACGACGAACCGGGCGAGGATTCCGTCGCCGGCCGCGCCGTCCCCGTGGAGGACGTGGGCGAGCTCGAAGGAGATCCAGCCGTGCGCCGATCCGACACCCTCGGTCCGGGTCCGCAGAAGTTCCCCGACGGTGGCCAGTGGGTGTGCGCCGACGGGCAGTTCCACCGGCTCGATGTCCGGACCGTGCAGCCGGACGGATGCCGCGTCCACCTCGATCACGACGGACTCGCCTTCGCTCCATGTGACGGAGCCGCCCTGCTCGTAGAGGAGATGGGGGGCGTCGGTGCCCGCGGACAGCGCGGCCGCGACGGCGACGGGATCGCCGGTGAAGGGGAGTTTGCGCTCGGGGAAGGAGTCCCGATGGGTCACGAGAGGTCTCGCTTTCCGGTCGGCAGCGGGTACTGGCCGCTGTAGCGGTGCGGGCCACGCCCCACGAGGGTGCGGCGGCACCGTCTCGCAGCGGCGGGGAGGGGGTAACTGGCCGGGAGGGTGCGCGGGTCGGAAGGACCAGTGATGTGGGTCCGCCGCACACCCGGGCCCCGCCGCCCTCGGTGTCCGCCTCTCCCTGGAGGGCGGGGGGCCCGACAGGTGGAGACGGCGGGATGGCCGTGTGCCGCGCGGTCTCGGGCGGGACGACGCCGGAACCGGAGTGGTGCGGACCGACGAGGGTGGGCCGAGCAGGACCCATGAAAGCGTTAATGAAAACGATTGTCAAGACTGTCGGGGCAAGGCGGCCCGCTCGGGCCGGCGCCCCGTCACCGGATCAGCTTGCCGATCTCCGGTGACCCCGGGACGCCCCCGGCGCTCACCAGGCTGCTGCTCATTCCGGCCTCCTGCGCGAGCTGCTCGAGACTGAGGTTCTCCCAGTCGTAGGTGTCGGAGGTGCTGCGCACCAGTTCGCCTCGACGGAAGACCTTCCAGGACGTCCGCCAGCGCATCACCTCGCCCCCGACGGGTTCGGCTTCCGTCCACCACTCGTAGGTCTGCTCGCCGATCGTCTCGCGCAGCATCCTGAAGGGCGGCACGTGACGGGCGGTGCCGACCCCCATCAGTTCCACGATGATCGGGCCGCCGTCGGGGAGCCTGTCGCGCAGGTTCCGCCACAGATCAGCGCGTTCGGCCTTGGTGAGGTGGCCCACCACTCCGAAGATCACCACCGCGCTGACGGTGTCGGGCAGGGTGAGCCGCTGGGCGGGCTCCGCGACGACCGTCACCCGGTTCCGCAGGTCCTCGTCCGCGAACACCCGGCTCGTCAGCATCGCCCGCATCGGAACGGACGGCTCCGCGGCGATGATCCGGACGGCCGGCAGGGCCCGGGCGATGGCGGCGGTGATCCGGCCGGTGCCCGCCCCGATCTCGACGACGGGGCCGCGGGTGGTGTCGACCCCCGCCAGCGCGGCGGCCAGGGGCCCCGCACTCGTCCGTACGTGGCGTGCGGCCACCATCTCGTAGAACTCCGCGGAGGCGGTGTAGTAGTCCGCGACCATGACAGTGACGTCCTTTCAGGTCTCAGGGGGTGCTGGGCCAGGTGCGCACGGGGCGCTGGAAGCCGACCCCCAGGTCCCGGCCGATGGCCTCGGCCAGCAGGGCGCGCCGGGGAACGAGGAAGAAGTGGCCACCGTCGAACGCCGTGGTGGTCAGGGGGTGCGATGTGGTGCTCGACCATGTCTCGGCGTCCCGCGCGCCGCACTCGGGGTCCTCGGAACCGAAGAAGACGCTGACCGGGCAGTCCAACGGCTCGGCGGAGGACGGCCGGTACGTCTCGATCAGCCGGTAGTCGCTGCGGACGTACCCCAGGATGGCGGCCCGCAGCTCCGGGTCCGCGAGCACCTCGCGGGGCGTCGCGCCGTAGCGTGCCAGTTCGTCGGCCAGCGCGCCGTCGCCCCGGCGGTGGACGTCGCCCGCCACCGCGTGATGGGGGGATGCCCGGCCGGCGGCCAGCAGCCGGACCGGCGCCCGCAAGCCCCGGCGCCGCAGTTCCTGAGCCACCTCGTAGGCGACCGCGCTGCCCATGCTGTGCCCGAAGAGGGCGTACGGCCCGTCGAGCAGCGGGCCGAGGGCGTCGGCGACCTCGCGGACGAGGACGTCCATCGAGTCGACCGGACTGTCGGTGAACCGGTCCTCCCTGCCGGGGTACTGCACGGTCACGTGCTCGATCCCGTCCGGCAGCAGGCGCTGCCAGGGACGGAACGAGGAAGCCGCGCCGCCCGCGTGCGGGAAGCACACGAGACGCATTTCCGCTTCCGGTCGGACCATCGGCCTGCGCAGCCAGGGCCCGAGAGTCGACTGATGCACCAATCTCTCCTACCGCGAGTTGCAGAAGGCAGCCGCACTGCCGTCGCTCCGGTCAGTCCATCATCAATTTCCGGTCTCGTCCAGCTCACCCCGAACGCTGCGCGAGCGAATACGCTACTTTTCCATAGCAATCCAAGGAAGCAATGGCTAGCCTAGCGATATCGCCGTATCGCCACACGAAGGATTCGACAGCCATGACTGACACCGAAGCGACCGAAGCCGCTTCCGACGCCTTTCCCATGGTCCGCGGATGCCCGTTCTCTCCGCCGGAGAAATACGCGGAGCTGCGCAAGCAGGGCCCGGCGACCCGGGTGACCCTGCCGACCGGCCGCCGGGCCTGGGTCGTGACGGGCTACCAGGAGGTCCGCGCGGTACTGGCCGACCCCCGGGTCAGCGCCGACATCCGCCACCCGAACTTCCCCGCACTCGTCGAGGGCGAGCAGGAGGTGGGGGCCCGGACCAGGCCGTTCATCAGGATGGACCCGCCCGAGCACACACGGTTCCGCCGGATGCTGCTCGCCGAGATGACCGTCCGCAAGGCGCGCCGCATGCGCCGGGACATCCAGCGCATCGTCGACGAGCGCATCGACGAACTCCTCGCCGGCGGCCCCCCGGTCGACCTGGTCACCCACTTCGCCCACACCGTGTCCAGCACCGTCATGTGCGAACTCATCGGAGTGCGACGCACCGATCCGTGGTTCCGGCGCGTCACGGGGACCCTGGGTTCCCAGGTCTTCGGTGGCGGCACCAGCACCGCGCAGGGCGCGGCCGAGGGCATCGGCGCCCTGTCCTCCGTGATCGACGGGATCATCGCGGACCGCGTGAGGGACCTCGGGGACGACCTGCTCAGCAGGCTGATAACCGAGCGGCTGCACACCGGCGAGGTGAGCCGTGAGGAACTCGTCACCACCATCGCCATCCTCGTGGTGGCCGGCTGGGAGACCACGACGAACCAGATCGCGCTGAGCGTGCTGGCGCTGCTGGAGAATCCGGAACTGATCGCGGAGCTGCGCGCGGACCACACCAAATTCCCGGCCGCCGTCGAAGAACTCCTCCGAGTCCTTTCGGTTGGCGACTCAATCGCGCTGCGCACCGCCACCGAGGACATCCGACTCGGCGAGCATGTGATTCCGAAGGGCGATGGAATCATTCCTCTATTGGCTTCAGCAAATCATGATGAAAGTGTCTTCGAAGCGCCCGAGAAGATTGATTTCGAGCGGCAAGGAAAACAGCATGTCGCGTTCAGCTACGGCATTCATCAATGCGTCGGCCAGAATGTCGCCCGGCTGGAACTGGTAACCGCGATCAGCACCCTCCTGGACCGGATTCCCACGCTTCGCTCAGCGGTTCCCCTGCACACGGTCCGGTTCCGGCACGAAGGCATCGCCTTCGGGCCGGAACAGGTACTCGTCAGCTGGTGACCACCGGCCGTTCCGCACCGCGCAGCACGCCCAGGTGCGGAACGGCCGCTCCGTGGGGCGGCGGCGGGGTCTCGAGTGCCAGCCCCGCCTCCTCGGCGATCTGGGTCAGGGTCACCGTGTGCCAGTGGTAGGCGTCCCGAACCTCCCGCACCAACTCCGTGCCGTCGAAGACACGCCAGGTCGTCTCCAGCCGCATCAACTGCTCACCGGCGGGCTCGCCGGCCATCCACCACTCGTAACGCAGCCCGCCGAGGCTTGCCTGGCGCAGCCGGGTCGCCGGCATCGACACCGGGGTGTACAGGCCCATCAGTTCCACGACGAGCGGTGCCCCCGGCGCGAGCCGGTCGGCCAGGTCCCGCAGCAGCGCACGACGCCCGGGGGGATCCAGGTGTCCGAGCATCCCGCAGGCGACCGCGCCGCAGATCCGGTCGGGCAGCACCAGGTCGTTCGCGGCGGCGGGCAGCACCGTCACCCGCTGCCCGATCCCGGGGTCGTCCGCGAGCCTGCTGGTGAGGACCGCGCGCATGCCCGCGGAGGGCTCGGCCGCGACGATCCGGCAGTCCGGGTACGCGGCGGCTATCTGACGGGTCACCAGGCCGCTGCCCGCCCCGATGTCGAGCAGCGGGCCGGCTTTCGGGTCGATGCCCGCGAGCGAGGCGACCACCGCGGGGCCGGTGCGGTCCGTGTGTTCCCGGGCCCCGAGGTCGAAGAACTCGGCGGGCCGGGTGTACCCGGTGCCGGGGGCATCGCCCTCGGCACCGGTCGGCTCCGGCACGGCCGGCGCGGGTGACGTGCCGCCCTGGGCGGGCCAGCGCCCACGACGCTTCCCCGAGCCCGAGCCCGAGCCCGAGCCCGAGCCGGTGCCGGTGCCGGTGCCCGTACCGGTGCCGGAACCGGTCAGGTCGGCCACGGCCAGCGGAGTGGGTGCGGGCGGGCGGATCAGTTCCGGCGGTCCGAGGCCGGCCATCAGGTCCCGCCAGACCCGGAAGACGGCCAGGTCGTGCTGCGCGGTACGCAGGACGTCCGCGCCCTCTCGGATCGCGTCGCGCAACTGACCGAGCGCATCGCCCACCGCCGACGGCCACAGGCGGGAGAAGACCTCGTCGAAGCTGTGCGGGTCGTGCGACGCGTCACCGACGACGGAACTCGTCGGCAGCCTCAGCCACTCCGCGCCGGGCCCGGACCGGAAGACCAGCCGGTGCCCGTCGTCGCGCGGCGAGTGCATCCGAGGATGCCAGAGGACCGGTCCGTGGGTGTCCGCGAGCGTCAGCACACCGCCCTCGGTGGCGAGGGCCACGCGATGCCAGAACAGCGCGTGGTTGTCCCGGTCCCCCGGGTGGATCTCGTTCTGTACGCGCAGCGTGAGGGGCACCCCGGCCAGGGCGCCGTGCAGCGTCCGCACCGGTGCCCGCCCGTCGGACGTGGCGAGCACGTCGCTTCCGACGGCCGCGACGTCCCCGAGCTGCCACGGGCGCAGCCCGCCGAGCGCCCTGCCCAGGATGTCGATCAGCGGGGCCAGTACGTGCACCGGGGAGGCCGCGTCGACGTACAGCACCCGCTGCTTGTCGCGTAGCCGGCGTGCCGCCTCGAGGAAGACGCGCACCGGCTCCACGTGCACGTAGTGGGTGTTGACCCGGTACTGCAGGCCCCGTTTCCTGGCGATGCGCAGGGTCTCCGACAGCTCGTCCGGATGCAGCGGGTGCTCCTGGAGCACATGCACGCCCCGGTGCAGGAGCGCCTGGCTCAGTTCGGTCCCGGAACCTCCCATCACGGCCGAGGGAACGACGACGCAGGCCACGTCGGTGTCGTCCGGCAGCTCGTCGGTGCCGGCGTAGCAGGGCACGCCGAGCGTCTCGGCGAGGGCCCGCGAGTGGCCGCTGCCCCCGCTTCCCCTGGCGAGGATGCCGGTCAGCTCGAAGTCCGGGTGCTCTCGTACGGCATCGACGTAGAACCTGCCGAAGTTGGTGCCGGCCACCACCGTCCGCAGCGGCCGGTCGGGGGACGCGGTCACAGTTCACCGTCCTCGAACGCGTCGCCCGCCCGCGCACCGCCGCGGCCGTCGCCCTCGTAGACCGAGAAGTCCGCCGCCCCGGTGCGGGTCAGTGCGTCGATGGCTTCGGCGGGCTCCAGGACGTCCCCCGCGAAGTGCAGACCGGGGCGGACACGCCCGGCGTCGAGAGCACGGACGGTGTGGGCCGCGACGGCTCCGGTCAGCCGGTAGCTGTCGTCCGTGCGCACGACGGCGGTCCGGCTCCGGTCCGGTCCGGACAGGGTGAGGACGAGGCGGTAGTAGGGCTCGGCGCCCGCCAGGTCGATCTCGCCCGCCCGGATGATGCGCTGGATCAGCTCCTCCCGCTGCCGGGGCGTGTCGACGGGCAGGGTCGGGAGCGCGGTGAACAGGGCCCGCACCTGGCTGCCCGGGAAGACGTTGTACCACTCGGCCTCGGCCAGCCCGGCGGCCCGCGCGCCGCGTTCCCACTCCGCGGTCAGCAGCGGCTGCACGGCGACGCGTTGCGGGAAGTGCGGCACCTCCGCGTCCTCGTCCACGCGCAACGCGCGCGGGACCCGCCGGCCGTTGCGCCAGGCCGCCAGGGGATGCCCGTAGGGCTCGCCGTCGGCGCCGCCGACATCCAGGGAGAGCAGGATGTCGGCGGCGACGGTCGCGGTGGCGCGTTCCAGCCCGCCGGCGTAGGCGACCAGGCGCGTCGCGGGCGACGCGTCCTGACCGGCCAGTTCCGTCAGTCGCCGGTGGACCAGGAGGGAGAGGCCGGGCACGGTGCCGGCCGACAGGACGACGGTGCGGCCGGCCGGCACGACGCCGGCGGCCGTCAGCGCCTCGCGCACCGGGTCGTCGCCGAGGACGTCGACGTAGTCGGCGCCCGCCGCGAGGGCGGCCCTGGCCACCGAGTCCTTCAGCAGGTAGCTGGGCCCGGCGCAGTTCACGACCACGCGGCATCCGGCACAGAACTCGGCGAGCGAGGCGGCGTCCAGCGCGTCCACCGCGCGGATCTCCGCCTCCGACCGGTCGCCGGCACCGATCGCCTCGGGCCTGCGTGCGCCGAGGCGCAAGGGGCCGTCACCCGATCGGGCCAGTGCCGCCGCGGCGTGGCGCCCCACCGCTCCGGACGCTCCCAGGACGCCGATCACGCTTCCATCCCTTCGACGATGTCACGCAGGTGACCGAAGACGGTCGGCACGTTGTCACCGGTCATGCAGGTGAAGTGCTCGCCCGGGATCTCGCGGCTCTCCAGCTCGCCCAGGCAGATCTTCGCCCAGTGGTCGGTGATGGTGTCCGCGCTGCCGGGGAAGGGGTACGCGCCGTTGTGCCGGAGGAAGGAGATGTCTCCGGCGTACGGTTCGGCCCGGTGCCTGCTCAGCGCGTACGTGCTCTGCTGGTAGGTCCGCAGGGCACGCAGCAGTCCTTCGGGCTGGTAGGTGCCCTCCAGAGCGGGAGGCAGCGCCTCGCACATCCGGGTGACGCGGCCCATGCGCGGCAGTGACTCGAGCTTCGCGAACGCCTCCGCTACGTCCGCGTACTCGCCGTCGAGGTCGGCCAGTGCCCCGTCGACGATCGCGTCGGGCGAGCGCTCGAGTACGGCGCCGACCGCGGCGCCCACCCGGTCCGAGTCCGCCGGGAACCCGATGTGCGCGAGGTCCATGCCCATCATCAGGGCGAAGGAGTACTCCGAGAGCAGCTCGTCGTCGATCCGGAAGGTCGGGCTGTGGCTGCTGATGACGGTCAGGCTGCGTACCTCCGCGCCGGCCTCCGCCAGCCCGCGCGCCACCTCCGTCGCGATGACGCCGCCCACGCAGTAGCCGACGACGTCGAAGGACGTGTGTCCGGCATCGAGCAGGGCGCGTGCGTACCGGGCGGCGAGCCGGTCGATCAGCCCGTTCGGGTCGGCGTTGAGGAACGTGTCCAGCTCGGGGATCTCCAGGCCGACCAGTCCGTTGCGGCCGTCCGTCTTCCCGCGGATCTCGGTGATGAGCGGCCGGTAGGGAAGGAGCGTGCCCGTGCCGGCGTGCACCAGTACGGTCACCGGCCGGGACGGCGGTGTCTCGGTCAGCGTGACGACCGGGGAGGCCTCGGCCCCCTCGGTCTGCTGCTCCGCCGAGACGTCACGGAGGTAGGCGGCCAGTCCGGCGACCGTGGGACGGCGCAGCAGGTGGCGGAGGACGACCTCCCACTCCAGGTCCCACTCCAGGCCGTCCAGGCCGTCGAGGCCGTCCCTGAGCCTGCCGACGATGCGTGCCACGAGCAGGGAGTCCCCGCCGAGGTCGAACAGGTCGTCGTCGCGGCCGACCTCGTCCAGCTGCAACAACTCGGCCCACAGGGCCGCGATGGCGCGTTCCAGTTCGTCCCGGGGCCGGCTCGATGTGGGCGCTTCGGCCTGCCGGTCGGTCTGCGCGGCCCAGGTCTCGAGCCGGCCGCGGTCCAGTTTGCCGTTCGCGGTCTTCGGCAGCCGGTCGAGGATCTGCCACCGGGTCGGCACCGAGTACTCGGGCAGCAGCTCCGCGCAGCCGCTGCTCAGTTCCGGCACCGAGATCGGCGCCCGCGTGGGCTTGGGCCGCGCGAAGTACAGCCGTTGGCCGTATGCGGCGGCCTCCTCCGGTGCGGCGGGGAACTCGGCGGCGATGCGGCCGTCCTGGTCGCCGAGGAGGGCGGTCCACTGCTGCGCGGTCAGGAAGGACTGCTCGCCCGCCGCACGGACGTCGGCGAACGGCCCCGCGTGCTCGGGGAGGAACTCGGTGGAGATCCGCAGGGCGTGGTCGTCGTCTCCGGCGTTCTGCAGCAGGACGAGCCATCCGCCCGCCGTGACCAGTGACCTCAGCCGGGCCAGGGCCGCCTCGACGTCCGGGACGTTGTCCAGCACTCCGACGCAGACCAGCACGTCCACGGAGTGGGGCGGGAAACCCTGCTCGTGGGGGTCTTCCGCCGGGTCGAAGGCGGCGCACCGGACCCGCGGATCGTCGGCGAAACGCTGTTCGACCGGGGAGCGGTGGCGAGGGGAGGAGTCGGTGGCCAGGTAGTCGAAGTCGGCGTCCTGCAGGGCGGGTACGAGTTCGGTGACGGCGCCGCCGCCGCGCAGGCCGACCTCCATCAGACGCAGGGGTGTGCCCTTCGGGTGGTCACGGACGATCTCCGTGACGCCGGCCACCAGCACCTGGTGCAGGGCGTGGGCCGCCGGGTTGTCCTTGTAGGCGGCGTCGAGCGCGTCGGCCGAGGTGCCGGAGAACGGCAGGTCCGCCGGTTCGGCCCGACCGGTGAGCAGGGACGGCAGGGTGCCCGCGCAGTCGCGGACGACGGCGAACAGTTCGGGGCTCCAGGCCGCCTCGCGTTCGAGTGCGGCCGCCTCCTCCCATGCCCGCTCGGTGGCGCCGGGGGCGGGAACGGACAGGTCCCGGTAGCCGCCGGTGTCCTCCGTGAGCCTGCCTGCCGCCACCAGACCCCGCAGCCAGCGGCGGACCAGGCGGTGGTGGGCCGGGGCGACGTCCAGGGCCTCGCAGACCTGGGCCGCCGTGCGGGGCGCCTGCCCGGCGAAGGCGGGGGCGAGCGTCTCGCACATGGCGGACAGGGCCGCGGTGTTCAGTGCCGTGCGGAAGGCCGTGAGCGCGGGCAGGTCGACGCCCGCGGCCGCGTCCTGTCCGGCCCGCTCGAGGACGTCCCGGAGCGAGGCCGGCACCGGCAGGGGTTCGCCGAGGTGGGCGGGCTCGACGAAGGCGGCGAGGGCACGGGGGGCTGTCGCCCGGCCGGCGTCGCCGCGACCGCCCGCGACGACCACGGCCGCCGCGCCGACGGAGGGGAGGGATTCGACGGCAGCCTGGATCTCACCGAGCTCGATCCGGTAGCCGCGGATCTTCACCTGGGTGTCCACCCGGCCCTGGAACTCGATGACTCCGTCCCGGTGGTAGCGCCCGAGGTCGCCGGTGCGGTAGAGCCGCTCGCCGGTGACCGGGTGCTGCACGAAGGCCGCCGCGGTGCGCTCCGCGTCGCCGAAGTACCCCTGGGCGAGGCCGGTTCCGCCGATGTACAGGTCGCCGGTCACCAGGTCGGGGCGGGGCCGCAGGGCCGAGTCGAGGACGTGGAAGGTCTGGTTGGCCAGTGGCTTGCCGTACGGGATGCTGCGCCAGGAGGGGTCGGTCTCGGAGACCGGGTGGTGGATGGACCAGATGGACGCCTCGGTGGCACCGCCCAGGCTGTGGACCTCGGCCGCGGGGGCCCAGCGCCGGATCGCCGCCGGGAGGCCGACGGGGATCCAGTCCCCGGAGAGCATCATGAGCCGGAGGGAGGGCAGCGGCGGATCGTCGGCCCGCAGGTAGTCGTGGAGCATCTGGAGCTGTCCGGGCACCGAGTTCCAGACGGTGACGTTCTCCCGCCCGACCGTCTCGGCCCAGCTGGACGGGTCGCCCCGGCGTTCGGGGTGGGGCATGACCACGGTCGCGCCCACGGACAGCGGGCCGAAGAGGTCGTAGACGGACAGGTCGAAGCCGAGTTGGGCGAGGGCGAAGACCCGGTCGTCCTCCGTGACCGCGAACCGGCGGTTGATGTCGGTGATGGTGTTCAGCGCGGCGGCGTGGCTGATCATCACGCCCTTCGGCGCGCCCGTCGAACCCGAGGTGTAGATGACGTAGGCGAGGGAGTCGGGGTCGGCCTGGGCCGCGGCCGCGGGGGTCTCGCTGTCGGGGAGCGCGTCCACCGCGATGACCGGGATGCCGTCCGGCCGGTCGCCGTCGTCGGTGAGCCATGACTGCGTGAGCACGGCCCGTGCCTTGGCGTCGGCCAGGATGGTCTCGCGTCGCCGGGGCGGCTGCGTGGTGTCCAGCGGCAGGTAGGCGGCACCGGCCATCAGTGTGCCGAGTACGCCCGCCGCCTGCTCCCAGCCCTTGTCCATCGTGATCGCCACGATCTGTCCCGGGGTGACGTCCGCCGCCGCCAGGGCCCGGGCGACGCCGGCGGCCCGCGCGACCAGCTCCCGGTAGGTGACCCGACGGTCCTGGTCGACGACGGCCACGCGGTCCGGGGTGCGGCGTGCGGTGGCGAGTACGGCCTCGTGCAGCAGGGCACGGGGTACCGGCGCGCCGGTGTCGTTCACGCGGGCCCGTACGGCGCGGGTGGGTTCGGGGAGATCGATCTCCGCGGGTTCGGACCAGCTGTCGGGGTCCTCGGCGAGGCGGTGCATGAGAGCGGTGAAGGCGTCGAACAGCTCGTCGGCGGTCCCCGCCGCGAGGACGCCTTCCCGTACGTCCCAGCTCAGTGCGAGGCCGTCGCCGCGCTCCATCACCTGGCAGTCGATCCAGACCTGCGGTGTCTGCGTCTGGGCGTGCCGGACCACGGCGTCCGGCTGCCTCATGGTGGCGGAGCCGAGGGTGCTCGTGAACACGACCGGCATGAGGAGCGTCTGCGCCTCGCGGAGCCGGGCCATCTCGGTCAGCACCTGGCTGCCCGTGAACAGCGAGTGGGCCAGGTCCTCCAGCAGGTTCGTGCTCAGGGTGCGGACGCGTTCGACGAAGGTCTGCCGCGCTCGCAGGTCCACGGCGAGGAGTTCGACGGAGGTGAAGTCGCCCACCAGCCGGTCGACGTCCTCGTGCAGGGGGAGCCGGGTGAAGGTGGGGAGGTTGAGCATGAACTCGGGGTTGCGGCTCCACCGGCCGATCACTTCGGCGAAGGCCGTCAGGGCCGCGGCGGACAGGGGGATCTGCCGCGCCGCCGCGTTGGCCTCGAACGCCTTGCGCTGCTCGGCGCTCATCACGGTCTCGTACCGGCGGAAGGGGCCGGGGGCCGAGGAGTCGGCCGCCAAGGGCAGCTCGGGGGCGGCGGGCAGGTCGGGGAGGCGTCGCAGCCAGTAGTCGCGGTGCCGGTTGTACTCGCTGGTGAGCGTCTGCCGGCGCCGCGCCAGCACGTAGTCACGGAACCGGGCGTTCAGCGGCGCCAGTCGGCGGCCGTGGTACACGTCCTCCAGTTCGGCGAGGACGAGCAGGAGGCTGGCGTAGTCCACGATGAGCTGGTCGATGGAGAGGTGCAGCAGCAGCGCGTCGTCGCAGCGGGTCATCCGCAGTTCGAAGAGCGGCGGCCGGTCGGTCGGTGGTACGCGTGCGGCCAGCTCGTCGCGGATCTCCCTCACCCGGAGGTCCACGTCCTCCTCCGGGGCTCCCCTCATGTCCTGGACGGGGATGGCCGTTTCGGGGATGGTGGCCAGCACCTCCTGGGAGCCGTCCGGGTGCACGACGGCGCGCAGCATGTCGTGCCGTCGCACGATCGCCCACCAGGCGTCGTTGAGCGCGTCGGGGTCGGTCTCGGCGGGGTAGGCGAGTTCGGTGTAGACGTGGCAGGCGACGCCGCCGTAGCCGTAGGCGCTGCCGCGGCCGACCAGGTAGGCGGCCTGGATGTCGGTCAGCGGGAACGGCTGGTGTGCGGCGTCGGGTTCGGGAATCAGGCGGGTGGCTTCCGCCCGTTCGGTCAGGTGGGCGAGCACGTCGTCCCGCCGTGAACGCAGCAGCGCGCGCCGCTCCTCGGTGAGCGCGCCCTGGGGGGCGCGGAAGCGCAGCTTGCCGTCCTCCTCCCAGAGCCGGATGCCGTGCCGTTCCAGCTCCGCGACGATGTCCTGCGCTTTCATATCTCTCCACTCTCTTCGAACAGGGCAGTGGCCTGCATGCTTTCGATTCGCGCCGCCAGGTCCGCCAGGGTGGACGCCGCCAGGAAGGCGCGCACGGGTACGTCCGTGCCGAAGGCCTCGTTGACGGCTCCGACCAGGCGCAGCGCTGTGAGACTGTCGCCGCCTTCGCTGAAGAAGTTGGCGTTGCGGTCGGGTACTTCGGCGCCGAGGAGGTCCGACCAGAGGGCCGCGATACGGAGCTCGACCTCGCTCTTCGGCGGACCTCCGGCCTCGTTCTCCGAGGCCACAAAGACGGCGAGGGCGGTCCGGTCGATGTCTCCGTCGTCGGTGACGGGCACCTGGTCGAGCGTGTCGACGAACGTGTAGCGGCCGGGTGTGGCGTGCGCCGGCAGGAGCTTCTCCAGGTGCTCGGGGATGCCCGTCGGCCGGTCGCCGACCGGGACGATCACCGCGTGCAGTCTGCGGTCGTCGGTCTCTCCGGTGACGAGGACCACCGCGCGGGCGACTCCGGGGTGTGTTTCGAGGGCTGTCTCGACGTCGTCCGGTTCGACGCGTCGGCCGCCGATCCTGGTCGGGCGCCCGGAGCGTCCGATCAGGTCGAGTGTTCCGTCCGGTCGGTGGCGCGCCTGCCTTCCGGTGCGGTACCAGCGTGTCCCGTCCCGTTCGACGACTCGGCCTGCGGGTGCGTGTCCGGGCCGCTCGATGAATCCCGGGTCGCTGATCCACAGTTCACCGCCGACCCAGTCCGGGCGGTCCTGCCCGGCGGCGTCGACCACGCGGTGCCGCAGGCCGGCCGGCGGCAGGCCCGCCGGCATGGGCGTGCCATCGGCGGAGTCCGCGGCGGACGGCTCGTACGCGAGGGACCACAGGGCCGTTCCGGGCACGGTGCTGAGCGAGACGAACCGGCATTCCCGGCTCGCCGACTCGCGCAGTCTGCGCGGCAGGTCGTGGCCCGCCCGGCCGCCCGAGACGATGGTCAGGCGGAGCCGTTCGGGGAGGCGGGGGCCGGCCTCCGCCGTGGACCCGGCTCCGGCCTCGGCCTCGGTGAGGAGCCGGTCCAGCAGGTGCGGTGTGCCGTTCCACACCGTGACGCCGTGTCGGGCCGAGAGCCGCGCCAGCGCGGCGGGGTCGGCACGGTCGGCGGGGCCGGGCAGCACGAGTGTCGCGCCGGCGCCGAGCAGGCCGAGGACGTCGAAGACCGAGCGCACCGTGTGCGGTGCGGACAGTGCGATTCCCCGGTCCTCCTCCCCCACCGAGTACCGCGCCCGGATGTCTGCCAGCGTCCCCCGTACCGCCGCGTGGCTGAAGGCCAGGGGGCCGTGCTCGGTCAGGCGGACGTAGGCGGGGGTGCGGGGGTCACCGCGGAAGGGTTCGGCCGCGGCGGCCGGCGCCATGACGTCGGCGAAGGTGGTCGTCCGCAGTCCGCCGGTGCCCGCGCCGGGGGTGTCGGTGACGAGGAGGACCGCCCCGGCCGCCTCGCAGTGTTCGGCCGCGTCGGCGTCGGGCCCTGGGGGCAGCGGCAGGTAGGCCGCGCCCGCGGCCAGGGTCCCGAGGGCCGCGACGATCTGGTCGGCTCCGCCGGGCAGCAGGAGCGCCACCGTGTCGCCGGGGCGGACGCCGTGGTGGGCCAGCCCTCCCGCCATCAGGGTGGCGCGCCGCGCGAGCCGGCCGTAGGTGAGGGTGCTGCCGTCCGGCATGAGGAGTGCCGTGCGGTCGGGGTCGGACGCGGCCCGGCCGAGCACGTCCTCGTGCAGGAGGCCGGCGGTGGCGGGTGCGGGGGCGCCGGTGATCCGTGCCCGTGCTGCCTTCTGCTCGGCGGGCAACGCGGCGGGCAGCGGGCCGTGTTCCCAGGGCTCGTCGGCCAGCCGGTCGAGCATGCGGCAGTAGGAGTCGAACATGGCGTCCAGTACGCCGGGGCGGAACAGTTCCTCGATGGCGTCCCAGCTCACCAGGATGCCGCCCGCGGATTCCGTGACCTGGTTGTCGAGCATGACCTGTGGTGTCTGCGTGATGCCGAAGACCTTGGCCGGGAAGGCTCCGCTCAGGTCCTTGGTCTCCCGGTCTCCGACGCCCACGGTGCTGCTGAAGACCACGGGCATGGCGGCCTCCACCGTGCCCGTGCGCCGGGCGAGCTCTTGCATGAGCCAGATCGCGGACGCTTCCCTGTGGTCCAGGTCCTCGCCCATGACCCGCTGGAGCCGGTGTGCGGCTTCGAGCCAGCTCTCGCCGGGCCGGGGCTTGTGGCCGATGAGCGACACCGAGGTGAAGTCGCCGACCAGGCGGTTGATGTGGGGGTGTACCGGCAGCCTGTTGAACAGGGTCAGGTTGACGGTGACACCGTCCTGGTCGCTCCAGGCCGCCAGGACCTCCACGTAGCAGATCAGCAGGACCACGGAGGGCGTCAGCCCCTGCTGCCGGGCCCGCTCCCTCAGCGTCTCCCACCGGTCGGCCGCCAGTGGCCGGGTGCGGCGGGTGAACCAGGGCCGGGCCACCGCGGCCGGGTCGCCGGCGAGTGGCAGCTCGGGGGCGGGCGGCAGGTCGTCCAGCCTGCGCAGCCAGTACGCGCGGGCCTTGTCGACGGCGTCCTTCTCCGGTACGACGTCGAGGACGTAGTCCCGGAAGGAGACGTCGATGGCGGGCAGTTCGGTGTCCGGGTCGGCGTGGAGGGCGTCCAGTTCGGCGTAGAGAGCCATGATCGAGGCTCCGTCGAGGACGATGTAGTCGAGTCCGACGGCCAGCCGGGTCCGGGTTCGGCCCTCGCTGGGGTAGCGCACGGCCCGGATGTCGAACAGGGGCCACCGGGTGATGTCCAGGCGACGGTGGGAGGACTCGGCGCGCAGGCTGTCCAGCGCGGCGGGTGCCTCGTGCTCGGTGCCGACCTCGGTGACCGGGATGGTGAAGCGGGGCACGTCGCGCAGGATCCGCTGCCGGCCTTCGTCGTCGAAGACCGCTCGCAGCATCTCGTGCCGCTGGATCAGTGTCCGCCAGGCGCGTTCGACGCGGGCCAGGTCGACGTCGACGCCGTCGAACTCGCTGTAGTGGTAGGTGCCCACGCCCCCGAGCGGCAACCGGTCGTCGCGGCCGATCCAGAAGGCGCGCTGCACGTCGGTGGGGGGGAACGGGTCGTGCCGGTGGGCGATGTCGCCGGGGCCGAGGGTCGTGGCGCGGTGTTCCTGCCGGGTGAGGGTCGCGGCGTAGTCGGCCAGCCGGGGGCGGGTGAAGAGCTGGGCGACGCGGGCCCCGCCGACGTCGCGTCCGCGCAGTGCGGCGATCACCCGGGTGGCGAGCAGGGAGTCCCCGCCGAGTGCGAAGAAGTCGTCGTCGCGTCCGATGGCGGAGGCGCCGAGGAGTTCGGACCAGACCTGGGCAAGGGTGGTTTCCGCCCAGCCGCGGGGCGGCTCACCGCCTCCAGGTCCGGGGGCCGGTGCTTCCGTTCCCACCAGCGTCGCCGCTTTCCTGCGGTCGGGCTTCCCGTTGGCGGTCAGGGGAAGGGCGTCGACGACCTCGATGCGAGAGGGGACCATGTACGCGGGAAGCAGCGCCGCGAGAGTGTTCCGCAGGTCGGTCCCGGTGGGTTTCGCCGTCGGGGTGCCCGCGGCGACGAGGGCCAGTTGCGGGGGCCGGCCGGTCACCAGGGCCACGCTGCCGGAGACGTCGGACCGGCCGGCGGCCGCGGCTTCCACTTCGCCGAGTTCGATGCGGTGGCCGCGCAGCTTGACCTGGTGGTCCACCCGTCCGAGGAACTCCAGTACGCCGTCGGAGCGGTACCGGGCCCGGTCCCCGGTGCGGTACCAGCGCCTGCCCTCGTACCGGACGAACTTCTCGGCGGTGCGGTCGGGGTCGCCGCGGTAGCCGTCGGCCAGGCCGGCGCCGCTCATCCACAGCTCTCCCGGAACCCAGTCCGGGCAGTCCCTGCCCCGTGCGTCGACCACCCGGGCCCGCATGTTGGGCAGCGGGACTCCCCAGGGGACGGAGGCCCAGTCCGGGCCGACCTCGTCGACCTCGAAGACCGTCGAGTGCACCGCGGCTTCGGTCATGCCGCCCAGTGCGACGAACCGCGCCTCGGGTACCAGGGCACGGAGTCGTCCGGGCAGGTCCATGCCCACCCAGTCACCTCCGAGCAGCACGAGCCGCAGCGTGTCGCCCAGTCCCTCGGGGTCGGCCTCGGCGGCGGTGAGGGTCATGTCGAGGAGGGCGGGGACGCAGTTGACGAGGGTGACCCGGTGCTCACGCATCAGTCTGATCCAGTGCTGCGGGTCGCGCTGGGCCGCCTCGTCGACCAGGACGACCGAGCCGCCCGCCGACAGCGGACCGAACAGGTCGTAGACCGCCATGTCGAAGTCCAGTTCGGCCAGGGCGAGTCCCCGGTCGGATGCCCGTACCCCGAAGCGCGCGTTGATCGCGGCGAGGGTGTTCATCGCGGCGCCGTGGGAGACGTCCACGCCCTTGGGGACCCCCGTGGACCCGGAGGTGAAGATCGTGTAGGCGACCGACGAGACGGGCTGGTCCAGCACGGGAGCCGCGGGCCGCAGGGCGTCGGCCGCGTCGAGGGCGAGCACGCGGGGCGCGGTGCCGTCGGCCGGGGCGGGAAGTTCCGGTGTGCCGGACGCATCGGTGAGCACCGCCACCGCCTTGGCGGCCTCCAGGACGCGGGCCGCGCGATGGGCGGGCTGGTGCACACCGACGGGGACGTAGGTGGCGCCGGCCCCGAGCACGCCGAGTACGGCCGCGACCTGACCGGCCCCCCGGGTGAGGCGCACCGCGACCGAATCACCTTGCCGTACGCCGGCGTCGGTGAGCAGCGCGGTGACGCGTCCCGCCCGGTCCCGCAGCTCCCGGTACGTGACGGAGCGGCCTGTTTCGTCGATCAGCGCCACCCGTCCGGGCTGTGCGGCCGCGGCCCGGTGGAACCCCTCGTGCAGTCGCACGGCCACCTCGGGGGCGTCGGTGTCGTTGACGCGCTCCCGGACACGTGACTGTTCGGCGGGGAGTTGGGGCCCTACGGTGCGGGCCCACGCGTCCTCGTCGTCCAGCAGGGTCTCGATCAGGTTCCGGTAGGCGTCGAAGGCCGCGGCGGGCACACCGGGCGCGAACAGGTCCTCCCTGACGTCCCAGTTGAGCAGGAGACCGCCGTCCAGCTCGGTCACCTGCGCGTCCAGCCACACCTGGGGTCCCTGGGAGATGATCCAGCACGGCTCGCCGAAGGTGCGCCGCACGGCGCTGTCGTAGACCTCTCCGAGGCCGAGGGCGCTGGTGTACACGACGGGTGCGAGGACGGGCGTGCCGCCCGCGGCGCGGGAGAGGTCCCGCAGGACCTCGACGCCCGAGTAGGAGCCGCGCGCGATGGTCCTGCGCAGCTCCGTCTGGATGTCCCCTGCCGCCTCGGCGAAGGGCCGCCCGGCGGTGAGGTCGACGTCCAGCAGGACCGAGCTGCTGAAGTCGCCGATGAGCAGTTCGGTGTCGGGCCGGCTCAGGTCCCGGTGGAACAGGGGGAGGTTGAGCAGGAACCTCGGCTCGGCGCTCCAGGCCGCGAGCACCTCGGCGAACGCGGCGGCCAGTACCGCCGTCGGGGTCAGCCGGTGCTGCCTGGCCCGTTCGGTCAGGATGCTCATGCGCCGGGACGTCAGGTGGTGGTGCAGGCGAGTGGTGCGGTGGTACCGGGGTGCGGCGGATTCCGGGCTGAGCGGGTCGATGACGGTGGGCAGTTGAGGCGGAGCGCTCAGTCCGTCCAGTCGTTCGCGCCACCAGTCGCGCGCGGAGGCGACATCGGCTTTCCGGTCCGCCCGGCTCTCCCGCAGGTAGTCCCGGTAGCTGTGGCCGATGTCCGGCAGGGGGGTGTCCGGATCGTCGTAGAGGTGCCGGAGGTCGGCCAGGAGGACGCGCATGCTGGCGGCGTCCGCGCCGACCATGTCGAGGTCGATGTGGAGGCGGGTCCGGCCGTCGGGCAGCAGGCTGAGGGCGACGTCGAACACCTCGCCCCGCTCGACGTCCATGCGTCGGTGGGTGTAGTGCTGCCGCAGCCGTTCGAGCGTCTCGGCGCAGTCGTCTGCCGGTTTCCGGGTGAGGTCGTGCACGGTGACCGCCGGCTGCGCCGGCTCGGCGAGGATGCGCTGCCGTCCGTCGTCGAGCACCTCGACGCGCAGCATCTCGTGACGTCGGCGCAGCTCGGTCACGGCGTCGGCGAGGCGCTCGGGGTCGAGGCCGGATCCGTCGAGTTCGGCGTAGAAGTGGGCTCCCACACCGCCGAGGGGCTGGTCGTCCTGGCGGCCGATCCAGTAGGCGTGCTGCATGACGGCCAGGGGGAAGGCACCGTCCGGCTCGGTCTCTTCCCGCCTCCCCGCGTCCGCTCCGGGCAGGTCGGCCCGTACCGGCTCGGGGGTGTCCGGCTCGTCCGACGCCGCTGTCCTCGGGGCGGCGTTCAGGAGTGTCAGCCAGTCCCGCAGCGTCGCCGCCTCGGCGAGCTGCTCGTAGCCGACCCCGATGCCCTGACGACGCCAGTCGGCGGTGAGCCGGATGAGTCCCAGGGAGTCGAGCCCGAGCTCGAACGGGTCGGCGTCGAGGTCGAGTTCCGTGCGGGGGACGTCCAAGGCGTCGGCCACCGCCGCCAGTACCTGCGTCCCCTCCACCTGCCCCGGTGTAGGCGCTTTGCTCACGAGTTCCAGTTCCTCCCTCACCACACCACCCGGTGATTCAAATGACAATCATATTCACTTAGCCTAGCCTAGATGCGCGGCTCTGTGGGGCACCACCACCAACATCCGCACCACGCCTCGGAGGAGAAACATGGGAACGACCTCGGTACAGGGAGCGCTGTCCGGCAGACCGGACTGGCCCGGCTGGCCACCGGAGGCCGCACGGCACTACCGCCAGGCCGGCTACTGGCGGGACGAGGTCTTCGGTGATCTCCCGGCCCGGCAGGCGTCGGCACGTCCGACGGCCACGGCCCTGGTCGACGGAGACCGCCGCTGGACCTACTCGGCACTGGAGGCCGAAGTCGAGGGCCTGTACCGGTCCTTGCACCGTCTCGGACTGCGCCGGGGCGACCGGGTCATCGTGCAGCTGCCCAACCGCGCGGAGTTCGTGCTGCTGTGGTTCGCGCTGCAGCGGCTCGGCGCCGTACCGGTCCACGCCCTGCCCGGACACCGTCGCCACGAGATCGCGCACCTCGCCCGGATCACCGAGGCGGTCGCCTACGTGATCCCCGACCGGCACGCCCGCTTCGACTACCGCGCGCTGGCCGCGGACCTCGGCGCCGACCACGCGTCACTGCGCCACACGATCGTCGTCGGCGACACGGGGGACCACAGCGGCTTCGTCCCCTTCGAGACGTTGCTCGATCCACGGGCACCGGCCGTCGCGTCCCCCGAACCCCCCGTCGAGTCCGGTGACTTGGCTCTCCTCCTGCTGTCCGGAGGCACCACCGGCACGCCCAAGCTCATCCCGCGGACACACCAGGACTACGCCTACAACGCGCGAGCCGCGGCCGAGGTGTGCCGGCTCGACGCGGACTCGGTCTACCTGGCCGTCCTGCCGATCGCCTTCAACTTCACGATGAGCTGCCCCGGCGTTCTGGGAACGCTGCACGCCGGCGGGACCGTGGTGCTCTCCCCCAGTCCGAACCCCGGCACCGCCCTCGAGCTGATCGAGCGCGAGAAGGTCACCATCACCGCCATCAATCCACCGCTGGTCCCCTACTGGCTGCGGGAGTTCGAGGAGCGGCGGCCGGACGTCTCCAGCCTCGCCGTCCTCCAGGTCGGTGCGGCGCGGCTGGCCGACGACCTCGCGCGCCGTATCGAGCCCACGCTCGGAGCCCGGCTGCAGCAGGTGTTCGGCATGGCGGAAGGACTGCTCAACCTGACCGCGCTCGACGACCCGGACGCGATCATCTGCTCCACGCAGGGCCGCCCGGTCTCACCGGCGGACGAGGTCCTCGTCGTCGACGGGGACGGCGCGCCGGTTCCCGACGGGCACGTCGGAGAGCTGCTGACGCGCGGTCCCTACACGCTGCGCGGGTACTACCGCTCCCCCGAACTGGCGAGGACCCACTTCACCGAGGACGGCTTCTACCGCACCGGAGATCTCGTCCGGCGGCTCCCCACCGGACACCTCAGCGTGGTCGGCCGCGTCAAGGAGCAGATCAACCGGGGCGGCGAGAAGATCGACGCCACCGAGGTCGAAGAGCACCTGCTCGCCCATCCCGGCATCGACTCCGTGGCACTCGTGGCCGCGGCGGACCCCGAACTCGGCGAACGCTCCGTGGCCTTCGTCGTGTGTACGGGCCCGGTGCCCGGAACCCGGGAACTCGCCTCCTTCCTGCGGGAACGCGGTCTGGCGGCCTACAAGGCACCGGACCGGGTGAAGGCGGTCGAGCGGATGCCCCTGACCCCCGTGGGGAAGACGGACAAGAACGCGCTGCGGGAGACGGCACGGCTCGAGGACGGGCAGGCCTGATGACGCCCACCACACCGCCCGGGCCAGACGCTGCCCGGGCCCGCGGGAAAGGAGACCTGGTGCGCGTATCCGTGGACCGCGATGTCTGTGTAGGTGCCGGACAGTGCGTACTGTCCGCCGAGTCCGTGTTCGACCAGGACGGAAACGACGGGCTCGTAGTGCTCCGGACACCGGAACCCCCCGCTGCGGTGCTGGACGGCGTCCGCGACGCGGTGGACCGGTGTCCCGCGAGGGCCATCACGCTGAACGAGGGGTGACCTGCTCCGAGACGAGCGGCTGGGCGCGGCAGAGCTGCCGAACGACGTCGCGGCGCGACTCCCGAGGTCCCCGGATCGGGAATCGCGCCGCGTCGGCTCCCGCGCCCACGCGCACGCCTTCTTGTCGTCGCGGGGTGGGTAGCCCGGCGCGGCGGCCGGCGAACTCCCCCTTCGGCCTGACGACCGGGTCGCCGTCGTGGCCGAGCCGCCATTCCGTACGGCGTACCGCCTGAGTGGGTCTCAGGTCTCATCCGCACCTGGCACAGTTCCCTCACGGCCCGGCCCGGCCGCCCGGCAGGCGCGGGTGCGGGTCGGCAGGGACGAGCGCGCCGTCCATCAACTCCAGGCGTCGGCCCGCCGTGGCGGCGACGGCCTCGTTGTGCGTGATGAGGAGTACGGCAACGCCCCGTTCCTGTCGCAGCTTCGCCAGCATGTCGAGGACTTCCCGCTCGGTGGCGCCGTCGAGGGACGCGGTCACCTCGTCGCAGAGCAGCACACGGGGCCCGGCGGCGACGGCCCGGGCGAGGTTCGCCCGCTGGCGTTCTCCCCCGCTCAGCTCGCCGGGGCGGCGGTCCGCGGCCTTCTGGGGAAGGGAGACCGCGCTGAGGAGTTCCGCGACCGGGGGCGGGACGAGACCGCCGCGGACGGCCGCCCGTCGTGCTCTCTCCAGGGCCGTGCCGACGGTCTCGCGCGGGTTGAGCGCGGCACGGCTGTCCTGGTCCACATGGGCCACCAGGAGCCGGTCGGCGGCCGTTCTCCGGGCGACGGGCCACGGCTGTGGTGTTCCGTCCAGCCAGAGACGGCCCCCGCTCGGTTCCAGCGTGCCCGCCAGCGCCCGCGCCAGCGTGGTCTTGCCTGCTCCGGAGGCGCCCATGACGGCCACACACTCACCGGCGCTCAGTGCCAGGCTCGCACCCCGCAGTACGGGTTCCGCGCCGGGCCCTCCCCGGACGTCGTCGGCGCTCAGCACGAACGTCTCCCCCTCCGGCGCACGAGGAGCAGGTGCCGCTGCGACCGGTCGCCGGGGAGCGCGCGGCCGCCCACCGCCGCCGAGGCCGGCCACGGTGTCGTCGGTGAGCGTGCCGCGGGACAGGGCGACCCTGCGGTGGGTGAGGCGGTCGACCACATCCAGGTCATGGCTCACCACCAGCATCGCGGCATGGCCGGCGGCGGTGGTCAGGAGGTGGATCAGATTCTCCGTCGCCCTCGTGTCCAGGCCGCTGGTCGGCTCGTCGAGGACGATCAGCCCGGCGCCTACGGCCAGCGCCGCGGCCAGGGCCACACGTTGGGCCTGGCCTCCGGAGATCTGGTGGGGAAACGCCCGCGCCAGGTCCGCGGGCAGCCCCATCCGCTCCAGTGCGTCCGTGCGGAAGGAGGTGAGTTCCGCGCGTCCCGCTCCGGACCGGCGGGCCGCTCGGTCCAGCACCCAGCCGACCCGGTGTTCGGCGGGGAGCGCGCTGGCGCAGTCCTGCGGCAGGTACGCGGCCAGGCGCCCACGCACCCGCCGTGCGCCGGCGGGTGAGAACGGGTCGTGGTCCGCGACCCGGACCGTGCCGCCGACCCGTGCCAGCCCCTGCCTCGTATAGCCGAGCAGGGCGTGTGCCAGTGCCGTCTTGCCCGACCCCGACCGGCCGACCAGGCCGACCCGTTCTCCCGGCCGTATCGTCAGCGAGCAGTCGGACAGCACCGTCCGCTCGGCGGACGACAGGCTCAGGTTCGCGACCTCCACCAGGTTCATCGCGCGGTGTTCCGTTCGTCTCGTGGGCGCCCGACGGGAGACGTGAGGCGGTCCGCGGCCAGGGTCATACCGAGCGCGAGCATGATCAGCAGCAGGGCCGGAGCCAGCACCGGCCACGGCTGGGCTCCCGCGCCCACCGCGTTCTCCCGTACCAGCCGGCCCCAGTTGGCGGCGGGCGCCGGTGCGCCCAGGCCCAGGAATCCGGCCGTCGCGCAGAGCTGAGTGGCGGCGATGAAGCGAAGACCTGCCTCGGCCCATGCCTCGGAGGCGATGTTCGGGACGATGTCGTGCCGAATGACAGCGAACCTGCTGTCTCCGCGTGCCAGCGCGGTGCGTACGTAGGACAGCTCGGCCAGCCGGGCGGTGGCCGCGCCGATGACACGCACGGAGAACGGCAGGCTCACCAGGGTGACGGCCACCAGTACGGCGAGCTCGCTGCCGGGCCTGCCCGCCGCGACCAGCAGCATGATCAGGAGCGGAGGGACGACGGCCAGGCCGTCCACGACGCGCAGTACGCCCTTGAGGGGTCCCCGCCTGGCCAGGCCGGCCCAGGTGCCGATGGTCAGTCCGGCGATGCTGCCCAGCGCGGTCGCGGCCAGCGCCTGCAGTACGAGGGTCCGGCCGCCGTGCGCCGTCCTCGCCAGCGCGTCGCGCCCCAGCATGTCGGTGCCGAACGGCCGCGACCAGCTTGCCGGTTCGAAGGGGGCGCCCACCCGTTCGGTAGGTGAGGGCAACGGAAGCCACGGCCCGGCCAGTGCGACCGCCGCCGTCAGGAGCGGGACGGCCGGCAGCAGCCATCTGAGCATCGTGCGTGTCATGACGTCCTCCGTCCGGTCCGGTGCCTCGACGCGGGGCGGGAGCGGACGTTCAGCCACCCGGCCAGCAGATCGCCCGTGAAGAGGATCAGCAGTGCGGCCCCCGCCAGGACCAGCCCGAGCCCCTGCACCATCGCTACGTCCCGATAGGCGACCGCGCGGGCCAACTCGCTGCCCACCCCGGGGTAGTTGAACAGCGTTTCGACCACCAGGCTGCCGCCGAGCAGCCCGGCCGCCATCACGGCCAGTCCCTGGATGCCTGGTGCGGCGGCTGCGGGCAGCACGTAGGACCACGCCAACCGCACCCCCGACTCGCCGTCCAGACGGGCCTGCTCCACCGCGGGGCTCTGCGCGGCGCCGACCACAGCGGCGCGGACCAGACGCGTCGCCACCCCGAGACCCGCCAGGACCAGCGCGGTCACGGGCAGCACCAGCATGTCCGGATGCTGCCAGGGGGCATCGCCCGGCGGGAACAGCGACACCGCCGGGAACAGCCCTCCCTGGTGGGCCAGCACCACGACCAGACCGGTGGCCAGGAGGAACTCCGGCAGCGCGATCAGTGTCACCGTCATCGACGACAGCAGCCGGTCCTCGAGCCGGCCGGCCCGGAGACCGGCGAGCAGCCCGAACGTCACCGCGAGCGCGGCGATGCCGGCCACCGCGAGTCCGACGAGAACCACCGAATTCCCGAACCGCGAGGCGAGGACCTCACTCACCGGCCGGCCGGCGGCGGAGGAGCGGCCGAGGTCGCCGGTCAGCGCGTCGCCCAGCCACGACACGTAGCGTGCCGCGGCGGGCCGGTCCAGGCCCAGGCGCTCCCGGATCTCGGCCCGTTCGCTGTCGGTGGCGTCCGCGCCGGCGACGACTCCGGCCGCGTCCCCGGGCAGCACCTCGGTCGAGAAGAAGAGCACCGCCGACAGCAGCAGCATCATCGCGGCGGCCGTCACGCCGCGGACCACCCCGAACCGGATCACGCCGAAGCGAGTTCGGCGGCCGAGAGGTCGGGGAACTGCTGAACCCGCACACCGCTCAACCTGTCGGTGTGGGCGTCCACCGTGGGGACGAACACCGGGACGATCTCGTTCCCCTTCTCCCACAACAGGCGCTGCGCCTCGTGGGAGGCCTTCTTCCGGTCCGCCTCGGCCGGCGCGCTGCGAGCGGTGGACACCAATCTGTCGATGTCCGGGAAGGTCCCGGGCGTGTGGTTGGCCTCGAAGGGCGCCGGCGGGTTGTAGCCGGCGGCGAACGGGAGGCGCTGGTAGGCCTCGTAGTCCGCGTAGAGCTGCCCGGCCGGCAACTCCTTCAGGCTCGCCTTCACCCCGATCGCCCGGAGGTTCTCCACCATCAGTGTGGCCGTCTCCACCATGCCGGTCAGCTCGGGGCCGGCGGTCAGCTCGATCGACATCCCCTCGTGACCCGCCTCGCGCAGCAGCGCCTTCGCCTCGTCGGGGTCGTGGGACCGCTGCTCCAGGCCGGCGTGGTAGCTGGGGAAGCCGATCGCCGGGACGTCGTTGCCGATCTCGGCGCGGCCGAAGTACACCGTGTCCACGATGGCCTGACGGTCGATCGCCAGGCGGAACGCCCTGCGCACGCGCTCGTCCTTGAACGGCGCGTGCGACATGTTCATCTCGAACCGCAGGTTGGACACGTACGGCGGCTCACCGGCGCTCACGGTGAACCCGCGGTCCTTCTCCAGGCTGCGCGCGGTGAAGGGTGACACCCCGCTGACGAAGTCGGCGCGCCCCCCTCGCAGCGCGTTCACCCGCGCCTCGGCGTCGCCTATGGACAGCAGGTGGATCTCGTCCAGGTGCACGTCGTCCCCGTAGTAGTCGGGGTTGCGGCGCAGCAGCGTCTGCTGACCCGGTTCGAACGCCTCGATCACGAACGGCCCGCAGGACGGCGTCCCGGGGGTGAACTCGGTGGTGCCGTCCTTGATGACCAGCATGCTCTGGCACAGCAGGAGGCGCCCGTCCGCGATCGGGCCGGCGGTGGGCAGGCGGAGGGTGCGCCGGTCGAGTTCGCGGGCGGCGGCGAGGTCGAAGTTGCGCCCCACGAGGCGGGTGAACGGCAGACCCTCCAACTCGTCCGGCGCGCGCAGCGAGTAGAGCAGGTCGGCGGCGGTCACCGGGGATCCGTCGGTGAAGGTGACGGAATCACGCAGTCGCAGGGTGTACGACGTGAGGTCGTCGCTGGTCTCGATCGTCTCCAGGATCCCGTAGGCGACGCCGTCCGGCTGCCCCGTGTCGATGGCCCCGAGGGGTGCGTGGACGAGCCGCGCCCGGACGAAGTCGAGGGCGGTCGGTCCGACGAAGTAGTTCAGCGTCTCGCTCGACCCGCCCCCGGCGAAGGCCGCGCGCAACGTCGTACCCGCGCCGTCGCCCCCGTCGTCCGACGGGGAGGAACAGGCGGTCAGCAGCCCGGAGACGCCCGCGGCGGTCAGGGCGCCGAACCCGAGGAAGGCGCGACGGGAAAGATTACTCACAGTGTGTCCTTGTTTGCCGGAGGAGAGACGGGTGCCAGGCACAGGCCTGTCCCGACCTGGGCGCGACGGAGGGGCGCCCGAGCGAGCGCGTCGGGCAGCCGGAAGCCTCGGCTTCGGCCGGCTCACGCCCGGGACCGTGGCGCCTCGGCCACCAGCATATGGAAACCATAATCGTTCCCAACTAGGTTTACATGAAAATGATTACCAATTAAGCTGCTCGGCATGGTGGATGTCGACGAGGCAATGCTGACGACGTATCTGAAGACCAACCGGGCGTTCATGGCGCCGGTCGTCGAGCAGGCCGTCGGCCTGCTCGGCCTGGAAGGCCGGCGCCGCGTCCTCGACGTGGGCACGGGCGCGGGGGGCGGTCTGGTCGCTCTCGCCCGTGCCGCCGGCGGCCGGGCCCGCGTCCTGGGCGTGGACCGCAACGAGGGCGCGCTCGCGCTGGCCCGCGAGCACGCGAAGGAGGCGGGCGTCCTCGACCAGGTGCACACCGAGACCGCGGACCTGGACGACGTTGCCGCAACGGCCTTGGGGGACAACCGTTTCGACGCGATCTGGGCGAGCGACGTCATCTGGCCGGGGAACGTCGAGGACCCCGCGGCGGCGGTCGCGCGGCTGGCCGGGGCGCTGTCGGCGGACGGCGTGCTCGCGCTCTTCACGAGCAACTACTACAGCTCGACGTTCCTTCCCGGTCACACCCGCCTGGAGCGGCGGCTGCTCACCGCTTCGGAGCTGAACTGGGGGATCCCCGCCGACGGTCCGGACCACTACGCGCGGCACGTGCACTGGATGACCGCGGCCGGCCTGCGGGACGTGCGGCTGCACGTCCTCCCCCGGGTCGGCTTCCCCGCGGACGCCGACCCGACGGTCCGTCCCTATCTGGAGAAGGTCGTGTGGCCCGAACTGCTGGCCGCCGCCCGGGCACGGGGGGAGGACGCGGGGATGAGCAAGGAGGACATCGCACGGTGCGAGGCCCTGCTGACCCCCGGACATCCTCAGTACGTGGTCGACGAACCGGGCTACTACCTGGTTCATCCCACTCTGCTGGTGACCGGACGCCGCTGATCCCCCCGGCGTGACCCCTACCCCTCACTGGGCACGCCTTCCGCCGCCGTGGCGAAGCGGCCGCCCTCATCGACCTCGCACGGGAAGGCACTCGCACATGCCCAGGGCCATGGACGGCGTCGCCGACGGCCTGCACGCACATGTCGTGGAGTTGGACGCGGCCATCATCGAACTGGTCCGCCGGCGTACCGAGATCTGTGCCCAGCTGGCGGCCCGGCGCCGCCCCGCCGGAGTACCGGCGATCGAACTCGCCCGGGAGAACGCGGTCCTGCGGCGATACGGCGAGGCACTCGGGCGCCCCGGCGTTCCCCTGGCGATGTGCCTGACGGAGCTGGGGCGGCGGTAGTTCCGGTGTGCGCCGCGCACGTCCCGGGCAAGGCGTGCGCGGCGCCGGCCACCGGCAGGGCTCGGAACCTCTGGAGGGCGGGAGCTACGGAAGTCGCCAGTCCACCGGCTGAGCACCCTGCCGGACCAGCAGGTCGTTGGCCCTGCTGAACGGACGGGAGCCGAAGAAACCGCGGTCCGCCGACATCGGCGACGGGTGGGCGGACTCGACCGCCGGGAGGTCCCCGAGCAGTGGCCGCAGATTACGCGCGTCACGGCCCCACAGGATGGACACCAGCGGCGTGCCGCGGGCCACCAGCGCTCGGATCGCCTGCTCGGTGACCTCTTCCCAGCCCTTGCCGCGGTGCGCGGCCGGCTTGCGCGGCGCCGTCGTCAACGCCCTGTTGAGCAGCAGCACCCCCTGCTCGGTCCACGGTGTCAGGTCTCCGCTGGACGGCCGGGACAGTCCCAGGTCCGTATGCAGTTCCCGGAAGATGTTCTCCAGGCTGCCCGGCAGGGAACGCACCTCGGGCGCCACCGCGAAGCTCAGGCCGATCGCCATCCCCGGGGTGGGATAGGGGTCCTGACCGACGATCAGGACGCGGACGTCGTCGAACGGCTGCTGGAAGGCCCGCAGGACGTTGGCCCCCGACGGCAGGTACGTCCGTCCGGCCGCTACCTCCGCCCGCAGGAAGTCTCCCATCGCGGCGATGCGTCCAGCCGCAGGTTCCAGAGCCTTCGCCCAGCCTGCTTCAACAAGTTCATGCAAGGGTCGTGGTGCCACGGCGCGTCACTCTACTGGCAGACAACCGGTCCCCGCACGAACACCGGGGCCCCTCCCCCGAGGACGCCGCCCTCGGCGCTACTCTTCCTCCACGTCGAGGTCGTCGAGCCGGTCCGGCGGACCGCGGCATCGCCGCAGTCGGTCACCGGTCACCGGGAGGCGGGGAGTCTGTTGGATCCAGTGGCCGAGCCGCTCCGCCGGGGTCATCACGCCCTGCCGGCCCGTCGTCGCCGATACCCGGCCCCCAAAAGCCCCGCCCACGCGATGAGGCCGTGCCTCGTCGTCCGGGGCCGTGACCACCGGTGCCTGCCGTGACCGGCGGCTTCCTGGCCGTGGACTCCGGCGGTTCGGGGCTGCGCGTCGTCGTCGGTGCGGCGGGAGGCGACGGACGCGGCCCGGACGGGCTCGGGCGGCGTGCGTCGCGGGAACCGGTCCGCACCGGTGCGCGCGGCATCGATCCCGGGCATCTGCTCACGCAGCTGCTGCCGATGGCCAGGGAGCTGACCGCCGAGACCGGTGTGACCCGGCTCGGCACCGTCGTCGTCGGGGCCGCCGGACTGGCCACCCTGGGCGACGCCCTGCGCGCCGAACTGCCGGGCGCGCTGGCCCGCGAGCTGGGCGTGCGGACGGTCGCCCTGGTCGCCGACGCCGTCACCGCCTACGTCGGCGCCCTCGGGCCCCGGCCCGGAGCCGTGGTCGCCGCGGGCACCGGTCTGATCGCGACCGGCACCGACCTGATCCGCTGGCGCCGGGCGGACGGCTGGGGCCATCTGCTGGGCGACTGCGGCGGGGGCGCCTGGATCGGGCGGGCCGGCCTGGAGGCGGCGCTGCGGGCCCACGACGGGCGACCGGGCGGCTCGGCCCTGCTGCTCGCCCGGGCCGAGGAGCGTTTCGGCCCGGTGGCGGGGCTGCCCGGGCAGCTGTATCCGCGTACGGACCGTCCCGCCGTCCTCGCCTCCTTCGCTCCCGAGGTGGCCGCCTGCGCGGCCGGCGACCCCGTCGCCGCGGACGTCCTGCGGGCCGCCGCGCGGCACCTGGCCGACTCGGCCGCCGCGGTGTGCCCGTCCGGCGGCGAGCCCCGCCTCGCGGTCACCGGTGGCCTGCTGAAGATGGGCGACCCCCTCGTCGTACCGCTGGAGGAGGAGCTGGCGAAGCGGCTGCCGCACGCACGACGGACGACCGCCGAGGGTGATCCACTGCACGGTTCGGTGCGGATCGCGACCGACCTGGCGGCCGGCTCGCTCGCCCTTCCGAGCGACGACGGACTGCTGTGGGTGACGACTGTGCCGGGCGGCCGGCAATTCGGTCCGCCGGCGAGGTGAATAGTGCCGATGTCGGCCGATCCGTACATCACTCATCAGACAAAACCGGACGGATACCGCTCACCTGCACCCTCCCCGAACAGGGAAACCCAGGAAACCAGTAACATGCGGCGCCATGAGCTCCCCCACTGGGCCCGCGTCCGGCCTGCCCGTACGAATGCCGCGCCCCCGCCAGCCCGGACGGCACCGCCGTCCCGAACCCCTGGTGGCTCCCGAGGGCGCGCCGGCGCTCGTCCTCGCGGTGCCGGGGACGCCCAGTAGCGCCACCCGAGGCCTCGCCGACGAGGTCATCAGCATCGCCCGGTCCGAGCTGCCCGGCCTCGACGCCCGGATCGGCCACCTCGACGGGGACGACGAGGAGTTCCCCTCCCTGTCGGCCGTCCTCGTGCGGGCCGCCGAGGAGCGCACCGCCCGCTACGAGCAGGCGCGCGCCGCCGGCCTGGAGGTGAAGGAGCCCGAGGGCCCCGTCGCCGTCGTCGTACCGCTGCTCGCCGGCCCGGACGGCGCGCTGCTGCGCCGGATCCGGCAGGCCGTCATGGACAGCCGGATCGCGGCCGAGCTGACCGACGTGCTCGGCCCGCACCCGCTGCTGGCGGAGGCGCTGCACGTGCGGCTCTCCGAGGCGGGCCTGGCCCGTGCCGACCGTGCCCGGCTGTTCACCGTGGCGACCGCCGCGGACGGCATCGTCCTGGCCTCCGTCGGCGGGGACGAGGCCGTCCAGGCGGCCGGGATCACCGGCATGCTGCTCGCCGCGCGCCTCGCCGTGCCGGTGATGGCGGCGGCGCTGGACGAGGAGGGCTCGATCGCGTCCGTGGCCGAGCAGCTGCGTTCCTCGGGCTCGCAGCAGCTGGCGCTCGCGCCGTACCTGATCGGCCCGGAGATCGAGGCGTCCCTGCTGGCGGAGGCGGCCGAGGAGGTGGGCTGCTCCACCGCCGAGCCGCTCGGCCCGTACCCGGCGATCGGCAAGCTGGCACTGGCCAAGTACACGACCGCGCTCGGCATCTCGCCGCAGCAGCCGCAGGGCGCACCGGTCCGCTGACCCACGGGCGCCCACCCGCGCCCCGTATGCCCGGCCGAAAGGGCCCGCTCACGTACCGGAGCGGGCCCTTCGCCGTGCCGTACGGCCGCCGGGGGCGACCGGCGCAGCCACGCGGGTCCGCGCCGTGCGCCCATGGGCGGGGCACCGGCCCGTCCGGGGCACAGCCCTAGTCGTGCCGTACGGGTGGACGCGGGTGAGCCGTGCGGCACGTGCACGGGCCGCACGGCGCGGGGCGCGACGGCGGACCGCCGCCCCGGTCAGCCGAAGACCACGCAGGACGCCGCCGGTACCGCGAGGGAGCCGGCGCGCCGGGGTACGCCGGTCTCCGGGTCGAGCGCGAACCAGGTCACGTCTCCGGAGCGCTCGTTGGCCGCGTACAGGAAGCCGTCCGACTCGGCGATCTCCCGCGGCCAGTGCCCGCCGCAGGGCACGGTCCCGAACAGCCGCAGCCCGTCCGGCTCCACGACGAACACGGACAGGACGTCCTCGCCGCGGGTCGCCGTCCACACGAAGCGGCCGTCGGGCGAGACGACGACGCCGGACGGGTAGGCGTCGCCGGACGGGGCCCCGGGCAGCACCGGCACCTCGGCGAGGGGCTGCAGTACGCCGTCGGCGGCGTCCCAGCGGCAGACGGTGACGGTGGGCGCCAGTTCGTTGACCACGTAGGCGCGGGAGCCGTCCGGATGGAAGGCGAGGTGACGCGGGCCCGAGCCGGGGCGCAGCGCGATCTCCCGGTGCACGGCGAGGGAGCCGTCCGTCAGGGTGCAGACCCGCACCGAGTCGGTGCCGAGGTCCACGCTGACGGCCCACCGCCCGCTCGGGTCGGGCCGCACCTGGTGGGCGTGCGGCCCCTGCTGGCGCTGGGCGTGCGGGCCCGAGCCGGTGTGCCGCAGGACGCCGGACGCGGACCGGGCGAGGCCGCCGTCGGGGCGCAGGGGTACGGCGGTGACGCTGCCGGAGCCGTAGTTGGCGGTCAGCACGTGCCCGGCGTACAGACTGAGGTGGGTCGGCCCGTCGCCCCCCACGGGCACCGGCCGCCCGACGGGCTCGGGTTTGTCCCCCGTCACCCGGAGCGCGGCCACCGCGCCCTCGGCCGTCTCGCTGACGGCGTAGAGCATGTCCCCGCCGGCGGCCAGGGCCAGGTAGGAGGGGTCGGGTACGCGGTCGGTGCCGCTGAGGACCGTGAGCGCGCCACTGCCGGGTGCGACGGCCGCCGTCACGATGCCGGGGCCGCCGGCCGCCGTGAACGACCCGATGAACGCCCGCCGCTGCCGCCTGCCGCCGTCTGCCACCGCTGCTCCCTCTCGTCCCGCGCCGTTCCGCGCCGTCCCGCGCCTCGTCGAGTGCCGACTGATTCGTCCGCCCCGGGGCGACGGTAGCAGTCGGTCAGCTGCGGTCCAGACCAAACGGGTGGCGCGGGGCCGGAGGGCTCAGGCTCCGACGAGCGGCGAGCCGGAAGGGGTGCGCAGGGGCGCGGCGAGGTCGGCCAGGGCGCGTTCCAGGCCGTGGAGGTGGGCCAACGCGGGCTCGGCGGCGCGCGGGCCGTCCTCGTGCTCGGGGACGGCGCCACCGCCGGTGAGTGCCTCGACCGCGCTCTCGACACGCCAGCAGGCTGCCGCCAGCCGGGCGTCGTGCGAGGCCTCCGGATCGGCCGCGACGGCGACCAGGCCGCGGATCTCCCGGGCGCAGTCGTCGAGCAGGGCGAGTACGCGGCGGGCGCGTCGCTTGCGGCCGTACATCGGGTTCAGCGGGTGCACGAGCGGGGCGACCGACAGCCGCACCCGGCCCAGCAGCTGCTCCAGCTCGGCCACGCGCGGCGCCGGGTCCGCGCCCTCTTTCCCGGCGAGGCGGGCGGCCGCCTCGCCGGTGCAGGAGTGGACGCAGCGCAGGGCGCGCTGGATCCAGGCGTCGGTGACGGCGTGCGTGGTGACGGGCAGGACGAAGAGCACGGCGAGGGCGGCGCCGAGCGCCCCCACTCCGGTCTCGGCGAGCCGCAGGGCGAGCAGGCCCGGGCTGAGGAAGTCCAGGAGGCCGTAGAGCAGCTCGGCGAGCAGCGTCACGCAGAGCATCATCCAGGTGTAGGACACCGCGGCGGAGTAGAAGATGCCGAAGACGCAGGCCGCGGCGAGGACGGCCGTGGGCAGCGCGGATCCGGCCAGCGGGAAGGCGATCAGCAAGCCGAGGCCGATGCCGACGACGGTGCCGAGGACCCGGCGGAAGCCGCGGACCAGGGTCTCGCCGCGCGAGGTGGTGTTGACGAACACCCACCAGGTGGCGCCGACGGCCCAGTACCAGCGCTCCTCGGACACGAGCTGGCCCACGACCAGGGCGAAGCCGGCGCCCGCGGTGGCCTGGACGGCCTGGCGGGTGGTGATGCGGGCGAGTCCGGTGGCGGCGGGCGGCGCGGGCACGGCGGGCGGGGGCAGGCGGCGCTCGTAGCACCACAGGCCGAAGCGCACCGCCGCGGCGGCGGCCACGGACAGCAGGACGGCGGCGTACATCTCGGGGAGCCGGTCCGTGGTCGCGTGCAGGAACTGGGCGATGAAGAAGGTCATGAAGGCGAACACGCCGAGGCTGTGTCCGCGCGGGCCCCAGCGGCGCGCGTACACGCCCGCGCCGACGACGGCGAGGAAGGTGAGGTCCCTGGCCACGGGGTGGTCGTGCAGCGCGGCCGCCGCGGTCAGCACGGGCAGTCCGGCCACCGGCAGCAGCGCGGTGGTGACCGCCTGCCCCCGCACGGTGGCGTCGGTGACGGTGAACAGCGCGAGCAGCGCGGCGAGCCCGCCGATGACGGCGCCCACGAGAGACGTACCGGCCAGGCCGCACACGACGACGGCCAGCCCGATGCCGAGCACGCCCCGCGCGGCGAACCGCAACCGCGACCGTCCCGGGTCCGGGCTCACGAACACCCTCTTCAGCACTGATTACCGCCCCCTCACGTACTGGCGCCCACCGGCCCGAAGCCACTGGCATGAAAAAGGCGCCGCGGGATCCGCAGCGCCATCGACCCTTCTATAGGAGCATCTCCGGCACCAGTGGCTCAACAGGCTCGTTCAGAAGTGCGCCATTGGTACAGTTCTCACGGCATGCCTACGGCCATCGAAGAGCCAATGGCCGACGAGGGGACCCGGACACCCATGGCCGTCGACGAACTCGACACCCGCATCCTGCGGCTGCTGCTGGAGCAGCCGCGCACCAGCGTGCGGGAGTACGCCCGCCTCCTCGGGATCGCCCGCGGCACGCTCCAGGCCCGGCTCGACCGCCTGGAGCGGGACGGCGTGATCACCGGGACGGCACCGTCCCTCTCCCCCGCCGCGCTGGGCCACCCGGTGCTCGCGTTCGTGCACATCGAGGTCACCCAGGGCCACCTGGACGAGGTGGGCGAGGCGCTGGCGGCCGTACCGGAGATCGTGGAGGCCTTCTCCATCACGGGTGGCGGCGACCTGCTCACCCGGGTCGTGGCCCGCGACAACGCACACCTGGAGGACGTGGTCCAGAAGCTGATCAGTCTGCCGGGAGTGGTCCGCACCCGCAGCGAGGTGGCGCTGCGCGAGCGCGTCCCGCACCGGCTGCTGCCCCTGGTCGAGTCGATCGGACGTACGGCGCGGAAGTGACCGCCGGGTCCTTGGCATCCTGTATCCCATGAGCACTCTCGGCGGCATCTCGGTCATCTTCGATCTCGACGGAACGCTCGTGGACAGCGAGCCGAACTACTACGAGGCGGGCCGGCAGACCCTCGCCGAGTTCGGCGTACCCGACTTCACGTGGACCGACCACGAGGGATACGTGGGCATCAGCACCCAGGAGACGGTCGCCGACTGGAAGCGGCGGTACGGCCTGCGCGCCCCCGTGGAGGAACTGCTCGCCGTCAAGAACCGCCACTATCTGGAGCTGGCCCGCACGTCCGCGCGCGCCTACCCGGAGATGCGGAAGTTCGTCGAGCTGCTGGCGGACGAGGGCGTGCCGCTGGCGGTGGCGTCGGGTTCGTCGCCCGAGGCCATCGCGGCGATCCTGTCCCGTACCGGGCTGGACGCGCAGCTGCGCACGGTCGTCTCGGCCGACGAGGTCGCGCGGGGCAAGCCCGCACCGGACGTCTTCCTGGAGGCGGCGCGGCGGCTCGGGGCGGCCCCGGCCGACTGCGTGGTCCTGGAGGACGCCGTTCCCGGAGCCGCCGCCGCGCACGCGGCCGGAATGCGCTGCATCGCGATCCCGTACGTCGCGGCACAGGCCGACGCGCCGGAGTTCGCCGCCGCCGGTCTGCTGGTGCGCGGTGGCCAGGGCGAGTTCACCGCGCGGGCGGCGTACGACTGGCTCGCACGGACGGCACGGCCGGCCTGACCGTACTCGTCAGTACCGTTGACGCTCCCGTACCCCTTGCCTATCTTCTGGGCGATCCTTCGAACGGCATTCGATATTTCGAACCGAAGAAACGAGGAGCACATGGCAGCGCCCCTCTCCCGGCGGACCCTTCTGCTGGCCACGGCGATCGCCGCGGGAACGCCCGCGGTCTCGTACGCGGCGGGCGGTCGGCCCGGCGCGGCGCCGCGGGCACCGGCCGCGCTCGCCGGCCCCGCGGCACCGGCGGCCTGGTCCGTACGGCCGTTCGGACTTCAGGACGTGACGCTCGGCCGGGGCGTCTTCGCCGACAAGCGGCGGCTGATGCTGGACCACGCCCGCGGCTACGACGTGAACCGGCTGCTCCAGGTCTTCCGCGCCAACGCCGGTCTCCCCACCCTCGGCGCCGTCGCCCCCGGCGGCTGGGAGGGACTGGACGGCGAGGCCAACGGCAACCTCCGCGGTCACTACACCGGCCACTTCCTGACCGTGCTGTCCCAGGCGTACCGCAGCACCGGGGAGCGGGTCTTCGCCGAACGGATCGACACCATGGTCGGCGCGCTGACCGAGGTGCGCGAGGCCCTGCGGCACGATCCCGCCGTACTGAGCACGGACGGACGGTTCGGCGCCGCGGCGGAGAACGTGCGCGGCTCCCACCAGTACGTCGACCTCCCCGCCGGTGTCCTCGGCGACACCCCGGCGATCACGCTGGCCGCCTGGGTGAAGCCCACCCACGACGGCGACTGGGCCCGTGTCCTCGACTTCGGCGACGACACCCACCGCTACCTCTACCTCGCCGCCCGCAACGCCGACGGCGTGCCGCGCTTCGCCATCACCGGCAGCGGTGCCGCGGGCGAGCAGGGCCTCGACGGCACGGCCGCACTGCCCCTGGACGAGTGGAGCCACCTGGCCGTGACCCTCGCGGACGGCACCGGCACCCTCTACGTCGACGGCGTCGCCGTGGCCCGGAACACGGCGATGACCGTGACCCCGGCGGTGCTCGGCCCGCTCGCCCACCACTGGCTCGGCCGCTCGCACTACCCCGCCGACCCCGTCTTCGCGGGCGCCTTCGAGGAGTTCAACGTCTGGTCGCGCGCCCTGAGCGCCGCCGAGATCGGCGCGTTGCGGGACAGCCGGGCCGCCGACACCCCGGCGGGCCGGGGCGACCTGGCGTCGTACGCCTTCGACGAGACCGGCGGCGGGTCGTTCGCGGACGCCTCCGGCCGGGGTCTGACGGCCACGCTCCGCCGCACCTGGGGCGGGCCCAGCCATCCCGGCTTCCTCGCCGCGTACCCGGAGACGCAGTTCATCCAGCTGGAGTCGATGACCGGCAGTGACTACACCAAGGTCTGGGCGCCGTACTACACGGCGCACAAGATCCTCAAGGGTCTGCTGGACGCCCACCTCGCCACCGGCGACGACCGGGCGCTGGACCTCGCGTCGGGCTTGTGCGACTGGATGTACGCGCGGTTGTCCGCGCTGCCCGCGGCCACCCTGCAGCAAATGTGGGGCATCTTCTCCAGCGGGGAGTTCGGCGGCATCGTCGAGGCGATCTGCGACCTGCACGCGGTCACCGGTGAGGCGGACCACCTCGCGCTGGCCAGGCTGTTCGACCTCGACCGGCTGATCGACGCCTGCGCCGCCAACACCGACGTCCTCGACGGCCTGCACGCCAACCAGCACATACCGATCTTCACCGGCCTGGTGCGGCTGTACGACGAGACGGGCGAGGAGCGCTACCTCACCGCCGCGAAGAACTTCTGGCGCATGGTCGTACCGCACCGCATGTACGCCATCGGCGGCACCAGCACCGGCGAGTTCTGGAAGGCGCGCGACGTGATCGCGGGCACCACCGGTGCCACCACGGCCGAGACCTGCTGCGCGTACAACCTGCTCAAGCTGAGCCGGACGCTGTTCTTCCACGACCAGGACCCGGCGTACATGGACTACTACGAGCGGGCCCTGTACAACCAGGTGCTCGGCTCCAAGCAGGACAAGGCGGACGCGGAGAAGCCGCTCGTCACCTACTTCATCGGGCTGACACCCGGCCATGTGCGCGACTACACGCCCAAGCAGGGCACGACCTGCTGCGAGGGCACCGGGATGGAGAGCGCCACCAAGTACCAGGACTCCGTGTACTTCGCCGCGGCCGACGGCAGCGCCCTGTACGTCAACCTCTACAGCCGGTCCACGCTCACCTGGGCCGAGCGGGGCGTCACCGTCACCCAGACCACGGACTACCCCGAGGAGCAGGGCAGCACTCTCACCATCGGCGGCGCCGACGCCTCCTTCGCGCTGCGGCTGCGGGTGCCCTCCTGGGCCACCGCGGGGTTCCGGGTCACCGTGAACGGCCGTGCCGTACCGGGGACTCCGGTCCCGGGCAGCTACTTCACCGTGTCGCGGACCTGGCGCCGGGGCGACACGGTGCGGATCCGTGTGCCCTTCCGGCTGCGGGTGGAGAAGGCAGTCGACGACCCGTCGTTGCAGGCCCTGTTCTACGGCCCGGTCAACCTGGTCGGCCGCAATCCGTCCACGGACCTCCTGGAGTGCGGGCTGTACCGCGACGCGGGTCTCTCCGGGGACCTGCTGCCCACGCTCACCCCCGTGTCCGGCAAGCCGCTCCACTACACGCTGGACGGCACCGAGTGGGCCCCGTTCGCCGAGGGGACCGAGGACCCGACGCACGCCTGGTTCCGGCGCGCGGAACCCCGGGTGGTCCTCGGCGGCACCGACTCGGGCGTCGCCAACCCGGCGAAGGACGACGGCACCACGCTGCTCGACGAGATCTGGGCGGCGGCACCGTTCCGCGGCAAGGGCGCGCTGCTGGCACACGTGCGGTCCACGGTGGACGCGTGGGTGGGGGCCGGGCTGCTCGGGGCCGACGACGGCGAGCGGGTGCTGCGGACCGCGCGGAGGGCGTCGTACGCGGACTGACGACGGCGAGTTTTTACCCGCGGAAGTGATCGGTTCGCGGCCCGCGTCCGTACCTCCTGGTGTCCGAGCCCGTCCTCGCCCCAGGAGGCACGATGCGCATCACTCGCACCACGGCAGGGACCGCCTTCGTGGCCGGTGCCCTGGTCCTCACCCTCACCGCGGTCGCCTACCCGGCCGTGCTCGGAGTGCGGAACACGGCCGGCAGCCAGGACCGTGTCATCACCAACACGGTGTTCGGGCCGCTCACCGAGGCCGACCGTGACTTCGTGGTGAAGGTCCGTGCCGCCGGGCTGTGGGAACACCCGCTGGGGCTCATGGCCATCGAGCGGGGGACGACGCCGGAGATGAAGGAGGCCGGCGAGCACCTGGTCGTCGGGCACGCCCGGCTCGACGCGACCTGCCGCAGGATCGCGCCCGAGCTGGGCATCACCCTGCCCAACCAGGCGTCCCCGCAGCAGCAGCAGTTCGTGACCACCGTGGACGGGACCACGGGCAGGCAGTTCGACACCACCGCGGTCAACATCATGCGCATCACGCACGGCCAGATCTTCCCGGCCATCGCCGAGATCCGCGCCAACACCAGGAACAGCCTGGTGCGGCAACTGGCCGACCAGGCCAACGACACCGTGCTCGACCACATCACCGTGCTGGAGAGGACCGGCCTGGTCAACTTCGACCAGGTCAACTTCCAGCAGTCGGCCCCGCCGAACCTGCCCGGGGTTCAGCTCACGCCGCCGGCGCCGCAGCAGGGTGAGCCGGTGCTCTCCCTCACCGCACCGCCCGGAATCGAGGCCGACACCTCGGCGCCGACCCCCGGTCCGACGGTCCGCTGACCCGGGAGGCGGCTGCCGCGTCAACCGCGGCGGGGCTTGCCGCGCCTGCCGCCCTTGGTGCCGCCGCCCTTGCCGCCGGTCCTGGTGCCGCCCTTGCTTCCGCCCCTGACACCACCCCTGGTGCTGCCGCCGGCGCCGCGACGATCGCCGCCGGCCTGCTTCCCGGCCGTCGGTTTGCGCCGCGCGGACGCCGTTTCGGTGCGCTCGCCCTTCGCCGGAGCGGCCTGCCGGCCACGGGTGCTGTTGACGGTCCGGCCCCGGACGATGCCGATGAAGTCCTCCACCCGGTCCGTGTGCGCGTCCTCGGGCCAGGACAGCGCCACGCTCGACTCGGGGGCGTCCGTGACCGTCCGGTACGTGAGGTCCTTGCGGTGGTGCAGGCGCGCCAGCGACAGGGGCACGAGCAGCACCCCGATCCCGGCGGCCACCAGCTCGACGGCGTCCTCCGTGGTGGCCGGACGCTCGAGCGCGGGCCGGCCCGGCGGCCGCTCCCAGCCGAGGACGTCGTCCAGGGGGTGCAGCGCGATCTCGTCGGCCAGGTCCTCGACGGTCACCTCGTCGGCCGCGGTGACGACGTGGTCCTTGGGGACCACCACGACCGTGGTCTCGGTGTAGAGCGGGATCGCGCTGAGGGCGGTGCGGTCCACGGGCAGCCGCACCAGCCCGGCGTCGGCGTCGCCGCGCACCAGCGAGCCACCCGCCTCGGCGGCGGTGACCTGGGTCAGGGACAGCGGTACGCCGGGCAGCCGCTCTTTCCAGATGCGCACCCATTTGTCGGGCGTCACCCCCGGAACGTACGCGAGCCGGAACGCGGGGGGTTCTTCCGAGCCTGTCACCCGGCCAGGTTACCGGGCGTGGTCGGCGACGGCGGCCACCGGGCACGGCCGGCGGCCTCGGTCACCGGGCGTGGTCGGCGGTCGCTCGGACGCTCGATACCCTTGACACCATGACGTCGCACCAGAACACCCAGACCATGAAGCCCGCGACCGCGGCGAAGAAGCTGGGTGTGTACCTCGAGGCCACACCCGCCGAGTTCCGGGAGGGCGTCGTCACGCGCGCCGAGCTGAACGCGCTCCAGGCCGACCCGCCCGAGTGGCTGCGGGACCTGCGGCGCGACGGTCCGCACCCGCGGCCGGTGGTGGCCGCCAAGCTCGGTGTCTCCATCGCGGGACTGCACCGGGGCGGAGTCACGGAGCCGCTCACCACGGAGCAGATCGAGGCGCTCAAGCAGGAGCGCCCCGAGTGGCTGGAGCGGGAGCAGGCCGTCCAGGCCGACGTCCGCAAGGAGGCGGCCTGGGTGAAGAAGCTGCACGCCGAGCGCGCGGAGCGGGCCGAACGCGCGGAGCGCGACTGACGCTCACCCCTCGGCCTTCTGCTCCGTCACGCTCCACGCGTACTGCAGCCAGTCCGACAGCACTACGGCGCTCAGGCCCGCGCACAGCAGCCTCGCGGCCCGGGGAGCGACGGCGTAGGTGCCGACGAGCCCTCCGGCCACCCAGGCCGAGGTGCAGAACGGGCAGGACACCAGGTCGCCGACGGCGCGGCGCAGGCCGCTGCCGCGCGGGGCGTCCATCACCTCGTCCGCGTCGCTGTCACGCTCGCGGCGGGTGAACGGCGCCCGCAGGAAGCTGGTGACCTTGTCCTTGGTCAGCAGCCGGGACGCCTTGAACGTCGCCGTCCCCAGCAGGGCCACGTCCCAGGGCGGGACGGTGTCGGGCAGTCGCAGCCCCCGTCGCCGCGCGGTCACGGCGAACACCGCGACTGTCGCCGCGAAGGTCGTCGTGAGCGCCGCGTATCCCCCGAGGGGGGTCTCGTCGTCTTCGCCGTAGCCTTCGCCGGGGCGCTGCTCGCCGTCCGTCATGAATACCTCCTGTGCGGGGCCGCTTCTTCGCCGGGGCCGGGTGCCCGCTTCCTCCCGTCTCCCACATGTGCGCGAGCCGCGGTCAGTGCGGTGCCGGTCCGCCGAAGAGGTCCGCGCAGTCCGGGGAGAGGCCGGCCAGGAGATGGTCGACCCGTTCGCCGGGCACCGCCTCGGTGAGGGTGGAGAGCACGGCACCCGCGTCCCATTCCGCGGTGCGCGGCCGGGCGCCGGTCTGCTGCGCCACGCGCCGCAGGAACTCCTCGCGGCCGAAGGACTCGGGACGCCCGCGTTCCAGGCGCAGCACGTCGTCCAGGGGCGCCGGCAGGTCCGAGGCCAGACCCGCGGCCTCCTCCGGGTCGATGCGGGACGCGATCACCCAGAGGACGGCCGTACTGACCTGCTCGGCCTCCTCCTTGCTGTGGTACTCGCCGCGGTCGCGGACCAGGGTCAGGAATTCGTCGAGCCGCACGGCGTCGCCTCCTTCCGCCGGTTCTCGCTCCGGGCCCGGGTGCCCTCCGCCAGGGCCGGGAAACGGGCGTGGTCTCACCTGCGTGCCCGCCGGGCGTCGGCGACGGAGGCCACCCGGGTCATGGCGTCCTCCTTGAACAGGGCGTGTCCCGCGGCGATCCGCTCCCGCCGGGCCGGCCCCGGGGCGGTGAGCCGCCGCAGTGCGCCGAGCAGCGCGGTCTCGTCCTCGGCGACGTCCGACACGCCGAGCGCGGCCATCCGCCGGACACCGTCCGCGCCGTGGCCGGGTATCGGGCGGTACCCCACGACCGGCAGTCCGGCGGCGAGCGCCTGTACGGCGGTCTGGCCGGCGGCGTTGTCGACCAGGGCGCGGGCGGCGTGCATCAGGCCGGGCATGTCCGTCACCCAGCCCAGCGCGAGTACGCCGGGTGTGCCGGACAGTTCGCGGCGCAGCCGTTCGTTGTCCCCGCAGAGAGCGACCGGGAGGAGGCCGTGGTCCGTGAGGAGCCGGACGGTGGCGTTCAGGCGCGAGCCCACTCCCCAGGCGCCGGCGGACAGCACCACGGCGGGCCGCCCGGGACCGAGACGGTCGAACAGCCCCCGCCACCCGGCCGCTCCGGGGGCGTCGGGAGACTCGGCGAAGAACTCCGGGGCCACGACCGGACCGCACGTCCACGCGGAGGTACCGGTGCTCTCCCGCACCTCACGCGCCGCGTCCTCCGTGAGGCACAGGCAGTGGTCGTTGCCGGGGTGGAGCCACTGGCGGTGGACGGCGAAGTCGATCACGAGGACGACACTGGGCACGGACAGCTGGCCCCGGGCCCGGAGGTGACCGGTGAGCTGGGCGCCGAGGTGGAAGACGGGGACGACCACGTCCGCGCCGGTGCGCTCGGCCAGCTCGCGCAGCCGGCCGCCGGCGAGCCGGGCCAGGGGCGTGGCGCCGGGGCGGTGCCCGGCGCCCGGGCGCAGGAAGAGGCGGTACAGGGCGGCGTAGGCCCAGGGGAAGCGGCGTACCGACCCGCGGTAGAAGTGTCGCAGCGCACCGCCCAGACCGTACGGGAGCAGCGCGAGGACGTCGACGACGAAGGCGTCGTCACCGCGTTCCCGGGCCCGGCGGACCAGTTCGTCGGCGACCGTGTCGTGCCCGGCGCCCATGCTCGCGCTGACCACCAGCAGCCGTCTGCCGTCCCGTGGGGCGTACGGGCCGGCGGGGCGGCGGGGCGCTGGTGAGCTGCGTGGATGCACGGCGGTCCAAGTTGCCCGGCCGTCACATTCCAAACCACCACACAAGCGGGCGTTTCGGGCGCCGTATCAGGGATACTCCGTGACCGCCCGTCCGGCCGGACGCCGGAGCCCGACCACCTGGTCGGTCGCTTCCCCGGTGTCCGCCCCGAGTCAAGGTGGTGCCCATGGTCCATGCCTTCTCCCGCCCCCGCTCCGCGCCGGGGCCGCAGGTCGTCGCGCCCGACGCGGACCACGCCAGGCCCCGCCGGGAGCCCGTCGGTGGCCGGGGCCCGCGGACGCGCACGGCGCTCGTGACGGGTGCGTCCTCCGGCATCGGCGCGGCCGTGGCCCGTCGGCTGAGCGACGAGGGCGGCTGGCGGCTGGTGCTCAGCGGGCGTGACCCGGCCCGGCTGCGCGAGGTCGCCGAGGAGACGTCGGCCACCGCCTTCGCCGCGGACCTCACGCTGCCCGGCGCCGACCGGCAGCTCGCCGACTTCGCTCGGTCCACGGTCGGGCCGGTGGATCTGCTGGTGGCGGGTGCCGGGGTCGGCTGGGCCGGGGAGTTCCTGGACATGCCGCCGCACACCATCGACGAACTGTTCGACATCAACGTGCTGGCCACGCTACGGCTGGTGCGGCTGGTGCTGCCGGGCATGGTCGAGGCGGGGTCGGGGCGGGTGGTGCTCGTCGGCTCGCTGGCGGGCAGCGTGGCGGTGCGCGAGGAGGCCGTGTACTCCGCCGCCAAGGCCGCGGTCGGCGCCTTCGCGGACGCCCTGCGCTACGAGCTGCGGGGCACGGGCGTGGGCGTCACGCACGTGGTGCCCGGTGTCGTCGACACACCGTTCTTCGAGCGTCGCGGCGCTCCCTACCTCCGGTCCAGGCCGCGTCCGGTGCCCGCCGAGCGCGTGGCCGAAGCGGTACGGGTCGCGGTGGTGCGGGGGCGGGACGAGGTCTACGTCCCCGGCTGGCTGCGACTGCCGTGCCGGGTTCGGGGCGCGGCTCCGGGGCTGTACCGGCGGCTGGCGGCGCGGTTCGGATGAACTCCGGATGAGCGGGAGCGCGCGACGGTGAGTGTCCTCACCGTCGTCCTGGCCCTGTTCGCGGCGTTGTCCAACGCGGCGGCGTCGGTGCTGCAGCGCCGGGCCGCGGCGCAGGACGAGGGCCGGGCGGGCGCCGTCCACACCGTGGTCCGCTCGCTGCTGCGGCTGGTGCGCGACCCGTACTGGGTGGGCGGCGCGGCGCTGCTCGCGCTGACGACCGTGCTGCAGGCGGCCGCGCTGGCGGTGGGCAGTCTGGCCGTCGTCCAGCCGCTGATGGCCAGTGAGCTGCTGTTCACCCTGATGGTCGGCAGCATGGTCTTCCACCGGCGGCCGGACCCGCGGACCTGGCTGGCGTTCGTGGCCCTGGCCGTGGGGCTCGCGCTGTTCCTGGGGGCCGCCGCGCCGTCGGCCGGCCACGACACCGCGACGCCGGGCCGGTGGGGCTGGGCGGGCCTGGCGCTGTTCGTCGTGGTGACGGCCCTGGCCTCGATCGGCACCCTGGTACGGGGCGCGCCTCGCGCCGCGCTGTTCGGATCGGCGTCCGCGGTGGCGTTCGGCGGTACGGCGGGACTGCTGAAGGAGGTCACCGGGCGGCTCCCCCAGGGGGTGGGCGCCGTCCTGACCCAGTGGCCGCCGTACGCCACGGCGGTGGTCGGGGTGATCAGCTTCCTGCTGCTGCAGAGCGCGCTGCGGGCGGGGACCCTCGCGGCGTCGCAGCCGGCGCTGACCCTCGGCGACGCGCTGACCAGCGTCGCCCTGGGCTGGGCCCTGTTCGGCGAACAGATCGCCCTCGGGGTGCGGGTGCTGCCCGAGCTGACCGGCGTGGCGCTGATCGGGCTGGGCAGTGTCGGGCTGGCCCGCGCGCCGTCGGTCCAGGGTGCGTGGGACACGGTGCCGGCCGCACGGGACGGACCCGGGCCGGGCGGGCGGACCCGGGGGCGGCGGGGGGCATGACCACACTGCGCCGAACGGCGGCACGGCGCGACGGGCGCGTCGGACACGGCCGCGCGATGGTGGAACAACGGCAAGACGCCGCGACGGAAGGACTCGGTACGGGAGGGCTCGGTACGGGAGGGCTCGGTACGAAAAGCCGCGGAACGGAAAGACGGCGCACGGACAGGAGACACACGGATGCGCGAGGGGTCGCACGCCGGACCGGCGGTGTACGCCGTCGCGCCGGTCGTCGTCGCCGCGCTGGCCCACCTCGGCCCGGCCGCGACCTGGCTGCCGGAGCTTCGCCGGCGCCGTTTCCCGGGCCTGGCCGGACAGGGCCGCCCCGACCACGTCGCCCTCACCTTCGACGACGGCCCCGATCCCGCGTCCACGCCGCACTTCCTCGACGTACTGGACGGGCTCGGGGTACGGGCGACGTTCTTCCTCCTCGGCGAGAACGTCGTACGCCACCCGGCGCCGGCCCGCGAGCTGGCCCGGAGGGGGCACGAACTCGCCGTCCACGGCTGGGCGCACGACCGCCCTTGGCTGCCGGCGCCGGCGCGGGACGCGCGCGAGCTGGCGCGTGCCGTCACCGCGGTGGGCGAGGCCGCCGGACGCGTCCCGCGCTGGTACCGCCCGCCCTACGGCATCCTCACCTCCGGACGCTGGGCCGCCGCCCGCCGGGCCGGACTGCGGCCGGTGCTGTGGACCGCGTGGGGCAAGGACTGGCGGCAGGACGCCACGCCCGCCTCGGTACGGGCGACCGTCGCGGCGGACCTGCGCGGGGGCGGCACGATCCTCCTGCACGACACCGACCACGTCTCCGCCCCGGGCAGCTGGCGCGCCGCCCTCGGCGCCCTGCCGGACATCGTGCGCGACTGCCGTGCGGCGGGGCTGACGGTGGGGCCGCTGGCGGAACACGGGGTGGTCGGGTCCGCCCCGCCCCCGGGAGACGGGGCGGCGGTGCGGGCCCCGGTGACGTCGGGGGCGCCGCCGTTTCGGTCTGCGGCGCCGGGACAGCCGTAGGGCCATGACGGACCGGGGCGATCAGTGCGCCGAGGCGCCGGAACCGGCGTGCCCTCCCCGGGGCCCGCGCGAGCAGGCCGTGCCGCCGAAGGAGCACGACGTGCGCCGGCGGCGGCTTCGCGGCGATCTCACGCGGGCCTCCGTGCACGCGATGACGCGGGAGTACGCCGCCCGGCCGGCGACTCGACGCCGCCCTTACCTGTCCGCCGCCGGTCCGCGTCAGGCGGCCGCCCCGGTCAGGTCCCGGTGGATCGGCGCCGCCCCGCCCGTCAGGGGCGCGCCCGTGCCGCCCCGCCGGGTGGCGACGATCTCCGCCGCGATGGACAGCGCGGTCTCCTCGGGCGTCCGGGCGCCGAGGTCCAGGCCGATCGGCGAGCGGAGCCGGGACAGCTCGTGTTCGCCGAGGCCGGCCTCGCGCAGCCGCCGGTTCCGGTCCTCGTGGGTGCGGCGCGAGCCCATCGCGCCGACGTACGCGACCGGCATCCGCAGGGCCTCCGTGAGCAGCGGTACGTCGAACCGGGCGTCGTGGGTGAGGACGCACAGCACCGTGCGCCCGTCGGTCGGGGTGCTCCGCAGATAGCGGTGCGGCCAGTCGACGACGACCTCGTCGGCCTCCGGGAAGCGGGCCGGCGTCGCGAAGACGGGCCGGGCGTCGCAGACCGTCACGTGGTGGCCGAGGAACTTGCCGGCCCGCACCAGCGCCGCCGCGAAGTCGACCGCGCCGAAGACGATCATGCGCGGCGGCGGCACGCTGGACTCGACGAGCAGGGTGAGCCCGCCGGGGCAGTGCGAACCGTCCTCGGAGAGGCCGACCGTGCCGGTGCGGCCGCTGTCCAGCAGGGCTCCCGCCTCGGCCACCGCGGTGCGGTCCAGGTCCGGATGACCGCCGAGGCCGCCCTCGTACGAGCCGTCGGGGCGGACGAGCAGGGCCCGCCCGAGGAGACCCGCCGGGCCCTGGACGACCCGGGCGAGGGCCGCGGCCCGGCCCCGGGCGGCGGTCGACAGCGCCGCCCGGAACACCTCCCGCGAGGACGAGCCCGCGCCGACCGGCGTGACCATCACGTCGATGACCCCGCCGCAGGTCAGTCCGACCGCGAAGGCGTCCTCGTCGCTGTAGCCGAACCGTTCGCGGACCGTCTCGCCGTCCCGGAGGGCCGCGGTGCACAGCTCGTACACCGCGCCCTCCACGCAGCCGCCGGAGACCGAGCCGATCACCGTGCCCTCGCTGTCCACGGCGAGGGCGGCGCCGGGGCCGCGCGGTGCGCTGCCGCCGACGGAGACTACGGTGGCGACGGCGAACTCCCGGCCCTCGGCGAGCCAGCCGTTCAGCTCGTCGGCGATGTCAAGCATCCGTCCCGCCCCCGACTGCGGGCACGGTCGCCGACAGCACGCGGTCGGGCCGGATCGGCAGGCTCCGGTGGCGTACGCCGGTCGCGTGCCAGACGGCGTTGGCGACGGCCGCCGCGGCGCCCACGATGCCGATCTCGCCGACGCCCTTGATGCCGACCGGGTCGTCCGGATCGGGGTCGTCCACCCAGTCCGCCTCGATGTCCGGGACGTCGGCGTGCGTGGCCACGTGGTAGCCGGCGAGGTCGGGGCCGTAGAGGCCGCCGCTCGCCCGGTCCCGGACCGCCTCCTCGTGCAGGGCCATGGAGATGCCCCAGACCATGCCGCCGACGAGCTGGTTGCGGGCGGTGAGCGGGTTGACGATGCGGCCCGCGGCGAAGATGCCGAGCATGCGGCGCACCCGCACCTCGCCGGTGGCGGTGTCCACGGCGACCTCGGCGAACTGCGCCCCGAAGGCGTGCCGCTCCTTCTGCGCCAGCGCGCCGAGGGCCTCGGTGGTGTCGGACCGTACGGTGATGCCCTCGGGCGGGACGGTCGTGCCCAGCGCGAGCCGCTCCCGCAGTTCGCCGGCCGCGACGGTGATCGCCCAGGCCCAGGAGCGGGTGCCCATCGAGCCGCCCGCGATCATCGCCGGCCCGAAGTCGCTGTCGCCGATGCGGACCCGGACCCGCTCGGGCGTGACCTCGAGTGCGTCGGCGGCGACCAGGGTGAGCGCGGTGCGGGCGCCGGTGCCGAGGTCGGCGGCGGCGATCCGCACGGTGAAGGTGCCGTCGGCCTCCGCGGTCACGAGGGCGGTGGACGGGCCGGCGCCCGCCGGGAAGGACGCCGCGGCCGTACCGGTGCCCAGCAGCCAGCGCCCGTCGCGGCGCACGCCGGGGCGCGGATCGCGCTCCGCCCAGCCGAAGCGGCGCGCTCCCTCGCTGAAGCAGGCGGCCAGGTTGCGGCTGCTGAACGGCAGACCGGAGACCGGGCCGGCCTCCGGCTCGTTGCGCAGCCGCAGTTCGATCGGGTCGACGCCGCAGCGCTCGGCGAGTTCGTCGAGGGCCGCCTCGATCGCGAACGACCCCGGTGCCTCGCCCGGCGCGCGCATGAAGGTCGGGGACGGTACGTCGAGCCGTACCACGTGGTTGGCCGTGTGGTGGGCGTCGGCGTCGTACATCACCCTGGCGACACTGGCGCCGGGCTCGACGAACTCGTAGACGGTCGACGTCTGGTTGAGCGAGCGGTGTTCCAGGGCGCGCAGCCGGCCGTCGGCCCCGGCGCCGAGCCGGACGCGCTGGGTGGTGGGGCTGCGGTAGCCGGCCAGCGAGAACATCTGGCGCCTCGTCATCACCACCCGTACCGGCCGTCGCAGCACGGTCGCGGCCATCACGGCGGACACCTGGTGGGCGCGCAGGCCCTTGCTGCCGAAGCCGCCGCCGACGTGTTCGGAGCGCACCCGCACCGAGGACTCGTCGAGGGAGAACATCTTCGCGAGTTCGCTCTGGACCCAGGTGGTGCCCTGGTTGGAGTCGACGACCTCCAGGCGGCCGCCGTCCCAGAGGGCGGTGGCCGCGTGCGGCTCCATCATGCTGTGGTGCTCTTCGGGGGTGGTGTACTCCTCGTCCACCACGACGGCGGACGCGGCGAGCCCGGCCGCCAGGTCGCCCTTCCCGGTCTCGGCGGGCATGTGTCCGTCGGCCGGGTAGGCGTCGGGACGGCCGGCGGTGAGCGTGGTGTCGTGCGGTTCCGCGTCGTAGGTGACGACGAGGGCCTCGGCGGCCTCCCTCGCCTGCTCGGGCGTCCCGGCGACGACGAGGGCGACCGGCCAGCCCGCGTGCGGCACCCGGTCGTTCTGGAAGACGGCCGCGGTCGGGTCCGGCGCGATGCCCAGCAGGCCGACGTAGTCGGTGTCGACGCGCAGGGCGTTGCCGTGGTGGAGGACGGCGAGCACGCCGGGCATGCCGAGGACGGCGTCGGCGTCGATCGAGCGGATGCGGCCGCGGGTGACGGTGGACAGCACCAGCCAGCCGTGCGCGAGGTCGGCGAAGGGGATCTCGCCGGCGTAGCGGGCCGCTCCGGTGACCTTGTCGCGGCCCTCCACGCGCGTGTGCGCGGTGCCGACGGCGCCCTTCACCGGTGTACGGCCGGTCGTGGCGGTCGTCATCGGGCGGCCTCCTCGGCGAGTTCGGTCAGGACGGCCACCACGAGGTTGCGCATGAGGGTCACCTTGTATCCGTTGTCGGGCAGCGGCCTGGCGGCCGCGAGTTCGGCGTCCGCGGCGGCGGCGAAGGTCTCGCCTCCGGCCGGCGCGCCGATCAGCACCTGTTCGGCCGCGCGGGCCCGCCAGGGCCGGGAGGCGACCGCGCCGAAGGCCAGCCGCGCGTCGCGTACGACACCGTCCTCGACGTCGAGCGCGGCGGCGACCGAGCCGATCGCGAAGGCGTACGAGGCGCGCTCGCGCACCTTGCGGTAGCGGGAGCGGGCGGCGACCGGGGCGGGCGGCAGGACGACGCCGGTGATCAGCGCGCCGGGGGGCAGCGCGGTCTCCCGGTGCGGGGTGTCGCCGACCGGGAGGTAGAAGTCGGCGAGCGGCGACTCTCCCGGTCCGTCGGGGGTTTCGTAGGCGACGACGGCGTCGAAGGCCGTCAGGGCGACGCCCATGTCCGAGGGGTGCACGGCCACGCAGTGGTCGGAGGCGCCCAGGACGGCGTGGTTGTGGTGCTCACCGGTGATCGCGGGACAGCCACTGCCGGGAGCACGCTTGTTGCACGGCTTGCTCACGTCGGTGAAGTAGCCGCAGCGGGTGCGCTGGAGCAGGTTGCCGCCGACGGTGGCCATGTTGCGCAGCTGCCCCGAGGCACCGGCCAGAACCGCCTGCGTCAACGCCGGGTAGCGGCGGCGCACTTCGGGGTGGGCGGCGAGGTCGCTGTTGGTGACGGTGGCGCCGACACGCAGGCCGCCGTCGGCGGTCGGCTCGATGCCGTCCAGGGGGAGTTCGCGGACGTCGACGAGCCGGGCGGGGCGTTCGACGCCGGTCTTCATCAGGTCGACGAGGTTGGTGCCGCCGCCGAGGTAGCGGGCGTCCGGGTCGGCGGCGAGCAGCGCCACCGCGCCGGAGACGTCTTCGGCACGCTGGTAGCCGAACTCCCTCATGCCGCTGCCTCCTTCGCGGTCTGTGGCCGGGACGACGGCCGGGACGGGTCCCCGGCCTTCGCATGGGCCTCCGCCGCGCGGGCGACCGCCTGGACGATGGACACGTAGGCGCCGCAGCGGCACAGGTTCCCGCTCATCCGTTCCCGGATCTCGTCCGGTGTCAGAGGGGGCGGCCCGGCCTCGGGCCGTACGTCGTCGGTGGCGGCGCTGGGCCAGCCGGCCGCGTGTTCCTCGATGACGGCGACGGCCGAGCAGATCTGGCCGGGTGTGCAGTAGCCGCACTGGTAGCCGTCGAGATCGAGAAAGGCCTGCTGCACCGGGTGCAGCCGGTCGCCCTCGGCCATGCCTTCGATGGTGGTGATCTCCCGCCCCTCGGCGGCGACCGCGAGGTTCAGGCAGGAGACGGTGCGGCGCCCGTCGACCAGGACGGTGCAGGCGCCGCACTGTCCCTGGTCGCAGCCCTTCTTGGTGCCGGTGAGATCGAGGCGCTCGCGCAGGGCGTCGAGCAGGGTCGTGCGGTGGTCGACGGTCAGCTCGTGCTTCTCGCCGTTGATGTGCAGGATGACGGCGCTGGACGTCGACGAGGGCGCTGGGGCCATGATCAGCCTTCTTTGGTGTCTGGTGACAGTGAAAACGGGCTGGAGGCGGTGGGATTCGTGCGTGGCCGGGTCCGCCGGCCGTATCCGCCGCTAGAGTGGGCGAATAACCGGACAACTGTCCGCTCACTGGAAACGTAACGGACAACTGTCCGCTTAGCAAGGACGGGATTCGGCCACGAATCCGGAAGGAAGACAGTGCCTCAGTCGGAGAACGAGAAGCCGGACAGGGACCAGAAGGACACTCCCCTGCGCTCGGACGCCCTGCGCAACCGCGAGCGCATCCTGCACGTGGCCACCGAGGAACTGACGCGCCGCGCGGACGCCCCGCTGAGCGCCATCGCCAGGAAGGCGGGCGTCGGGCAGGGCACGTTCTACCGCAACTTCCCGAACCGGGAGGCTCTCGTCCTGGAGGTCTACCGCTACGAGATGCGGCAGGTGGCCGATGCCGCACCCCAGCTGCTGGCCACGCTGGAGCCCGAGCAGGCCCTGCGTGAGTGGATGGACCACCTCGCCCGGTTCGCCATGACCAAGGCCGGCCTGGCGGACGCGATCCGGCTGGTCACCAGCGCGCCCGGCGGGCCGGCGAAACCGGGCCCCGCCCCGGTGATGGAGGCGGCCCGGCTCCTGCTGCGCGCCAACGAGGAGGCCGGCGCCATCCGGCCCGGGGTCTCCGCGGACGACTTCTTCCTCGTCATCGGCGGTCTCTGGCTGATCGATCCCGACGAGGACTGGCAGCCGCGGGTCACCCGGTTCCTGGACTTCGTCATGGACGGACTGCGGGCGGGAGCGCCAGGCCGGTGACCGCGCCCCGGAAGCGGTAACGGCGCTCGGGGCGGCCCGCCACCCCGTAGCGCAGGGAGACCTCCGCGCTGCCGACCGTGTGGAAGTACTCCAGGTAGCGGCGGGCGCTCACCCGGGAGACGCCGGTGCGGGCCGCGCACTCGCTGGCGGACAGGGTGCCGTCGGCCTCACGCAGCGTGCGTTCCACCAACTCGGCGGTCTCCACGCTCATGCCCTTGGGCAGCGCCGGGACCGCGGCGGCCGGCGCCGCCGCTCCCGCCAGTACCCGGTCGACGTCGGCCTGGCTGCGCACCACCGTGCCGAGCAGCCGGCCCCGCTGGGCCGCGTAGCGCTCCAGCCGGACCCGCAGGTCCTCGAAGTCGAACGGTTTGAGGAGGTAGTCGACCACGCCGTGCCGGACGGCGCCGCGCACCGCGTCCGCCTCCCTGGCCGCGCTGACGACCATGACGTCGCAGTCGTGGCCGGCGGCGCGCAGCCGGGGGATGACGTCGAGGCCGAAGACGTCCGGCAGGTACAGGTCGAGCAGGATGAGGTCGGGACGCAATTCCCCGGCGGCGGCGAGCGCCTCTTCCCCGGTACCGGCGACCCCGACGACCCGGAAGGGCGCGACGCGCTCGACGAAGGCCCGGTGGACCCGGGCCACCATGAAGTCGTCGTCGACGACGAGCACGCCGATCGCGGCGCCGGCGACATGGGGCGCGGCCTCCGTCGCAGCGGTCGTAGCCGTCACAGCGGTCGTAGCCGCCGTAGCCGCCGTAGCCGCCGTATGGACCGTACCCGCCGTACGGACCGTACCCGCCGTAGTAGCCCGGCCCGCCGTAGCCGCCGCGTGGACCGTACCGGTCGTACCAGTCGCGTCGACCGTGCCGCTCCTACCCGTCATGGTGCTGCTCCTTCCGCCACCGCGTCGGTGAGGTGGCTGACGGTCATGCGTGCGGTGAACATGGCCCCCTCGGGGGTGTTGGTCACCGAGATCTCACCGCCGTGACGCTCGCAGACCAGCCTGGTCAGCGCCAGGCCGATACCGCGCTCGCCCTGCCGGGCGGCCTTGGTGGTGAAGCCGTGGGAGAAGACCTCACGGGCCAGTTCGGGCGCCACGCCGGGCCCGGAGTCGCGGACCACGATCTCCACGCTGGAGGCGTCCTGTCTCAGCTCGACCTCGACCCACGCCTCGTGGTCGGTGCCGGGCGCCGCGGCGGCGTCCACGGCGTTGTCGACGAGGTTACCGACCACGGTCGCCACGTCCGCGGCGTCCTCCGGGGCGAGCCTGTCCAGGGCCGTGCGGTCCGATACCCGCAGGGCGACCCGGCGTTCGGCCGCGAGGGAGGACTTCGCCGTCAGCAGCGCGGCGACGGCCGTGTCGCGGACCCGGCGGCTGAGGGTGACGTCCAGGGACTGGCGGCGCTGGTTGAGCGCGCGGATGTAACGCACCACCTCGTCCTGCTCGCCGATCTCGATGAGCCCGGAGATGGTGTGCAGCTGGTTGGCGAACTCGTGGGCCTGGGCGCGCAGCAGCTCGGAGGTGCTGCGGAAGGAGCCGATCTCCCGTTCGAGGCGGGCGAGTTCGGTGCGGTCGCGCAGGGTGGTGACGGAGCCGAGCGGCCGGCCGTCCTTGCTGACGGTCATGCGGTTCATCACCAGGACCCGGCCGTGTCGGACGACGACCTCGTCGCGCGGCTCGGCCGTGTCCGCCGTGGCACCGGCCAGGACGTCGCGCAGCCTTCCGTCGATACCGAGGCCGTCCAGGCTCTGGCCCACGCAGTCGGCGGGCAGGCCGAGCAGGCGCCGGCCCATCTCGTTGACCAGGGTGAGCCGGTGCTGCGGATCGAGGGCGACGACGCCCTCGGCGATGCCGTACAGCATGGCCTCCCGGTGCTCGGCGAGCCCGGCGATCTCGCGCGGCTCCAGGCCGAGGGTCTGCCGTTTGACGCGCCGGGCGAGCAGCCAGGAGCCGGCCACGCCCAGGCCGCTGGCGATGCCGAGGTAGGCGAGGAGGTAGGAGGAGGCGCCATTGAGGCGCTGCCACACCGTCGCGTCGGCCTCGCCGACCATCACCGTGCCGAGGTGCCGGCCGAGGGTCTGGCGGGTGGCGCCGAGCACCGGGACCTGGGCGACGAGCTCCCGGCCGCCCTGCACGGTCAGCGGGCCCGACCAGCCGCGTCCCCCGACGGCACCCTCGCCACGGGGCAGCAGGCCGCCGATCATCGTGGGGTCGGTGGAACTGACGACGCGACCGTCGGCGTCGGCCACCGTGACCGAGGTGACCCCGGACTGGGTCTGGGTGGAGTTCACCAGAGGGGCCAGGGCCTCCCGCGGCACGGGGCGCAGGAGCTGGCTGCGGACCAGGGGCGTGGCGGCCAGCTGCTCGGCCAGGGCGGCGACCCGGCGGCCCTCGACGCGGTTGAAGGTGGCCTTGGACTGGGCGAGCGAGACGGCGGCGACCGCGAGCAGGACCACCACGACGATGGCGAGCTGGAGGACCAGCATCTCACCCGCGAGGGTCTGACGGCGGAAGGTGGGGGCCACGGCGGACTCGATCTCGACTGGCGGAAGACGGGGGCGCGGGACGGCGGACGCAGGCGGGGACGGGGGACGGGGCAGGGACGACCGGCGGGTGTGCCGGGTCGCCATCATGGCGCCCACCTGCGGCGAAAGAAAGAGATGTGCTGTCTTCGCAACGAACCGGCGACCCACCGGCGACCCACCGGCGACCGCAATGACCACAACCTCCCTTGGTTCCGGAAGGAAGACAGGGCGCCGCCGCACGGGCACCATGTGGCCCACGTCACCCTCCCCCACAGGGCTCACCCCGTACCGCTCTACCCAACCGACAGGTGGTGTCATACGTGCGCCTGCGCACCCCCCTTGCCCTGCTCGGGGCCGCCGTGCTCGTGCTCGCGGGACCGCCGTTGCTCTCCACGGGCAGCGACTCCGAGACCGGCACGCAGATCCCCGGCCTGCGCTTCATGGTTCCCAACACGCCCGGCGGCGGATACGACATCACCGCCCGCACGGCCGCGAAGAACGCCGAGGACGCCGGGCTCACACACAACATCGAGGTGTTCAACCTGCCCGGAGCGGGCGGCACCGTCGGCCTGAGCCGGCTGGTGAGCGAGCACGGCAACGGCAAGCTCGCCATGTCCATGGGCCTCGGCGTCGTCGGCGCCGTCCGCTCCAACCACGCGCCCAAGACCCTCGCCGACACCACGCCGATCGCGCGGCTCACCGAGGAGCAGGACGTCGTCGTGGTCGGCAAGGACTCGCCGTACAAGACGATCGACGAGCTGGTCACCGCCTGGAAGAAGGACCCCGGCAAGATCCCCGTCGGCGGCGGTTCGTCGCCGGGCGGGCCCGACCATCTCGCGCCGATGCTGATGGCGCAGGCCGCCGGGATCTCCCCCAAGTCGGTCAACTACATCCCCTTCGACGGCGGCGGCGAGCTGCTCGCCTCGATCCTCGGCAACAAGGTCGGCTTCGGGGTCTCGGGCGTCGGCGAGTACCTGGACCAGATCAAGGCGGGCGAGCTGCGGGTGCTCGCGGTGACCGGCCCGGAGCGGGTCGACGACCTGAAGGACGCGCCGACGCTGAAGGAGTCCGGCTACGACGTGGACTTCACCAACTGGCGCGGCATCGTCGCCCCGCCCGGCCTGTCGGAGGCGGAACGGGACAAGCTGGTCCGCCTGGCCGAGGAACTGCACGACTCCCCGGAATGGAAGAAGTCGATGGACCAGAACGGCTGGGACGACGCCTTCCTGACGGGCGAGGAGTTCGGCGCGTTCCTGGACGCCCAGGACAAGCGTGTGGTGTCGGTACTGAAGGAGCTGGGACTGTGACGACGCCGACGACCGAACCCACCACGCGGACGGCCTCGGGCCGGCGCGCGTGGCTGCGCGACCACTCCGAACTGGGCGTGTGCGTACTGCTGCTGGCGCTCGGCGCGCTCGTCCTGACCGACGCGCTCACCATGGACGTCGACCTCACGCAGCGCGGGCCGGTCGGCCCCAAGACCGTCCCGATCGCGGTCGGCGTCGGGCTGCTGGTGATCGCCGCGCTGCTCGCCGTCGACGTCCTGCGCGGCGGCCGGGGCGAGGCCGAGGGCGGCGAGGACATCGACCTGTCCGAGCCGGCCGACTGGCGCACGGTGCTGCTGCTGTCCGGGATCTTCCTCGGCGCGGCCGTGCTGATCGAGCCGGCCGGCTTCCCCGTCGCCGGGGCGCTGCTGTTCTGGGGTGCCGCCTTCGCCCTCGGCAGTCGCCGCGTGGACCGCGATCCGCTGATCGCCGCGGTGCTGTCCCTGTTCACCTACGTCGTCTTCGACAAGCTGCTCGGAGTGCCCTTGCCCGGCGGTCCGCTGATGGGAGTGCTCTGACATGAACGCCCTGAACTCCCTCATGGACGGCTTCGGTACGGCCCTCACCCCGCTCAACCTCCTGTGGGCCGCCCTCGGCGTGCTGCTCGGCACGGCCATCGGCGTCCTGCCCGGCATCGGCCCGGCGATGGCGGTGGCGCTGCTGCTGCCGGTGACGTACGGGCTCGATCCGGTCGCCGCGTTCATCATGTTCGCCGGCATCTACTACGGCGCGATGTTCGGCGGTTCGACCACCTCCATCCTGCTCAACACGCCCGGCGAGAGCGCCGCCGTGGTCGCGGCCATGGAGGGCAACCCCATGGCCAAGGCGGGGCGCGGCGCCCAGGCGCTGGCGGCCGCCGCCATCGGTCACTTCGCGGGCGGCATGATCGGCACGATCCTGCTGGTGGCGCTGGCGCCGACGGTCGCCGACCTGGCGGTGGACATCGGTGCGCCGGACTACTTCGCCATCATGGTGCTGGCGTTCATCGCCGTGACGTCGGTGCTCGGTTCGTCGCGGGTCAGAGGCCTGGCCTCGCTGCTGATCGGTCTGACGATCGGCCTGGTGGGCCTGGACCAGATGACGGGGCAGCAGCGGCTGACCTTCGGTTCCCTCCAACTCGCCGACGGCGTCGACGTGGTGATCGTGGCGGTCGGCCTGTTCGCGATCGGCGAGGCGCTGTGGGTGGCGGCCCATCTGCGGCGCGGGGCGGCCGAGCCGATCCCGGTGGGCCGCCCCTGGCTCGGCCGCGCCGATGTGAAACGGACCTGGAAGTCCTGGCTGCGCGGCCCGTTCATCGGCTTCCCGTTCGGCGCGATCCCGGCGGGCGGGGCGGAGATCCCCACCTTCCTGTCGTACGTCACGGAGAAGCGCCTGTCCAAGAACAAGGACGAGTGGGGCAAGGGCGCCATCGAGGGTGTGGCCGGCCCGGAGTCCGCGGCCTCGGCCTCGGCGGCGGGCACGCTGGTCTCCATGCTGACCCTGGGTCTGCCGACGACGGCGGTCGCGGCGGTCATGCTGGCCGCCTTCCAGCAGTACGGCATCCAGCCCGGCCCGCTGCTCTTCGAACGCGAACCAGAGCTGGTGTGGGGCCTGATCGCCTCCCTCTTCGTCGGCATGGTGCTGCTCCTCGCGCTCAACCTGCCGCTGGCACCGGTGTGGGCCAAGCTGCTGCGCATCCCGCGGCCGTACCTCTACGCGGGGATCATGTTCTTCGCGGCGGTCGGCGCGTACGCCGTCGGCGGCGAGGTCGTCGACCTGGTGACCCTGCTGATCATCGGCCTGGTCGGCTTCGGCATGCGGCGCTACGGCCTGCCGATCCTGCCGGCCGTCATCGGCGTCATCCTCGGCCCGAACGCCGAGCAGCAGTTGCGCCGGGCCCTGCAGATCAGCGACGGCAGCGTGGCGGGCCTGGTCAACACGCCGTTCGCGGTGACGGTGTACGCCGTGATCGTGCTGCTGCTGGCGTGGCCGTTGCTGAAGCGGCTGGTCCGCCGGGGGCGTGGCTGACCCGGCGGTCGGACGGGGCGCAGGTCCTGCGACCATGACGTGATCACCGCCACGGCGACCAACTCGCCGGTGGCGGCGCGTCCCAGCCACAGACTCAGCCCCTCCCCTCCCCTCCTCGGCCACGCGATCGGCACCACGGAGTCGGGGGATTCGCGTCCGGGACTGGAGGCACGCTTGTCCTGAGTCATCAGACGTGACTGCCCTGTCCGGTGAGCTCAGGCGATCAGCTTCTGGGGGTGCAGATCGAACGCGATACGGGGGGCGAGCGCCCGTAGGAAGTCGGGGGCGTCGAACATCTCGCCGGCAGAGGTGACGCCTACGGCCTTGGTGCGGCCGGTGAGGACGCGGTCGAGGGCTTCGACGACGAGGGGCGCGGTGATGGCGTAGATGTCCTGACCGGCGGCTGTGGCCCGGCGTTCGGTGACCCCTGAGCGGACGACGACGTCGACGAGGAAGGTCTGGTCGGAGCGGCCGCTCTCGTCGGCGGCGGTCGGGGCCGGTGTGTCCGGGGCGGTGACGTCGCGGGTCGCCTCGATGTTCATGTAGGTGGTCACGTCGGGAATGGCCAGGTGCTGGGGGACGGTCACGACGTCGGCCATGGTGAACTCCGCGACCACCGGTCGGCGTCCCACCGGCTCCGGGAAGGCCCACTGCACAGTGGGCGCGGCATCGGTGCGGCGCTCCCACTGTCCGCCGCGGTAGCGCAGGCGGAAGTCGCCGCGCCGCTCGCGGGAGACCGCGCCCGACAGCCGGGTGCCGGCGGTGGGGTGCCAGTCGCTGAGCGCGTAGGCGATGCGGGCCTCGTCGGCCGAGGTCCAGTCACCCATCGCCACGGTGGCCAGCAGGTCGCCGAGGCCGCCGAAGAAGGCCATGGCCGGGACGATCACCGCTCTCGCGTCCCGGGCCCGCTCGCGGAAGTGCGCGAAGGTGTCGAGGTTGGCCTCGATCTCGGCGGCCACATCCAGGTATGGAATCCTGGCCCGGAGCGCGGCTTCGATCAGCGGGCCGGTGGTCGAGGCGAACGGGCCGGCGCAGTTGATGACCGCCACCGCGCCGGCCAGGGCCAGATCCAGCGAGGCCGGGTCGTCGACCGACGCCACCCGGGCTTCCAGCCCGTGTGCGTCGGCCAGTTCGCCCAACGCCCGTGTGTTGCGCCCGGACGGCACCGGAGTGAACCCGCGCGCCGCGAGCTCCGCGACCACGAACTGTCCGGTGTGACCGTACGCGCCGAAAACCGCCACCAGCCGGCCTGTCTCCATGAGACTGCTCCCGTGTACTCGATCGTCCGCTGCGACGTCGATCCGCCGGCGGTCTGACACCCACATCCTGTCCGTCCGACGGGACTCGCACGATCGTCGGAAACGACATGCCCCATACACTTTCGGACATGCCTCGCATCGCGTTGGCCGTCACCGACGGCATGCTCCACTACGAACTGTCCGTGGCCCTCGAGGTCTTCGGAGCCGACCTGACTCATGTCGTGGACCCCTGGTACGACTTCGCCCTCTGCGGACCCGGCCCGGTGCGCGTCGGCCGCTTCCACTTGGAGCCCGACCACGGGCTCGACCACCTCCCGCGGGCGGACACCGTGGTCGTGCCCGGCTGGGCCGACACCGACCGCGAACCACCGGCGCAACTGATCGACGCGGTGCGCGCGGCCCACGCGGCGGGCGCCCGGGTGGCCTCCCTGTGCACCGGCGCCTTCGTCCTCGGTGCCGCCGGCCTGCTCGACGGGAAACGCGCCACCACGCACTGGGCCCACACCAGGGAACTGGCGCGGCGGCACCCGGCCGCCACCATCGATCCGGACGTCCTCTACGTCGACAACGGCGACGTCCTCACGTCGGCGGGCAAGGCCGCCGCCATGGACCTGTGTCTGCACCTGGTCCGCCTCGACCACGGCTCGGCCAACGCCAACAAGGTCGCCCGCCGCCTGGTCGTCCCCCCGCACCGCGACGGCGGTCAGGCCCAGTTCATCGCCACGCCCGTCCCCGAGCCGGGCAACCATCCCCTCGGCGAGCTCTTCCCCTGGGTCCTCCAACGCCTCGACCAGCCCCTCACCGTCGAGGACCTCGCCCGCCGGGCCGGTCTGAGCTCACGCCACCTGGCCCGCCACTTCAGGCACCTCACCGGCACCACGCCCCTGCAGTGGCTCCACACCCAACGCATCCGCCGCGCCCAGGAGTTGCTGGAGACCACCGATGCCACCGTCGACACCGTCGCCGAGGCCGCCGGAATGGGCACCGCCACCACCCTGCGCCGCCACTTCCAGCGCACCGTCGGTGTCCCGCCCGACACTTACCGCCGCGCCTTCCGCCCCTGAAGGAACCGCTCACCCTGATCCCGGCATCCCGGCACCCACGAAGTACGCAGAGGTCTCCCCCGGACTGTGCGAGGAGCCGCCGGGCCGCCCGGCGGACGCGGTGATCGAGACGTCCGGCCCCTGCTCACCGACGGTGGACGCTGACGGCGTAACCGCCCCCGTCGTAAGGGTCGGCGTCCCAGGTGGCGAAGCGGTCGACGAGGGTGAGGCCGGACGCGGCGCAGCAGTCGTCGTACTCCGGCAGCGTGAGGCTGGGCGGCACGGGCAGGTGGGCTTCGTCCAGGCCGAAGCCCACGACCATCAGGCCGCCCGGGCGCAGGGCCGCGGACAGGCGCTCGACCACCGTGCCCTCCGTGCCGGAACTGAGCAGCGGGATCACATTGCCCGCGGCGACGACGAGGTCGAAGCCCGCCTCGAGGCCGAGCCGGGCGGGGTCGAACTCGGCCAGATCCACCTGGAACCAGGGCAGTGCCGGCGCCTGCTTCCGCGCCACTGCCAGCATCGACGCGTCAAGATCCACCCCGACGCAGTCGTACCCGAGCTCCGCGAGCCGGATCGTGACCCGCCCGGTGCCGCACCCGGCGTCCAGCACCCGCGCTCCGGGAGGCACGAGGGCCGCGCAGAACCGCGCCTCGCCGTGCACGTCCTCGCCGCTGCGGGCCAGGGTCTCGAACCGTGCGGCGTAGTCCTCTCCGGATGTCTTCCCTGCCAAATCCGTCCAGCGGCTCATGGGGCCCACTGTAGCCCGGCCGTGTCGCCCCTCGAAGCGGCGGCTGAGCCCGCCCGCCGCGCGGCCCGTTACGGCCTCGGGGCACGGGGCACTCGCCGCCCATGGCATCCATACATGGCACCCGCCGTTCGCACGGTTCCGGCCGAGGACCGGCCGCGTCCGCCGCGATCGGTGCCGCGGCGGGCCTGACGGCCGCGGCCGGTCTCCTGCTCGGCCGCAAGGCGGCCACGATCAGCAAGGTGGGCAAGGGGCACCCGCTCAAGCACCGCGCGCTGGACCTGGCGGCCGGCGCGATGCAGACGAAGTACCCGGTCGAGGCGATGAGCACCTACCTCAACGGCTTCCACATGTACGCCGACGACATGGGCCGCCAGGTGGAGGCCACGCACTTCTGCATCCACCTCCGGCACGACCTGCACCAGTGCGTGATCTTCGACCGGAACGCACCCGACGCCCGTCTGATCGGCATCGAGTACATCATCAGCGAGGAGCGCTTCCGTTCCCTGCCCGAGGACGAGAAGCGGCTGTGGCACAGCCACCACTACGAGGTGAAGTCCGGCAGCCTCATCGCCCCAGGCATCCCCGACCTGGCCGAGCACGCCTACTTCGAGGACCTCGTGACCACCTACGGCAAGACCTTCCACACCTGGCAGTACGACCGGGACGACTTCCCCTACGGCATCCCGCAGCTGATGATGGGCTTCACTGAGGACGGGCAGGCCTCGGACGAGATGATCCGGGCCCGGGACGACAGGCTGGGCATCTCCACGTCCCGCAAGCGGCGGAACCGGGCGGACATCCCCATGCCGGAAGTGGTCCCGGGCGCCAACGCCTGGGAGAGCGGCCGGACCGTACAGACCCGCGTCGAGGAGATGGATCTCAAGCGCTGACCGCCCCGCGCCCACCGCCTGGGCCAGCCGGAGGTGACGCCTGAGCCGTACACCGCCGAGGGCACCCGAACACCTGTGTCCGGTGAGACCGGCACCGTGGAAGCGGTCGCCACGGTCGCGGCCTACGACATGGTCTCCCGCTTCCTGGTGGCACTGGCCGCCCGAAGCGCCGTTCCGGGCGGCTGCCCCCGCAGCGCCTCCCGCCCCGCCCGGACCACCAGGTCGAGCGCGGTGTCGATGTCGGACGTGGTGGTGGCCGGGTTGACGGTGCACATCCTGAGGACCGTGCGGCCCTGGACGCGGGTGGTCAGCAGCAGTGCCTGGCCCGTGGCACGGACGGCGTGGCTGACGGACTGCTGGAGGCGGTCGACGGCGGGCGGGTCGGCGGGGCAGCCCGGGGGCCGGCAGCGGAAGGTGAGGATGCCGAGGCCGGGCGGGCTGGTGAGGTCGAGGTCGGGGTGGGCGGTGATGCGGGCGGCGGCGTGGTCGGACAGGTGCAGGCCGTGCTCGACGGCACGGCGGAAGGCCGCGGCGCCGAAGGTCTTGAGCGAGAGCCACACCTTCAAGGCGCGCAGGCCACGGGACTGCTGGGGGCCGAGGTCGTCGAGGTTGACCTCGTCGTGACGGGCCTCGGCGGGGTGAAGGTATCCGGTGTCGAGGTGGTGGCGGGCCATCCGGAAGGTGGCCCGGAGAAGCTCCGGGTTCCGGACGAGGACACAGCCGGTCTCGTAGGGCTGGAACAGCCACTTGTGCGGGTCGAAGGTGAGGGAGTCGGCGTGCCCCAGGGCGTCGCGCAGGTCGTGGCCGCGCTCGGAGAGGGCGAACGCCGCCCCGTGGGCGCCGTCGACGTGCAGCCACAGACCGTGACGGCGGCAGAGCCGCGCGAGGTCCGTGACGGGGTCGACGGCGCCGGTGCTGGTGGTGCCGACGGTGGCGACGACGGCGAAGGGACGCAAACCGGCGGTGAGGTCGGCGTCGATCCGGGCGGCCAGGCCCCGCGGGTCGAGGCGGTGGCCGGCGTCGGGTTCGAGGGCGATGAGCTGGTCGCGGCCGAGACCCAGCAGGTGGACGGCGCGGGCGACGGAGGGGTGGGCCTGGGTGGAGCAGTAGAGGCGGGCGCCGGCGGGATCACCGTCGAGGTGGTGGTCGCGGGCTGCGGCGAGTGCCGTGAGGTTGGCGACGGAGCCGCCGCTGACGAACAGGCCGCCCCAGTGTCCGGGCAGGCCCAGCAGCTCCTTCAGCCAGTCCAGGGCGGTCAGTTCGACGCGGGTGGGGCCGGAACCGACCAGCCACGCGCCGGGGACGCTCAGGTGGGCGGTGGAGAGCAGGTCGGCGAGGACCGCGGGATAGTTACCGGTGGTGGGCACGAAGGCGAAGCAGCGGGGGTGGTCGAACCGGATACCGAGCGGCAGTACGTCGTGGGCGAGGTGGTCGAGCAGTCCGGTCAGGTCGCCGCCGTCCTCGGGCAGCGGTTCGTCGAGGAGTGCCGCGAGCCGGGCAGGATCGGCGACGGTGTGCGGCGGGCCGTCCGCCACCGTGCACAGCCGCTGGACGACGAGGTCGACGGCATGGTGGCCGGCGTTCCGCATCTCCTCGGCGGACAGGGCGAGTTCACCGGGGCGGTAGGGGTGCGACGTCTCACCGGGGCGGTAGGGGTGCGCGGTCCCACCGCCGCTCGCGGAGCGGGCCGACGGCACCGGGCCGGCGTCCGGGGAGACGCCGACCGGAGGCCCCCCGGCCGGGGAGGCGTCGACCGGGGGGCCTGTGCCGGTGGACGGGGTGTCGCTGGTCATACGGGATCACCTGTCGTGGTTCGGATCTCCTGGGTGAGGAGTCGTTCGGTCCAGAACCGGCCCCAGGGGCCGAGGGCGGGTCGGGGGGGACACGTCGCAGAGGTGGTGGCCGGTCTGCACCAGCGCGAGTTCGTCGCCGGGCAGCACAGGGCCCGGGGAGGCGTGCGGCCAGAGCAGGGCCGTGCCGGCCTCCTGCCGTGGGAGGGGATCCGGGAGAGCCGTCTCCTCGAACGTGCCGGCCTTCTCGAGCGGTCCGAGCAGTTCGAGGGGCCCCTCTCCGGTCAGCCGGTAGTGACCGGGGCGAGGCAGGCCCGTGACGTTTCCGGGCCGCCGGGCGTGCACGACGAGCTGGGCGAGCCGCGGCACCGGGCGCGTCGTAGCCCGGACGGGCGGCAGTTCGGGCAGCAGACAGGCCAGCACGTGCAGTCCCAGCAGGGGCAGCAGTCCGGCGGCGGTCTCGGCCGCCTGGGCCAGGGAGGCCACCGTCTGGAAACGCGGGTTGATCTCGATGACCACGGGCGTCCCGTCGCCGACGACGAGATCGAGGCCGAAGACGCCCCGGAAGCCGTGCCGTCGCAGCACGTCGCCGACGGCGCGGGCGGTGTCCCGGACGCGGGAGAGGAGCGGGGCGGACAGGTCGGTGTCGTCCAGGAGCTGGTTGCCGCAGTGGGTGCCCCATCCCGGGGTCAGTTCGGGCAGGCCGACGAGCTGGTGGGAGACGGCGGAGACGACGGTCCGGTCCGCTCCCGCGCAGGCGCTGACGGTCAGCGGCAGTCCGGACACGCGTCTGCTGAGCCGCAGGGTGTGGCCGGCCCACGCGTCCAGGGCCGCGGGCAGCGCGTCCGGTGTGTCGACGGGGACGGTGCCGCGGCCCGCCAGGTTGTTCTCCCGACGCTGGAGCACCGCGGCGTCCCAGCCGTCCGGCCAGTGGGCGGCGGCCGACGCCTGCCGGTCCGCCGGGACGACCACGTGCTCGGGGACGGCGACGCCCGCCTCGGCCAGCAGTTCCAACGAGTCGATCTTGTCGGAGGCGCGGGCGGTGATGCCGGCGGGCGGGGCGAGCAGGGGGCAGCCGTGCTGCCCGGCCCAGGCTCGCGCGTGGTCACCGTGTTCGGGGGCGAAGGCGACGGCGACCGTCCGCGCACCGGTGCGGTGTGCGGGCCGCGGCGGGGGCGGGGCCGTCAGCAGCGGGGAGACGGGCTCGTGCCGTACCAGTCCGGTGGCGGGCCGGCAGGTGGCCGGCAGGAACGCGGAGCGGTCGAGGAAGATGATCTCGTCGGCCAGCCGTTCCAGGTGAGCGGTTCCCTCGTCGGCCGCGACGCCTTCCAGCGTGACCGGGCGGGGACCCTCCGGTTCCCGTACCGACGGGAAGGCGGCGGGCGCGGGCCCGGGCCGGGGCCGGGCGGGTGGCGTGGCGTTCGGGCGCACGATCAGTTCCTCCGGTGGTCGACGGCTTCGCGGCGGCGCGGCACGGGCGGCGGGGCGACGTCCGGCCGCAGCAGCCTGCCGCGGGAGACGGCCAGGCGGTCCAGGGTGTGCAAGGCGTCGGCGCCGGTCCCGAGCAGGGAGGGGCCGCGGCCGACGAAGCGGGCGCAGATGCCGTGGTGCGCGGCGTGCACGTCCGCCAGGGCGGCACCGAGGACACGTCCCGGAACACACCCCGCGGGGCAGGCCTCGGCGTGGGCCCTGCCCCAGATCCCCAGCTGCCTCACGAGGGCCCGGTGGTCGGCGGACCACAGTCCGGAGAAGCCGTCCCGCTCCTCGGGTGGTTCCATCGACGGCCGCACCTCTGTCTCGTAGGCGTGCGGGGCGAAGGACGCGGTCGCTTCCATGGCGGCCGCACTGGCCCGGAGCAGGACGGCCGCGTCCCGGGTCGCGGCCGGTCCGGGGTGACGTCCCACAGGTCGGGCGGTGGCGTCCCGCAGGGCGACGACGGTGACCGCGGTGAGCGCGAGGAACAGCCGGTGCCCCGCCCTCCAGCGGACCGTCGCGGTCCAGGCCGGTGCGCCGGCGGGGGCGGGCGGTGCGCCGGCGGGGACGGGCGCGCTCGCCCCGCAGACCGCCAGTGCCGTGTGCAGGGCGGCCCGGTCCTTCGCGGAGACCCAGGCACTCGCCTCGGCGGTGGTCCGCAGCAGTGCCCGCAGCAGGGTGTCCGCCGGGTCGCGGGAGGTACGTGCCACACCGAAGTGCGCGTCGTACACGGCTTCCCTGGGGTCCGCGAGGGGTTCGGCGTCCCCGGGACGGAGGGCGGCACCGGAGCCGGGCACCGGCCCGAGGCCGTCGCCCGGGGCGGGCTGCCTCTCCGCCGCGCCGCGGAGTGCCGAACGGGCGTCGGGCAGCAGTTCGGGCGGGGGCAGCCACACGGGGCTCGTACGAGTGATCATGACTCCATCGGGTGTGGACCTGGGCTGTCGCGCCTCTAATTTCCGCACATGAACGAGCACGCTTTTCGGACCGCCGCGGCTGACGCGGCGGGCCGCCTGGCCGACCACTGGCGGTCCCTGGCCTCCTGCGAACTCCCCGTGGTGCCGCCCGGTCCGCCGGGCACCACGCTCAAGGCGCTCCCGGAGACGGCGCCCGAGCGGGGCGAGGACCTGGCCGGCATCCTCGAGGACACCTGGCACACGATCGTGCCGCAGCTGATGCACTGGCAGCACCCGAACTTCCTGGGCTACTACCCGGCCAACAACTCGCCCGCCTCCGTCCTGGCCGAGCTGGTCACGGCGGGCCTGGGCGTCCAGGGCATGATGTGGTCGACGTCGCCCGCCGCCACGGAACTGGAACAGCGGGTGTGCGACTGGCTCGTCCGCGCCCTGGGGCTTCCGTCCCGTTTCACGCACGCGTCCGGGCAGGGCGGCGGCGTGATCCAGGACTCGGCGTCGTCGGCCGCGCTGGTCGCCGTGGCCGCCGCCCTGCACCGGGCCTCCCGGGGCCGGTGGCGCGAGCACGGGACGGAGGGCCGGCTGCGCGTCTACTGCACGGACCAGGCCAACCACAGTGTGGCCAAGGTGGTCCGCATCGCCGGCGCCGGCGAACCGGTCCTCGTCCCGACCGTCCCCGACACGCACGTCATGGACCCCGTCGCCCTGGCCGACCGCCTCGACGCCGACCGGGCCGCGGGTCTGGTGCCCGCCGCCGTCGTCGCGACCGTGGGCACCACCGCCACCTGCGCCATCGACCCGGTGCCCCGGATCGGCGCCGTCTGCCGGGAACGCGGCGTCTGGCTGCACGTCGACGCCGCCTACGCCGGCAGTGCGGCGCTCTGCCCCGAACTGCGGGTCGAGGACGCGGATTCGGAACTCGCGGACTCCTACGCCGTCAACGCCCACAAGTGGCTGCGCACCGGCATCCCCTGCGACGTGCTGTGGGTCGCCGATCGGAAGGACCTGACCGACGCCCTCGGCGCGACCTCCTCCTACCTGCGCAACGATGCCACCGACTCGGGGCAGGTCGTCGACTTCAAGGACTGGCAGGTGCCGCTCGGCCGCCCGATGCGGGCCCTGAAACTCTGGTACGTCCTGCGCGCTCACGGGCTGGAGGAACTGCGGGAGGTGATCCGGCGCGACATCCGGCTCGCCGCCCTGCTCGCCTCGCTGGTCGAGCGGGAGCCCGGCTTCCGTCTCGTGGCCCACCGGCTGGGGCTCGTCGTGCTCCGGGCGGAGACCGACGAGTCGACCCGTGAGGTCACCCGTCGTCTCGCCGGGAAACCCGAGGTCCTGTGCACTCCCGCCACCGTGGACGGCCGGCCGGTGCTCCGCGCCGCCCTGGGGTCCCCGTACGCCGACGAGACGACCGTCCGCCGGGCCTGGGACACCGTCCGGGCCTGCGCCCCGCCCGCGTCCTGACCGGCCGGACGGCCCGCCGGGACCGGCCGGAGGCACTCCCCCGGCCGGTCCCGGACCGGCCGGCGCCGGCCGGCCGGACCGCTCCGTCACAACAGACTCGGACGGACACCGATGAAGTCGACCAGCGTGTGGCTGACGCTGTCCTCCTTCACGATGCTCTGCCCGCTGGCCTGCAGGGCCTGGCATCCGTCGCCGACCTGGGCGCCGGGCGAGAGCAGCACGATGTTGCAGAGCATCACCGGTTTCTGCTCGGTCTGGTTGGAGTCGGCCGCGGCCTCCGTCCCGTTCGCCAGAACGGCGGCGAACGCCGTCAGCGACAGGCCGGCCGCACGCATCACGCCCCTGGAACGTCCTGCCGTCATCTCAGGCCCCCAGGGCGGCCGGGACGGCGACGTCGAGCCGGTTGACCAGATCGACGTCCTCGGTGTGGGTCTTCAGCACGCCCTGCTTCACACTCTGCCGTGCCTCGCACGAACTGTGAGCGGTGGTGGTGGCCGCCGGCCCGGTGTCACACAGCATCGACGGGCTGTGGGTGTTGATGTTGGTGTCCGCCGCGGCCACTCCCGCGGCGGCCGGCACCAGCACCCCCGCGGCCAGGGCCGCGGCTCCGACGAACTGACGGGTACGCATCGATGAACTCCTGAACTGAACGGGAACACCCGCCCCGGCTTCTCCGGGCGGACGCGGGGGAAGACGGAAGCCTCAGGGCAGCAGGCCGTCGAGCGGCGTGATCACGTCGGCGAAGTCGACGACGTCGAAGCTCTTGCTGTGGTGCTTGACCATCTGCTGGTCGACGTGCTGGTCCGTGACGCACGACTGCCCCTCACCACTGGCCGAGAGCAGCCCCGAACCGCACTTCATCGGCGGGTCGGCCAGATTGTCGTTGCTGTCCGCGTGAGCCGTCCCGCCCACGCCCGCCACCATCAGGCCGCAGCAGAGCGTCAACACAACGCGCCTGCACCCATTCGCCATGTGCGCCATCTTCATCACCTTCACCGGTAACTCACAGCTTGTACGTGCTGACAACGGGGTACACCGGTTGGAGGACACTGCCCTGTGAAAAGCGGTTTTCCCGGCAATACGTTCGGGTGGCCCGGAGCACCGTCGGCCCGGTGCCGCCGTGCTCAGACCGAACGGTCGATCGCCCGGCTCTTCGGCGGTGCGGCTCGCGGTCGGTCCCCTCGTACCGCGCCCGTCCGCCCGCACGGTCCGCCACCACGTCCCTCCCCCGGCCCGTTCCTTGTTCGGCCGCCTCCTCAACCGTCCGGGAACCCCCTCCCGTACAGGGGCGTTGACAGGGGTTGCGGGGCGGGCGAGGGGAGGAGAACTGTGACGCGGAGACACGCACGGGATCCTTGGCGGCTGCTGCTGGTCGAAGACGACCGGGAGCTGGTCGGCATGCTCTCCGGCATACTGCGCGACGAGGGGTACGCCGTCGACGTCGCGGCCGACGGCCAGCGGGGCCTGCACCTCGGCCTCTCCCGGCAGTACGACGTGCTCGTCGTCGACCGGCGCCTGCCGGCGCTCGACGGCCTCGACCTCGTGAGCCGGTTACGGTCCCGAGCCGTCCGGACGCCGGTCCTGCTGCTGACCGCGATGGGGACGGTCCACGACCGGGTCGACGGGCTGGACGCCGGTGCCGACGACTACCTCGTCAAGCCGTTCGAGCTCGACGAACTGAGCGCTCGATTACGGGCGTTGTGCCGGCGGGCGCTCGAAGCCACCGATGTCCTCAGGATCGGATCGGGACGCCTGCACGTCGGCCGCCGGGAGGTCGAGCTGGCCAGTGGCGAGCAGGTCGCCCTCGCGGCCCGGGAGTTCGCGCTGCTGTGGGTGCTCGCCTCGCGCCCCACGACCGTGCACTCGCGGGCGGAGCTGCGCCGGCTGGTGTTCCAGGAGGCGCCCGCGTCGTCCATCGTCGACACCTACGTCTACTACCTCCGCCGCAAGCTCGGCCGGCAGGTCGTGCGCACGGTCCGCGGTCTCGGTTACCGGCTGGGGACACTGTGAGGCCCTCAGCTCCCACCGAGTGGGCGGCGGTGCGCCGGGCGCGGCTGCGGATCGCCGTGATCACCGGGGCGATCATCACGCTGCTGATCACGGTCGTCGGCGGCATCGCGCACACGGTCATGGTGCACGCACAGAACGATCAGGTGTGGCGTGAGCTGCGCTACGGCGCGGGCTACGGCGATCTGACCAGCCCGCCGGTCTGCACCTGGCTGTACGCACCCGGCGTGGCCCCGCTGTCCAACGCCCCGGACGGATTCCCGTTGCGCGCCGACCTGAACCGGGTGCGCGGCACCCACGAGGCCGTGGAGCGCACCGTGGAACGCAACCACACGGTCTACCTGGTGCGCACGCAGCTCCGGGCGGACGGGGACGTGGTGCAGGCGGTGTTCGACCTGCGCTTCCAGCTGGCCGACCGTAACCATCTCTGGTTCGCGCTGGGTGTGGCCGAATTGGTGGGGCTGCTCGCCGCGGCCTTCACCGGGGCACTCCTCGGACGGCGGGCCGTGGCCCCGCTGGCGGAGGCCCTCACCCGGCAGCAGCAGTTCGTCACGGACGCCAGTCACGAGCTGCGCACCCCCGTCACCCAGGTGCACACGCGGGCGCAGGTGCTGGCCCGGCAAGCGGCTGACCAGGATCTGCCGGTCCCGTATCGCGACGGGCTGGCCCGGCTGGTCACCTCGGCCGGCCGGCTCGGCGAGGTGCTCGACGACCTGCTGCTGTCCGCGAGCCTCGCGGCAGGCCCGGCACGGCCGTCGGAACGCCGGCCGGTCGATCTGGCCGCGCTGGCCCGGGCAGTGGTGGCCGAGGAGTCGGACCGGGCGCGGGCCCGGCGCCTCACCGTCGTCGTGGACGGTCCCCCGCGTCCCCTTTTCGTCGACGGTATACAGTCCGCGCTGCGTCGCGCCGTCGGTGAGCTGCTGTCCAACGCGATCAGCCACACCCCGGCCGAGGGGCGGATCGAGGTGACGCTGTCGCGCTCCGCCGGCATGGTCGGGCTGGCCGTCACGGACACCGGGCCCGGCTTCGACCCGGCCACGGTGGAACAGCTGTTCCAGAGATTCCACCGTGGCGGCGGCGACGGCGGACGGTACGGGCTGGGGCTCGCGCTGCTGCGGGAGGTCGTCACGCGCCACCGGGGCACGGTCACCGCCACCGGCCGTCCGGGCCACGGCGCCCGGTTCGTCATCCGGCTGCCGGAGTACGAGCCCCTGCCCGGCGTCCCGGCCCCGGCGGGTCCGGTCACGGCAACTCGCGCGTGGCGAGCAGGCGTGCCGCGGCGCGGACGTCCGCGTCCAGCGGACGGTCCGGCTCGACCGGGGGGATCACCTCGATGAGAGCGTCGAGGAGTTCCGCGCACCGGGGCGCGGTGGGACGGCGGGCGCCGACGTGGACGGCTTGGCGCAGACCGAGCGCGAGGGAGCCGGACAGCAGGACGAGCAGCTCCGCCATGTCGTAGGAGCGCAGGGCGGCCTGGGTGCCGAACGGTACGACGTCCTGGTTGTGCAGGTTCGTCGGCAGGCTCTGCATCCCGGCCGGGGTCGCGTTGCGGCGGATCTCCGCGACGAACGCGGTGGCCGCCAGCTGTACGCCCTGGAGTCCGTGCTGCAGGCCCGGTGCGGTGGCGAGCATCGGCGGCAGCCCTCCGTTGCGTGCCGGGTCCGTCAGCAGGTCCAGCTGGCGTTCGGCGAGGTTGCCCAGCTGGGCGGTGACAGAGGCGAGCAGGTCGGCCGCGAACGCGGCGGGCTGCCCGAAGAAGTTCCCGCCGTGCACCACCTTTCCCTTCTCCGCGTCGTCGTCGGGGAAGAGCAGCGGGTTGTCGCTGACGCCGCCGAGATCCGCGGCGACCACACCGTCGACGTAGCGCAGCGCGTCCTCGGCGGCGCCGAGCAACTGTGGGGCGCAACGGATGCTGTACGGCTCCTGCAGCGGCCGGGTGCCGGAGGGGACGATGCCGGTGAGCGTCCGCCGCATCCGCGCGCCGACGTCGATCGCGCCGGTGTGGCCGTAGACGCGCAGCAGGTCCCCGTCGAGGAAGCCGGGCTCGCAGCCGAGGGTGTCGGCCAGCACACAGGTGAGGGCCATGAGGGAACGGTGCGCCGTGCGGACGGTGTCGCGGGCGAGTGCCGTCGCCGCGGTGGTGACGGAGGTGCCGTTGACGAGGGCCAGCGCGTCGCGGCCGTCGAGAGCGAGCGGACGGAGTCCGGCGGCGGTCAGTGCCTCGTCGGCCGGCATGCGGCGGCCGTCCACGTAGGCGTGCCCCCGGCCGCGCAGGGCCTGGGTGGCGTAGGCGAGCGGGATCAGGTCACCACTCGCCCCGACGGAGCCGTAGCGCGGGACGGCGGGCGAGAACGTCGTGGCGAACATCGCGGCGAGCCGGTCGACGACCTCTGCGGACACACCGGAAACACCCTGGGCGAGGGACCAGGTGCGCAGCAGGAGGGCGGCGCGGCAGATCTCGTGCGGCAGGTCCGGTCCTTGACCGGCCCCGAGGTGGGCCAGGGTGTTGTCGCACTGGTCCGCCTCGTCGGGACGGCCGGCGTACCCCACGAGTGCGCCGAATCCGGTGGTGGCGCCGTAGATCCGGGGGGAATCGCCACCGTGCCGCAGGCCGTGGAGGAACCGGCGGCCGCGGTCCAGCCGCGCCCGGACCCCGGCGTCCACGCTGACGGTGAGTGGCGTCGCCGCGCGGCGCAGGGCGGCGGAGTCCAGAGGGCGGGCGAGGGAGACCGTGTCCGTAGTGGTGAGCACGTCCGGAAACATAGGCGGGCAATCTCAGAGCGCTCTGAGATCCGGTGACTAGCTTCCGGAGCATGACCCATGACTACCTGATCATCGGCGCGGGGCCCGCCGGGCTGCAACTTGCCGCCTTCCTGGAGCGGGACGGCGCGGACTACGTCGTCCTGGAGCGCGGCAGTGGTCCGGGCACGTTCTTCACGCGGTTCCCCCGGCACCGCTTTCTGATCTCGAACAACAAGGTGCACACGGGGTACGACGATCCGGAGCTGCGGCTGCGGATGGACTGGAACTCCCTGCTGAGCGACGACCCCGAGCTGCTGTTCACCCGGTACAGCCCCCGCTACTTCCCGCCGGCCGACGACCTGGTGCGCTACCTGACGGACTTCGCCTCCCGGACCGGGGTGCGCGTGCGGTACGACACCTCCGTCGAGAAGGTCTCCCGCGACGCCGAGGGCTTCACCGTCACCGACCGCACGGGAAAGGCGTGGCGTGCACGGCGTCTGGTGGCCGCCACCGGAGTGCCCGTGCCGAACCTGCCGTCGGTCCCGGGCATCGAACTGGCCGAGCGCTACGACACGATCGACACCGACCCGGGGTCCTTCACCGATCAGCGGGTGCTCATCATCGGCCGGGGCAACTCCGCCTTCGAGACGGCCGAGAACCTGATGGAGACCGCGGCGGTCATCCACGTCGTCGGCTCGGGCTCGCTGAAGATGGCCTGGCGGACGCACTATGTGGGACACCTGCGCGCGGTCTACAACAACTTCCTGGACAGCTACCAGCTGAAGTCGCAGAACGCTCTCCTCGACGGCCGGGTGCTCGCGATCAGACGTGAGCCGGACGGCTTTCACGTACCGGTCTCCTTCGAGCGGGTCGACGAGGTGGTCAAGGAGATCCGCTACGACCGGGTGATCGTCGCGACCGGCTTCCGGTTCGACGGCTCGATCTTCGACGACACCTGCACGCCGGACCTGGTCGTCGACGGCCGTTTCCCGGAGTTGACCCCTCTCGGCGAGTCGGTCAACGTACCCGGTCTGTACTTCGCGGGGACGCTGATGCAGGGCCGTGACTTCGGGAAGTCCACGACCGGCTTCATCCACGGCTTCCGCTACGCGGTGCGGGCACTGCACCGTGGACTGCGGCAGCAGCACGACAAGGTGCCCTGGCCGACGACGGTGCTCGGGGACGCCACGGAGCGGGCCGTCGACGCGGTGATCACCCGGGTCAACCGGTCCTCCGCGCTGTGGCAGCAGTTCGCCGTCCTCGGTGACCTGCTGCTCCTCGCCCCGGACGGCACGCTGCGCTACGCCGAGGAGGTGCCCGTCGGCCACGTGCCGGGCGCCGTGCGCGCCGGGGACTTCGGTGAGGTGGACGCCTACGCGGTGATCACCCTGGAGTACGGGGAGGACCACGACCGGGTGGACCCCTTCGACGTCACCGCGGGCCGCAAGTCCCAGCAGGACGTGTCGGGCCTGGACGGACGCTATCTGCATCCGGTCGTGCGCTGGTACCGGGACGGCGAGTTCGTCGCCGAACACCACCTCGCCGAGAACCTGGAGAACGAGTGGGACAGCGAGGAGGTCCACCGCGCCCCGCTGGACGCCTTTCTCACCGCGCACCGGAGCCCGGCCACCCCGGTGGCGTCGTGACGCTCCGGGAACTGCACGACAGCGCACGGAAGACGCTGGATCCGGTCTCCTACGACTACGTGGCGGGCGGCGCGGGCGAGGAACGCGTCCTCGCCCGCAACGAGAAGGCGTTCGACCGGTACGCGCTGTTGCCCAGGGTGCTGAGCGGCAGCTGGACGCGGGACACCGCAGTCGATCTTCCGGGAGCCCGGCAGGTGGCGCCGGTGATCGTCGCACCTACCGCCTTCCACCGGCTGGTGCACCGGGGCGGCGAGCGGGCCACGGCCCGTGCCGCCGCGGCCGAGGGAGCCGTCCTGGTGACGGGGACGGCCGCGACCACCGCGGTCCTCGACGTCGTCGCCGCGGCGCGCGAAGCGGCGTCCGACCCGGCCGTGTGGTTCCAGCTGTATCTGCACCCCCGCGGGGAGGTCACCGCCGCTCTCGTCCGGCGCGCCGAGGAAGCGGGCTGCACGGCGCTGGTGATCACGGTCGACTCGCCGGTGTTCGGCCGGCACACCAGGGACCTGCGGAACGGGTTCACCGACCTGCCGCCCGGACTCGCCGCGGAGAACATGCGCGGCCTGCCCGGTGCCGGACCGGGCGCGCTCACCGCCATCCCCATGTCCCCGGCGGTCCGCTGGCCGGACTTCGCCGAGGCCCTGCGCGCTACCTCACTTCCCGTGCTGATCAAGGGAGTACTGCATCCGGAGGACGCACGGCTGGCCGTCGAGCACGGCGCGGCCGGGGTGATCGTCTCCAACCACGGGGGCCGCCAGTGCGACGCGGTACCGGCGGCCGTGGACTGCCTGCCCGCCATCACCGAGGCGGTCGCGGGCCGGGTGCCGGTCCTGCTCGACGGAGGGGTGCGCCGGGGCAGCGATGTCGCAGTGGCGCTCGCCCTGGGCGCGAGCGCCGTCGGCGTGGGACGCCCGGTGGTGTGGGGTCTGGCCGCCGAGGGGGAGACGGGAGTACGGCGGGTCCTGTCGACACTGCGGGAGGAGTACGACCACACGCTCGCCCTGTGCGGCGGGCGCCGGAACGCCGATCTGACGGCCGACATGGTCGTACGGAACGGGGGGACGTGGTGAGGAACCGGACGAGGACGCGGGCGTGGTGGCTGCCGCGCGCCGTGGTGGCGCTGCGCGTACGCATCTTCGAGAAGGTCAACGGCGACCGGGTGGTGACCCTGCCCAACGCCACCCACGGGCCGGAGGTGTTCGAGCGGGTCTACGCCCACCCGGCCGCGAACGGGCGGAGCGAGGGGGCGGGCCTGTCCGACCTGTTCTGGTACTGGCTGGCGCCGGGGCCCGAGGTGCACCAGGAACACCTGGAGCCCGGTGAACGCTACGAGGACGTGGCCGCGACGACGCGGCGCATCGTCGCCGGGAACTCGGCCGATCTCACGGCGGCGGCGGCCCGCGCGGTCGCCGGCGCGCTGGACACGCTGCCGGACACGCGGATCACCCTCGTACGGCTGCGGGACCTGGTGATGCCCGCGTGGGCCGGGTTCTGCTACGAGCTGGTCTTCCGGGAGCCGTGCCCGCCGCGTGCCCGGGACCTGATCACCGCTCACGCCGATGACGTGATCACCGCCCTGAAGTGCACCGGTCTACGCCATCCGCGGCGCCGGGCCCGGCTGACCGCCTACCTGCGGGACCGGGTCGCGGCCGGCCACGTACCGCACCCGCTGCCGGCCTCCCTGTCGGTGCCGGAGCAGGTGCACTACCTGCAAGGGACCTTCTTCAACACTGCGGTCGTGCAGCTGTCCGAGGCGACCGCGCACGTCCTGCTCGCCCTCGCCCACCACCCGCGGGTGCAGCACCGCCTGGCCGCGGATCCGGAGGACGACCGGTACCTGACGCAGGTGCTCGACGAGACGATGCGGCTGTACCCGCTGTTCGGCATCGCCCACCGCATCACCACGGGTGAGATCCCGCTCGACGAGGCGACGGTGCTGCCGGCGGGTTCCGTGGTGTGCTTCAGCTACCCCGACTACCACGCCACCGGATACGACCGGCCCGAGGTGTTCGACCCCGACCGCTGGACCCGCCTGACCGCCAGGGACGTCCACCACATCCCGTACGGCATGGCAGCCAACCGCCCCTGTCCGGCCTGGCGGATCTCGCCGCTCGTACTGCGCGCCGCGGTCCGCGAGGTGCTGGGCCGGTTCCGGCTGGACTCGACGGCCGCGCACACCCGCTCCATTCCGCACCGGGCGCCGTGCCTGCTGATTCCGCGCGGCCTGCCTCCCCGGCCCCGCCGCCTGGAGGCGTTGCGGAGCTTCGTCCGGCTGCGGGACGGGGTGGAGGACGTCACCCGGAGCGTACGCCAGTTGGTGCTCGGCACGGTCATGGTCCTGCACGCCCGCCGACGGCGTCCGGCGGCACGGTACTTCGAGGAGCAGCGGGCCGGGCGCTGTCCGGTCCGCCACCCGGGGAAGGGCGACGGATGACTGGCACGGAGCTCGGCCCCGCGTTCGTTCCGGCGGTCGTGGTGATCCCGGCCGGCTGCCGGGTCGTGAGCCGGTGGCCGCGACCGGACGGAACGCCGCCCGTCGCCGAGGCGGGCCGCTTCCGCGGGGAGCCGCGTCAGAGCTTCTACAGGGCGGAGGACTGACCTTGCCCGCGCAACCAGCTTCGCTGATACCCCGGCCCTTGATGTTCTGGACCGGCGTCGCCCTCACGTGCGCCGGCGTCGGCCAGCACGTGTGGATGTTCATCGATTCCGCGTCCATGGGATTCCACATGGCCATGATGGGGACGTCGGAGGTGATGTGGGCCGCCATGGCCGCCATCGTCGTGGGCGTGGTGATCTCCGGGTTCGCGGTCGTGCAGCCCCCCGGAGCAGGCCCCGCGGCCACCCCCGCTCCGGCCCGGACGACCCGGGCGAGCCGGCACAGCCTCATCGCCGTTCTGAGCTTCGCGCTGATGGTGGACCAGATGAAACCCGCCACTCTGGCGTTCATCCAGCCCGGCATGCGTGCCGAGTTCCATCTCAGCGCCGCTGAGATCTCGTGGCTGCCCACCGTGGCACTCAGCGGCACGGTACTGGGATCACTCGTGGGGGGCCGTGCCGCGGACCGTATCGGGCGCAGGGCCACGATCCTCATCGCGTCCCTTCTCTTTCTCGGTACGACGGTGTGCGGCGCCATGACGACCTACAGCGGCATCCTGGTCATGTGCGCTCTGATGGGGATGGCGGCCGGAGGCATGCTGCCCGTCGTCTACGCCCTGATGACCGAGAGCCTGCCGCCCGGACGACGCGCGGCCGTCATGGTGCTCCAGGCCGGGCTCACCACCACTGGCGGCTACATGGCGGCCGCCGGACTGGCCGCGGTGCTGATCCCGCTCACCGGGTGGCGTGTTCTGTGGTTCGCCCAGCTCCCACTGGTCCTGATCCTGATCGCGCTGAACCGCTGGATTCCGGAATCAGCCGCCTTCACCGCCCAGCGTTCACAGGCCGGGCGCGTCCCCGCCTCCACCCTGTTCAAACGCCCCCAGACGGCCAAGACTCTGGTCGTCAGCGGTTACGCACTCGCCTGGGGCCTCGTCTACTGGGGTTTCATCACCTTCCTGCCCAGTCAGCTGGAGGCCTCGAACGAGGGGGGCATGTCCGCCGCCACGCTGCTGTTCGTCTCGTCGCTGTTGTCCATCCCCACCTGCGTCGCGGCCGCATGGCTCTACATGCGCTGGTCGGCGAAGGGCACCATGGTCGTCTACGCGGCCCTCACCGTCGCGGCGCTGCTCGCTCTGGCCGCCGTCGGGACGGACGGCAGCCGGCCTGTCCTCCTGACCGCCGTGATGCTGCTGTTCGCCGGGACCGCCGGTGTCATCGCACTCATCGGCCCCTACACGGCCGAGATCTACCCCATGGCCATCCGGGGGACCGCCGGCGGTTGGGCCGCGGCGGTCGGCAAATCAGGCGGAGCCTTCGGGCCCCCTCTCATCGCTCTGGTCCTCTCCGCGCCGGGAGGCATGCGCACCGCCGCGGTGCTCGTCGCTCTTCCCATGGCCATCGCGGGGGGAGCCGTCGCCCTCCGCGGGAGCGACCCGCAGGCCGCTGCCCGGCATCCCGAAGACGCCGGGCTGAACGCCGAACTCGACGATCTGGTGCGCGGCGAAGCCGTTACCGCCGAGAAGACCGTGCCGGCAACGCCCGCACCGGGCAACGAGGGCACGGCGCCGTGAGGCGGCGGCGCCCATGGCGTCGCACTCGCCGCCCCGTCCCTCCCGCCTCCCCGGGCACGGCCCGGTCAGCCCTTCCCGAACGGGCCGTGGGGGGGGGGGGGGGGGGGGGGGAAGGGGGGGGGGGGGGAGGGGGGGGGGGGGGGGAGGGAGCCAACCCCCCCCCCCCTCCCCCCCCCCCCCCCCCCCCCCCCCCCCCCCCCCCCCCTCCCCCCGCGCCCCCCCCCCCCCCCCCGGGACGGGGCCCGGCACGCTAGCCTCCGGCCGCGAGACGCCGCTTGTCGGGTTTCCCGGCGGCCGTGAACGGTACCTCGCCGATGAGGGTGAGCCGGGTCGGAGCGCAGGCCTCACCCAGCTCCGCTGCCACGAGCGTGCGCAGTTCGCCGAGGTCCGGGGTACGACCGGCCGAGGGGACGACGAAGGCGTGGACGGCCTCGCCCGTACTGTCGTCGGGCACGGCGACGACGTACGCCTCCGCCACCGCGGGATGCCCGGCGAGCAGCCGCTCGACGGGCCCGGCGTAGTACACGTTGGCGTTGACGATGATCACGTCCCGGACCCGTCCCGTGAGCCACAGCCGGCCCGATGCGTCGAGACGGCCGAGGTCGCGGGTGCGCACCCACCCGTCGCGGAACACCTCTGCCGTGAGGGCGGGTTCGCGCCAGTAGCCGGAGCTCTGCGACGGGGTGCGGACGAAGAGTTCGCCGTCGGTCCCCTGCCGGACCGGGCGGCCGGAGGTGTCGCGGATCTCCAGCTCGACGGGCGGCACCCCGAGGGAGCCTGCCGGCTCCTGTGGGGTGGCCATGGAGATCATGCCGGTCTCGGTCTGTCCGTAGCCGTGGAAGACGACCGGGCCGAGCACCTCGACCGCCTCCCGCAGCCGTCCCGGCTCCAGCGGTGACCCCGACACCATCAGCGCGCGCAGACCGCCGAGGTCCACCGGCGACTCGCGCTGATCCGCCACGAGTCTCGCCAGCCGGGCGACCGTGATGACGCTCGCGGTGGCCCGGTGCCGCACCAGGGCGTCGGGGAGGTCCGGTGGGTCGGCGGTGACCAGGGTGCCGCCGGCGGCAAGTGCCAGTAGCCCGTACTCCATCATCACCTGGCTGGCCAGGGTGCCGAACACCAGGAACCGGTCCAGGTGCCCGGCGAGTCGGCGGACGGCGGGCGGCCAGGCGTCCGGCCGGTGCGCCCAGCCCGCGGTCATCGCCGCGTAGGTCTGGGCGCACGCCTTGGGGACGCCGGTGCTGCCGCTGGTGTGCAGGAGCCGGGCGACGTCCTCGGGCCGTGCCAGAACCCGTGGCCGGACACCGTCGTCCTCCGCCGACAGCAGGCGGTCGAGCGCGAGGACGGTCCCGGTCCCGCGGACGCCGGGACCGTCGGGCCGGTCGGTGACCCGTACCGCGGCATCCCTCAGGAGATGCTCCTGCTGACGTCCGGTCAGGCCGGGTCGCACCCCGACGACGCGGGCCCCGACGACGTGGGCGGCGATGATCGCGGCGAACGGCCCGGGGCCGACCCCGAGCAGCATGGCGACGCCGTCGCCGGGCCCGACACCGCGGCGCCGCATGCCGTTCACCGCGCGTCGCACCATGCCGAGGAGCCGGGCTCCCGAGACCTCCCGGCCGGCGTGCTCGAACACCGTACGGTCGCCCGCCGCGTCGAGCAGGTCGAGTACGGCACCGGGGAACTGCTCAGCCAAGGCTCTCCCTCACAAACCTGGTGAGCGGCTGCCGGTGGACCGCCGGGAGGTTCCAGTCGTTCTCCAGGTTCTCCGCCAGGTGGTGGGTCCCGGCGAGTACGCCGTCCCGGTAGTGGCGGACAACGGGATGGAGGTACGTGGAATCCATGGCGTGGTCGACGTCGTTCTCGACCACGCGCGGGACACCGATGTCGAACGGGTCGGCCTGGTCGTGTTCGGGTCCGTACTCCAGGTCGACGACGAACCGGTGCGGTGCGGGCCCGAGACCGCCGTCGGTGACGTAGTCGAGCGGGACCTCCTCCTGGTACACGGCGCGGTCGCCGTCCACGCCGACCACGTCACCGAGGAACCCGAACTGCTGCCACAGGCCCGACGAGCGGTTGACGCGGCCGATGACGGCGTCGGCGATCGCCTCCGGCGTGGCGGTGAGCGTCCGGGCGGGCCAGGGGGTACCGAGATGGCGAGCGCCCAGGATGCGGTGCAGGGCACGCGTCGCGTAGCGGAAACCGTGGATGAAGCCGTTGGTGGACTTCTTGAAGTCCCGCTGCTGCATCAGGGTTCCGGCGAAGTACAGGTCCGGTACGTTGACCGACTCGAAGGACGAGGTCTGCTCGGGGAACCGGTCGTTGATGACGAGCGCGGGGCGGCAGGTTTCGTCGAAGACGGACGCGTCGAAGCGGAAGCCGGTGCATACGATGATCCGGTCGTAGTGCAGTTCGCGCAACGGTTCCGTGGTCCGCGCATAGCGGAGCATCACCCGGAAGCCGCCGCTCCCGGACTTCTCGATGCTCTCCACGGTGCCGTCGAGCACCGCGTTCTGCGACTTGAGCTGGTAGGTGTCCAGGAAGTTGTTGTTCACCGCGCGCAGATGCCCGAGGTAGTGGGTCTTCCAGGCGAGTCTGACCGAGTGCGGGCCGGCGACGTGGATCACCGCGGCCTTCTCCACGAGACCGTCGGCGGTTTCGAACGCGGAGTTGCCCTTGCCGATGACCAGCACCCGCTGGTCGGTGAAGGACGCCGGGTCGGGGTCGAAGGTGTCGTACCGCTCGGCGAGTTCGAGGCCCGGGACGGGCGGCTCGTAGAGTCGGGAGATACCGGTCGCCATGACGAGCCGCTTGGCCTGCCAGGTGCGTCCGTCGTCGTCGGCGACGGTGAAGACGCCGTCCGTGCGGGAGACCTGGACGGCCTCTGTCCCGTACTCGACGCGCACTCCGGTGCCTGCCGCGAAGTCGGCCAGATAGCGCACCAGGTCGTCCGCCGGTGGGAAGTAGCGCTCGCTGTACCGGGTGAAGAGCAGCTCCGGGTCGTCGCTGAGCAGTGAGTTCCAGTCCATGCGCAGGTTGAGTTCCGGGTCCGTGAAACCCGTGTGCACCTTGTTGGTCGATATCAGCTGCCGATGGCGGGGGTACCGGGTGAAGAACGTCCCCGGTCCGCTCCCCCGCTCCAGGACGACGTAGTCGCGCCCGTCGCGTTCCAGCAGAGCGGCAAGTTGGAGTCCGGCCGGTCCGGCCCCGATGATGAGATAGTCGCGCACCATGGCCCGGACGGTAGTGACGGAAAATCAGAAGGCTCTGAGATTCGGCAGCCCGCACCACGCTGCCGAACTCGGTCGGGAGCCCGGTCGCTCTCACGGATCCGCCCGCTGCCAGGGCCAAGAGGCGGCTCGTCCTCTCGCACACACGAGGGCACGGCCGGCTCCGGCCGCGCCGTCGGCTTCTTCGCCTGCGAGACGGCTCGCACGGCCGTCCCGGGGCCAGGTCCGGCCCTCCCGCTCGGTACGGCCGGGCATCGCCTCCAGTGCCTCGGCTGCGCCGGAGTCACCCGAGGAAGGACAATCGCACCCGGCAGTCGGGGGTGTCCCTGTTCGTGTCCGCCAACCTCCGTCAAGACAACTTCGATCATAGACGCGAACCATCTCTTCCGAACATACGTCCTGTTCTAGGGTGCCGATAGTGATCCAGGAGGCGGGAGGGGACGTGGAGCGGGCAAGGACGGCGCTCGCCGAGCGGATCGCCGAGCAGCGGGCGGGAGTTGGTGATCCGCGGGCACTGGTCGGTGAGATGCGCAGGACGGTCCTGCTGGTCCCGTCCGTCGACGGGCGCTTGTGGAGCGCGCGTTCGGGTGGTGTGCGGTGGGTGTGCGCGTTCACGGACGAGGTGGCGCTGGCGCGTTTCGCGCTGCTGCACGGTCCGGGGGAGCGGCCGGTGGAGTACGCCGGGCTGCTGGGCGCGCGCATCGTGGACGAGATCGTGCCGGGTCTGGGTGAGCCCGCCGGTCTGGCGGTGGACATCGCCACCGAGGACGGGTCGATGTTCTTCCCGCCGGTCACCGGGATCGCTCCGGACGGGGTCGCCGTGGATGCCGGGGCGGTCGGGGAGGATCGTGGTCATGGGCGGTGACGGGGTGGACCTGAGTTTCGACAGGGCGTCGGTCGCGAAGTTCACCAATGGGGTGGGCGCCACCATCGACGGGCTGGGTGAGCTGGGCGGGGCGACCGGTTCGGTGATGGGCAAGGGCTTCTCCCAGCTGTCGATGACCGGGATGGAGGCCGGGCACCACGGTCTGTCGGTCGACTTCGAGGACTTCTGCGAGCGGTGGGAGTGGGGCGTGCGGGCGCTGGTGCACGACGCCAGTCAGATCGCGGACCGTCTCGGTCTGGCGGCCGGCACGCAGTGGGAGCACGACCAGTATGTCGAGGGGGCGCTGAAGGTGGGGGTCAACTCCCTGGCGGGCGGCAATCCGCACGCCACGGAGGAGGAGATCACCCGGCAGGGCTGGGGCGAGGTCTTCAAGCCCGACTACCTGGATCCGGACTGGAGCGCCGAGTCGTGGGAGCAGGCCGGCCAGGACATCGAGCAGACCTGGAAGGACACCGGGCGCACCGTTCTCACCGAGGGGCAGGTCGGTAATCTGACGTCGAGGATCGACGACGCGGTCGGCGTCACACCGGAACTGCGCGAGCAGGCGCTGGACGAGACGTTCGGCCCCTCGCCCGAGGAGCGTGCCCGGCAGGCGCAGCAGCAGGGCGGGCCGGGCAGCGGCGGGGGTGACTGAGCGTGGGCATCGGTGACTTCATCAAGGACATCACGCCGGACTCGGTGGAGGACGCGGTCGAGGACGGTGTCGAGTGGGTCGGTGACCGGGTCGAGGGCGCGGGGAACTGGACCGCGGACCGGCTGGAGGACGTCGGCTGGGAGTCCGGCGCGGACTGGGTGCGCGAGCAGTCGCGCTCGGTGGCGAACCGGATGGGCGCCGAGGTCGACGAGATGGACCTCGGGCAGACCGAGGACAAGACCAAGCTGGTCTACGGCAGTGCGGAGAAGATCCGTTCCACCGCCGAGAAACTCCGCGCCTTCCAGAAGGCGTTCGACGACGCCGGCGAGGGCCTGAAGGGCCTGGACTCCTCGCAGCTCAAGGGCAAGGCGGCCGAGGCGCTGCGCAAGGCGGTGAGCACGCAGCCGCCCAAGTGGTTCACGGGCGCCGACGCCTGTGAGAAGGCGGCCGGCGCGCTGGAGTCGTTCGCCTCCACCGTGACCTGGGCGCAGGGGCAGGCGCAGACGGCGATCGAGAAGTGGAAGGACGGGGTCAAGGCGTCCGAGGACGCCGCCGACGCCCACCGCAAGAAGGTGGACACCTACAACAAGGCCGTCGACCGCTACAACGCCCAGCCCGCCGATCGGCGCGACCCGTCCACGCTGCCGCCCTGTCCGGCGCCGACGTTCGACGATCCGGGCAAGAAGCTGATGCAGGAGGCGCAGGAGATCCTCGCCGACGCCCGTAAGCAGCGGAACACGGCCGCGGAGACCGCCCGCAGCGCCGTCCGCGCGGCGCGGGACCTGGCCCCCGAGAAGCCGTCGTACGCGCAGCAGGCGGGGCAGGGTCTGCAGGAGCTGCAGATCATGGGTGACCACGTCGGCGGCGGGATCATCAAGGGCACCGCGGGACTGGTGAACTTCGGGCGGGGGATCAACCCGCTGGACCCGTACAACATCACCCATCCCGCCGAGTACGCGACGAACCTCAACAGCCTGGCCTCCGGCCTGGTGCTGGCCGCCAACGACCCGGTGGGCACCGGCAGGCAGATGGTCAGCGACTTCATGAAGGACCCCTACGAGGGCTTCGGACGACTCGTCCCCGACCTCGCGCTGACCGCGGCCACCGGCGGGAGCGGCGCCGCGGTCAAGGGCGTGCGCATCGCCGCGGACGCCGCCGACGCCGCGCGGGCCCGCAACCTGGTCGACAACGCCCCGGACGGCACCCACGACCGCCCCGACGGCACCCGCACCACCGACGGCACCGACCCCGTCGACCTCGCCTCGGGCCGCATGTTCCTGCCGCAGACCGACATCGAACTGCCCGGCATCCTGCCGCTGGTGTTCACCCGGCGCACCGAGTCCGGCCTCACGACCGGCCGCTTCCTCGGGCCGTCCTGGACCTGCACCGTCGACGAGCGCCTGGAGATCGACCCGGTCGGCGTCGTCCACGTCGGCGCCGACGGCCTGCTGATCACCTATCCGCACCCGGTCCCCGGCGCCCCCACCCGCCCCGACTCCGGCACCGCCCGCACCCTGCTGGCCCGCCACGGTGACGGCGACTACACGCTCACCGACCCCGACACCGGTCTGGTCCGCCACTTCACCGCCCCGCACGATGCCGAACCCGGCGGCGACGGAACCGCCTGGTTGACCTCTCTCACCGACCGCAACGGTCACACGATCACCGCCGACCGCACCGAGGACGGGCTGCCGCTGGCCCTGGTCCACTCGGGCGGCTATCACGTGAAGCTGACCGTCGCCGACAGGAAGATCACCGCTCTCCTCCTGGCCGACGCGGGCGAGGCAGGCGCGGACCTGCCGCTGATGTCCTACGGCTACGACCAGAACGGCGACCTCACCACCGTCACCAAGCCCTCCGGCGCCACCACCACCTTCCTCTACGACGACCGCCACCGCGTCACCGCCTGGATCGACTCCAACAACAGCCGCTACGACTACACCTACGACCACCACGACCGCGTCGTCGCCGAGGGTGGCGAGGCCGGCCACGTCCAGATCACCCTCACCTACACCGACCCCGACCCCGAGACCGGCCACCGCACCACCACCCTCACCACCGCCGACGGGCGGAGCACCCGGCACCTCATCAACCACCGCTGCCGTGTGATCGCCACCACCGACCCGGTCGGCAACACCAGCCGGTACAGCTACGACGCCCACGGCAACCTCGTGAGCCGTACCGACCCACTGGGGCGAGCGACCGCCTTCACCTACGACGAGGACGGCCGTCTCGTCTCGACGGTCCGCGCCGACGGCAGCGGACACACCATGAGGCCGGGGCGTTTCGGGAGGCACACGGAACTGGTCGGACCCGACGGGGCGCGATGGTTCCAGGAGTTCGACGAACGCGGTAACCGCACCTCCGTCACCGACCCCGGTGGTGGCACGAGTCGCTTCACCTACGACACCCGAGGTCGCCTGACGTCGGTCACCGACGCACTCGGCGCCGTCACCACGGTGCGGTGCGACGATGCGGGGCTGCCGGTACAGGTCACCGACCCGGCAGGGGGCAAAGTCCTCCTGGAGCGCGACGCACTGGGCAGCCTGGTCCGTGTCACCGACCCGGGCGGCGGGGTGACCTGCCTCGAGTGGGACGCTGACAGGCATCTCGTCCGACGAGTCGCACCGGACGGCACCGTCGAGTCCTGGACCTACGACGGGGAGGGCAACCAGCTCACGCACACCGACCCGCTCGGCGGTGTTTCCCGCTGCGAGTACAGCCACTTCGATCTGCTGACCGCCCGAACCGCTCCCGACGGCGCTCGGTACACATTCGCGTACGACGCCGACCTCCGACTCGTCGAGGTCACCGATCCGCAGGGCACACGGTGGACGTACGAGTACGACGCGGCAGGCCACGTGGCCGCGGAGACCGACTTCGACGGCAGGACGCTCCGCTACCGGTTCGACCCCGCCGGGCTGCTGCTCTCCCGCACGGACGCGCTCGGGCAGACCATCACCTTCGAACGTGACCAGCTGGGACGGGTGTTGCGGAAGGACGCCGCGGGGAAGGTCACCACCTACGAGTACGACCCGGCCGGACGCCTTCTGCGTGCGACGGGGCCGGACAGTGAACTGCTCTGCGTGTACGACCGTCGTGGCCGGCTCAAGGCCGAGATCGTCGACGGCCGCACCATGAGCTACGCCTACGACGCCGTGGGACGCAGGACCCGCCGCATCACGCCCACCGGGCATGTCACCACCTACGGATACGACACGGGCGGCCGCCCCGGACGACTGACCACCGGCCGGAACTCGGTCATCTTCACCCACGACGTCGCGGGCCGTGAAACGGCCCGGGTCTTCGGTGACACCGAGGGCGCTCTCGCCATCACCTCCGCCTGGGACGCAGCCGGTCGTCTTGCCGCCGAACACGTGAGCGCCGGCGGCCGGACACTCAACCGGCGTGCCTACACGTACCGCCCGGACGGCTATCTCAGCGCGATCGACGACCAGTTGGCCGGAAACCGTTCCTTCGACCTGGATGCCGTCGGCCAGGTCGTCGGCGTCCGGGCGCAGAACTGGTCCGAGCGGTACGTGTACGACGCGCGCGGCAACCAGGTGGAGGCCATCTGGCCCGTCTCCCATCCGGGGAGCGAGGCGATCGGACAGCGGGCCTACGACGGCTCGGCGATCCTCCGTGCCGGAGCCGTCCGCTTCGAGCACGACGTGCTCGGCCGCATCACCCTCCGCCAGAAGCGGCGTTCGTCCCGGCGCCCGGACACCTGGCGCTACACCTGGGACGCGGAGAACCGCCTCACCTCGGTCGTCACTCCGGACGGAACCCACTGGCGCTACCGGTACGACGCGCTGGGCCGTCGCATCGCCAAGCAGCGGCTGGCCGACGACGGCGAGACGGTGGCCGAGGAGATCCGGTTCTCGTGGGACGGGATGACGCTCTGCGAAGAGGCCGTCCTCCAGGCTGCACTCCGAACCACGGTCGTCCTCACCTGGGACCACCGCTCCGGTGTTCCCCTGTCCCAGACCGAGCGCGTCCTCGGGGCGGGCACCCGCCAGGAAGAGATCGACCGTCGGTTCTTCGCCATCGCCACCGATCTGGTCGGCACGCCCACCGAGCTGATCGACGAGGACGGCGCCGTCGCGTGGCGCAAGCGGGCCACCCTGTGGGGCACCACTGCCTGGGCGAGAGACAGCAAGGCCTACACTCCGCTGCGCTTTCCCGGCCAGTACTACGACCCCGAGACCGGCCTCCACTACAACCTGTTCCGTCACTACGATCCCGAGACAGCCCGCTACATCACGCCCGACCCCCTCGGTCTCGCTCCCGCGCCCAACCCCGTCACCTACGTACGCAACCCCCACACCTGGTCCGATCCGCTCGGGCTCAGTCCTTATCCGCGCGGCGAGCGAGGCAACCCGTTCGACCACCGTGCCGACGCGGAGCGGGCCGCCTACGAACTCGCCGGCGTGCGGTACGGCGAGGAACCGATCGCCGAATGGACCGTGACCGGGGATCGGCACCTCAAGCACGCCCCCGGGTACATCTATTCGTCCGACCCGGCCCACTGGGGTCACTTCCGCCAGTTCGAGACGGACAACGGCTCGCGCGTGGTGGTCGAGCACACCCACGATCCGGCGGGCCCGCACTTCCATGCCGGCAAACCGAAGAACGACGACACTCGAAGCCTGGTCAACTTCGGCTGGGACAACACACAGATCCAACGGCCGGACGGCACCGTCGGCTATCCAGAGTCCATGGAGAGGTATGCCAAGATAAACAAGCCAGGCGGTGATCATCACCTTTTCTATTCGGGCGGCTGACCCCGGCGAACCGACGGAAGGTAAGCAGTATGAACGACCGGCTGACGCCACACTGGCTGAAGATCTTTGAGAACTGCGGTCTCGAGATCGTGGAGGACCAGACGCACGATGGACCTTCCGTCAATGCCGCGCTCTACGCGGTGAACGGGGTCGAGGTCCGGCCGTCGGCCGAGGTCTCCGACTCGGACCCTCAGGCCCTGGAGAAGCTGAGCAGGGAGTGGCACCGGCGGGCCGAGCCTGCGCGCTTGTTCATGGAGAGCGGCGATTTCCTGGTCCTGCCCCCTGGATCCGGCGGGAGCAAGGTCGGCTGGGTGCGGGTGAGGGACCGGGTCGGCGAGAACCTTCCCTCGCGTGTCGCCGCCGCGACGGGCACCCCCGAGTTCATCGCCGTCTCGGTGGACGGACGTCATCTGTGTGCCTCCACGGTGGAGGACGACGACTACTGGGTGGTCGTGCACGAGTTCTGAGGCCCGGAACCTCGCCGCCGACCTGGGGCACTCGCATGAGGTCCCTACGCTTCCTGCTGCGTAACCGCGACGGCAGGTACGGCCAGTCGTTCGATGCTGTCTTCGAGGCCGAGGGGCCCGCGACCCTCAAGAGCGCGCCGCGGGCCCCTCGGGTGAACGCCCACTGCGAGCGGGTGATCAGCACCATACGGCGCGAGGCCCCCGCCCCGCTCGGTCTCGGGCCCGCGACCAACCCTGCGACCTATGTCGACAACCCGCACACATGGTGTGAACCTGTGGGGCTCATAAGGTCGTCGAGATTCCAGGCTCCGTCGTGCCCGTACGTGACGAGCGTCTTCTTCTCGTCCCGCATCTTGTAGCCGGTGTTCAGGCAGTCGACGACATTGCGGCCGAGCCGGTCCACCGCTGCCGCGACCAAGCCGTCGTACGGGCCCCTCTCGTCACGGAGCCACGGGCCCAGGCTGGGGCGAGTCACGGGGTCCGTGGCGCCGGAGACCTCCCAGTCGTCCGCCAAGCCGATGATGTGCGCCCCGACGCAGGCGGCGGCAGTGAGCACGTTCTCGCGCTGGCGCTCAGGCGAAGACGTCGCCGGCTTCGCGGGCGACAGCCGCCGCACTCCGAGCAGGCACTTGCCGCATCCGCCGTAAGGACGTTCGACCGAATTGAGGTCCGTACCGCGCATTTCTTCTCTCCGTTCGAGCGCGCATGGTACGCAGAGTCGGCGGCACAAGCCGTAAAGCCCGACCCAGCCGAGGAAACCACAAGGCTGAAGGCCCAGGTTCTCGCCGACGTAGCCGCAAAACGAGGCATCCTGCGTTTTGTGGAGCGTATACAGCAGGACGCGGAACACGCCGACTTCATGGTTCACGGTCCCGCCATGATCGTGCTCTCCGCGACTACGTTCCCACTCCTCCACCTTGCTGCGGCATACGCCGCCCACCCCGACTTCCGACCTGGGTGGGAACCGAACGAGGAGCAAGTCGAGCCGGATCCCAGGTTCAGCCGCTCCGGCTGGGCATAGGTCACGGGACCCAAAGGGAGATACGAGACCGTCACTGCTTCACTCGTTGGCGGGCCTTCACTGTCCTGGCGCCCAACTACCGTTCGCCCACGGCAAGTGCCCGCTGACGCCGCCCGGCCAGTGAGAGATACTACGGAAAGTTCTGACCTGACGATCATGCACTGAGCTGGGGGAAGAAAGTGGCGGGCGCGAACGATCCATACGCACGGGATCTTGCACGGCAGGCCAAGGAACAGGAGAGGGCGAGGAAAGCCGCCGAGGCCGAGGCCAAGCGAAAGGCTCGTGAAGCAAAACTCGCGTACGAGGCTGCCCGCTCTCAGGAAGCAGTCGATCGCACCAGCGTGGCCGAGCACGATGCCGATCAGCTGTCGAAGCTGCTCCGCACGGCGGTACTCGATCAGCAGCCGCTCACGTTCGATCGACTGAAGCAAGAGTTCGTGGCCCAACCATTCATTCCGCCGAAGGGACGTACCAAGGCCGCACCCCTACCGCGCTGGGAGGAGTTCGAACCGTCAGCGCCTCGGGGCATTCTCGGCGCCTTGGGGTTCGGCCGGCGCGGTTACGACGCGGAGGTCGAAGCTGCCCGCAAGCGGCTCGACAGAGCCCTGCGCGACCATGCGCGTGATGAGAAGAAGCGCGTCGAGAAGCTGGAGCAGGCTCGCGTTCAACACGAGAAACGCAACCGGGAGGAGGCGGCCCGGGTTGAGGCGTGGAACACTGAACTTGAGCAGCGCCGTACCGCCTACAGGGACAGGGATGTGGACGCTGTCGAGTGGTTCGTGGACCAAGTGCTGGCTGCGTCCGTATACCCACACGGTTTCCCAAAGGCACATCAGGTGTCGTATCAGGCCGACACCGGCGACCTGCTGGTCGAGATCGACCTGCCGCTGGAGGATGTGGTACCAGCATCTCGCGCATACCGATACGTCAAGACACGCGACGAGATCACGCCGGTGCCACGGCCCGAGAAGGAGCGCAAGGAACTGTACTCATCAGTCCTCGCGCAAACGGCTTTGCGCACCGTCTACGAGATCCTCGCATCCGACACCGAAGGCGTTATCCAGTCCGTCGCTCTGAACGGACATGTGGCGACCATCGACCGGGCCACCGGACGCGACGTTCATCCCTGCTTGATCACTCTCCAGGCAGATCAGAAGGAATTCAGTCAACTGGTGCTCACCCAGGTGGAGCCGCAGGCCTGCCTGAAACGGTTGCGGTCGATCATCTCACCGAACCCCTACGAACTTGAGCCGGTACGCCCGCTGGTCACGTTTGACCTGTCCAAATTCCGGCTCATGGACAGTCTGGACGTCGTGGCGGGCCTGGACAGCCGGCCCGTGCTCATGGATCTGACACCCACGGAGTTCGAGCACCTCATCCGGCAGTTGTTCGAAGCCATCGGCTTGGACAGCGTAAACACTCAACCATCGAGCGACGAGGGTGTAGACGCGGTCGCGATGAACACGGACCCCGTCATGAAGGGGCTGTGCATCATCCAGGCGAAGCGCACTAAGAACGTGGTGCCGTTCGAGACCGTCTCAGCGCTCGCCGGCGTGCTAGAGCACAAGCGCGCGGCCAAGGGCATCCTCGTGACGACCTCATGGTTCGGCCGGGCCAGCGAAGCGTTCGCCAACGAGCACGGGCGACTGGAACTCCTAGACGGGGCGAATCTGGTGCACCTGTTCAAGGAGCACATGAATCTGGACGTCATTCCTGGCCCGGTGCCGCCGAAGCGGCGTCCACGGTAGGAGGACGCGGCGGTAAGGACGACTTGGACCTCACCACCAGTGAGGAGGCTACTTACCGGTAGTTCGTTAAATCCGGTGATGGTGTGGGTTGACTGCAGGTCGGATTGGCCGTAGGCCGGTGAGAAGAAGTCAACTGCTGTGCTGCGGGCTGAAGATGACCGCTCGCCGCCCGTGTCCGCCCGCGCCGGGGCCGTTGGAGGAGTACGCGGCCCGGTTCGACGACCTCTTCTTCAGCCTGGCCCAGCGCCGGGGCTTTCGTGAGTACCTGACCGGGCTGCTGGCACCGCGGGAGCGGAACAAGACGATCACCTGTCTGGCAGGGGCGGAGCCGGTGGCGGGTGCGGGGATGCCGGGGGTGCAGCGGCTGCAGTTCTTCCTGTCCGAGTCGCCGTGGGAGGCCGAGCTGATCAACGACCGGCGGCTTGAGCTGCTGCTCGAGCAGCCGGCGACGGCTCCGCACGATGGCGGGGTCATCGTGATCGACGATTCCGGGGACCGCAAGGACGGCACGGCGACCGCGCACGTGGGCCGGCAGTGGCTGGGCCGTTTAGGCAAGACCGACAACGGCATTGTCACGGTGACCACGGTGTGGACCGACGGCCGCGTGTACTACCCGCTGCACGCGACTCCTTACACCCCAGCCCACCACTTCGCCCGCGGCCGGTCCGATCCGGCCTTCCGTACGAAACCGCAGCTGGCCGCTGCCCTCGCGGCCCGCGGGAAGGAGGCGGGCTTCGGCTGCCGGGCGGTGGTCGCTGACTGCGCCTACTCCGTCAGCGACGACTGGTACCTCGCACTGCGTGAGGCCGGCCTGGCTTACGTGGTCGCCCTCAAACCGCACCGCGGCACCTGGGCTCCGGCCGACCAGCCGCACACCCCCATCGAAGCCGCCCACGCCCTGACCTGGCGCGATGCCAAACGTCCAGGCGATTGGACACCCGTTAGAAGCCGTGTCTCAACCGAACGTGATCCCTTGATTCCTGCTGGTCAGGCATGGTTTCGCTCGGGTTGAGGGAGGCATCGCGACGTCTTGTGTCCGCTTCATGGTCGAGGGGTGCGCGGTGGCGTCGGTGCTGGGAATGCTGGAGGGAGCGAGAGACGGCTGCCCGCGTGCGGGTGGAGGGCCTGCGGGAGGAAGTCGCGCGGTTGGCTGAGGTGTTGGAGACCGCGGAGATCGAGCTGGACCGGCGGGTGATCGCGCGGGAGGAACTGATCGAGGCCCTGGCAGTCTCTGCGGCCGAGTCCACTGCCGTGACCACGGCCGAGGCGGCGGAGGAAGCGGCGCCGTCGCTCGCCCCGGTGCCCGGCTCGACGGTGCCGCCCTGGCGGGAAGGGCTGCCGGTGACGGCTTTGGCGCCGGACTATCAGCGGATTGTGGGCGTGCTGGAACAGCAGCGATCCATGGGTCACGGGCCGCTTCGAGCCAAGGAGATCGCGGTGGAGCTGGGCCTGGGGGCGACACCGGCGAAGGTCGAGGGGCTGCGGTCGAAAGCCCGGCGCCTGGCGGAGCGCGGGTGGCTCCTCCTGGAGGCGTCGGGGGCATTCAGTGCCGGCCGGCGGCTGGTGGCCGTGCCAGACGCCGGCTCATCCGCGTGACCATCGACCACCGGATCATCGCCTCGCTGGTGGCGGGCAGGGCCTCGTAGTCCCGGGCCAGACGGCGGGAGTTCATCAACCATGCGAACGTGCGCTCTGCCACCCACCGCCTCGGCAGCACCACGAACCCTGTCATGTCGTCGGTGCGCTTGACGATCTCCAACGTCAGGGCGAGTTTGTCCCGGCACCAGCCGACGAGGGAGCCGGTGTAGCCGCCGTCGGCCCAGACGAGGGTGATATCGCGGCGCAAGCCGCGCAGCCGGGCCAGCAGGCCCGCGGCGGCGTCCCGGTCGCCGATGTTCGCGGCAGTGACCGCGACGGTCAGGAGCAGGCCGAGGCAGTCGGTCACGATGTGCCGCTTGCGGCCCCGGCACCTTCTTCCCGCCGTCGTAGCCGCGGGAGGCGGCCGGCACCGTCGCGGCGGCCCGCACCGACTGCGCGTCGATGATCCCCGCCGTGGGCTCGGCCTCACGACCTTCGCGTTCACGGACCCTCCCACGCAGCCGGTCGTGGAACTCGGTGATCAGCCCGTGCTCACGCCAGCGGCGAAAGAAAGCGTAGACCCGGCCCCAGTCGGGAAAGTCCGCGGGCAGCGCCCGCCACGAGATTCCGCCCGCGACCAGGTAGCGGATCGCGTCCAGCAGCTGGCGGTGGCAGTAGCCCTCAGGCCGTCCGCCCCGCCCTTGGAACCAGGCCGGCACCGGCAGCAAAGGCCGGATGACCGCCCACTCCGCGTCCGTCATGTCCGACGGATACCGGCGCACCCGATCGGGATGGCCGGCCGCGTTGCCGTACACGTGCGCGAGGCAATCACACGATGGTGCTGCCGAGTTGAACTGGACGAGCTCGGACACGTACAACAAGGACACCAGGGCCTCCCGGCACTGCTCGGTCAGATTCGCATCCCCGAGCTACCGAGAGGCCCTGTCTCCATGCGCGTACAACGGGAAGTTCACCCAGGCGGGAAGTCCGTTCGAACCGCACGTTCCGTGATCGGTTGAGATACGGCTTCTCAGCCAGGGCAGCGCACACAGGCCTGGCGGCCAGCCAGCCAGGAATATCACCTTCTGTAACACACGCGCTTGAAACTGTGAGCAGACGTAGCACTGGGTCACGAAGGTGCTGCAGGTCCCGGTGCAGGCCAAGCGGACTCGGTAGCCGTGGGTTGAGTCTCGCTGGGAGCCGACCCACTCCCCTACGCACGGGCCAAGAGGTATGCCGTGCGGCCGGGATTCGACGCTACAGTTCCGTCAGACGCATCAGCCGAGGAAGCTCAGACGGACCTGACGGTTGGCATTGTCCCTGTTGGTGTCCGCCAACCTCCGTTAAGGCAACCCCGAGGATAGCTGGCCTCCCTGAAGGGAGGCTGGTCGCGCTCCTCGGTCCTCCCGGGGCCCGCCGCTCCTGAGCACTCGCACATCCTTTGTCAGGATCTCCTGGTCCCGGCCGTCGGCTCCGTCTCCGGCCAGGACGGCGTCCGCGTCGGCGCCACCAGCCGCCCGCCCCGCGACCGCCCCACGTGGACCCGGTCTGTCCCACCGAACCGAGAGCTGATCGAGGGTGACGTGCACAAGATGCTGGGGCTCAACGCAAACGCGCCGGACCATCATTTCCAGTCACGGCGATGTATACGGGCCGGTCCGGTGGAGTTCCAGGGTTGTGGCGAGGCGGATGACGGCGGTGTGCCAGTGGGAAGTGGCGGGGGCCGGGCCGTGGGTGCGGAGGGTGGTCGTCACAGCGGAGACCTTGTCCGCGGTGGTGTGGAAGCCGGTTCGGTGCAGGAGGGCGGCTGCTGATGCGAGGGTGTCGTGGTCGGTGGCAGTCAGGTTCTTCAGGCCGTGGTGGGCGGCCTCGGCGAGGGCGGCGAGGGCCTGTTCCAGGGCGGTGGTGAGGGGGTCGTCCGGGGGGTGCGGGGCGACGGGGAGGGCGGTGTCGCCGTCGCCGGGGGCGAGGTCGGGGACGAGGACGCCGTGGGAGGTGCGGACGGCGAGAGGGGCGAGAAGGACCCTGCCCCGGTCATGGCGGAGGGAACCGCTGATCCGGTCGACGGTGCCGGAGGCGAGGGCGTCGGCCAGGGCGTCCAGGGTGCCGGGGCAGTGGGGGTTGTGCGCGGTGCTCAGCAGGGCCTCGTTGCCGGCCGGGTCGTGAAGGACGGCTTCGAGGCGCTGTGCGGCCGGGTCGTACCGCACGGGTCCGGCCTCCGCGACGGCGAGGACGCGCATGGACTCGGCCTCCACCCGGGGGCGGACGAGGCGGGGAGGGAGGGCACCGGGGGCGGGGAACTGCGCGGCGAGGTCGGTGACCAGCAGCCCGGGCGGCAGGTCGTCCCAGGCGGTGCCGACGGGGGTGACGGAGGTGGTGGCGATCCGTCCGCGGGAGATCTCCACGGCGCGGCCGGCCGTGCGGGAGGTGGCCTCGCTGACCACGTTGGCGGCGGCAAGGGTGCGCAGGTTCGTACCGAGGATCCTGCGGGAGCCGAGGTCGTGGCCGGTGGGCGCCTGACCGTCGGGCAGCTCCCAGCGTTTGTGCAGAACGAGGACGATACCGGCACCGGGGTGGGCGAAGAAGACGTCGGCGGTGCGGTCGCGGGCGGAGCCGTCGACGTGGCAGCCGAGGGCGACGAGGCGGACGCGGCGCAAGGCCGTGCGGGCCGTCTCGGCAGTGCCGAGGACGGCTGCGGGGTCGGTGGGGGCGGCGCGGTGGCGGGCGTGGAGTTCGGCGAGGAGCAGGGCGTGGGTCTCACGGTCGTGGCGGGCGCCGCGGACGGCGTGCTCGGCGAGTTGGTGGCGTATCCCCTCGAGGGCCGCGGCGGGCCAGTGGCGTCCGGCGGCCGTGAGGGCGGCGCCGGCACGGCGGAGGGTTCCGTCCAGGACGGGGCCGGCCTGGGGGACGCCTTCGACGAGGAGTTCGTCGACGAGGTCCATGGCTGCGCGGTGGGCGCTGTCGCCGTTGTCCGGGGTTGTTTCCTTTCCTCCGACGGTGACTCGGTCACTGCCCTCGGTGTCGGCGGCGCGGAAGGCCCAGACGGCAAGTACGACCGTCGCGCCGCGCAGCGGCTCGGCTGCGTCGGTGACGGCGAAGCCGGGGCGGTGGGGCACGGGGAAGCGGACGGTGCAGGCGGGGAGTTCGACGGCGGGAACGGGGTCGGCGGGGGTGGGGCGGTGGAGGACGGCCTGGTAGCCGCGGTCGCGGGTGCGCCGGGCCGCGGTGAGGGCGGGACGGCCGAAGGCCTCGGCGAGGGCGGTGTCGTCGATGCTTCCGGGGGACCAGTCGGTGAAGGGCGGCGGGGTGTCCGATGCGGTCGCGGCGCGCTGGTAGGCGAGGACGAGGCCGATGCGGTGGCGGCAGACTCCGTGGGCCTCGCAGCTGCAGCGGGCGTCCTGCAGGGTGGTGCCGGGCGGCAGTCGGGTCTCGGTGCCGTCGGGAAAGCAGCCGTGCACGGTGTGGTCGCCGGTGACGTCCAGGTCGGGGCCTGCTCCGGCGTCGAGGTCCTTGGCGGCGCGTTTGACCAGGCCGCGGTTGGCGAGGGCGGCGAGGGTGTCGGGGGTGAGGGCGAGCAGGTCGGTGCGGGTCATGCCGTTCGTCCTCCGTGGGCCATTCTCTCGGCGACGAATTCGGCCAGGTGGCCGGGGGTCATGGCGCCGATGTGTGCGCCGGCCTCGGCGAGGCGGCCGGCCAGGTCGCGGTCGTAGGAGGGGGCGGCCTCCTCGTCGAGGGCGGCGAGGCCGAGGACGGTGACGCCCTGTCCGGTCAGGTCGCGGACGGTGCGGGTCAGGCGGTGGGCGTCACCACCCTCGTAGAAGTCGGTGATCAGGGCGACGATCGTGCGGCGCGGGTTGTCGACGAGGCCGGCGGAGTAGTCGACGGCGCGGGCGATGTCGGTGCCACCGCCGAGCTGGACCTTCATCAGGAGTTCGACGGGGTCGGTGACGTCACAGGTGAGGTCGACGACCTGCGTGTCGAAAGCGACCAGGTGGGTGCGCAGTCCGGGCAGGCCCCAGAGGCAGGCAGCGGTGACGGCGGAGTGGATCACGGATCCGGCCATGGAGCCGGACTGGTCGACGAGGAGGATCAGCTGCCACTGCTCGATGTGGCGGCGGGTGCGGGAGTGGAAGTGCGGCTGCTCGATGAGGATGCGGCGGTCCTCGGGCCGGTAGTGGGCGAGGTTGGCGCGGATCGTGGCCCTGAAGTCGAAGTTCCGGGCGAGGGGGGTCCGGCTGGGGCGGCGGGAGCGGGTTCCGGTGAGGGCGCGCCGGATCTCGGGCCTCAGCCGCTCGGTCAGGTCGCGCACGACGGCTTCGACGATGCGCCGGGCGGCGGCCAGGACCTGCGGGTTCATCAGGTGTTTGGTGCGCAGCACGGCCCGCAGCAGGCTGGTGCTGGGTTCCACGCGGAGGAGAACGTCGGGATCGGTGACGATCTCGTCGATGCCGTAGGTCTCCACGGCGTCGCGTTCGAGGCGTTCGACCGTCTCCCGGGGGAAGAGACGGTGGATGTCGTCGAGCCAGTCGACGACGGCGAGCGTGGAGGGGCCGTCGCCGCCCTCCCGGCCGTCGGCGGTGCCGCGGCGTTCACCACGGCGGGCGAGGTCGTCGTCGCGGCCGTAGAGCCACTGGAGGGCGGTGTCGCGGGCGGCGTCCGGGCCGTCGAGGCCGCCGGTGCGGCGTTCGGCGGGGGCGCCGAGGATCAGCCGCCAGCGTTCCAGTCCTGCGCGGGGGTCGTCGGGGGTCATCGGGGTGCTCCGAGGGCGTGCCGGTCGAGCAGGAGGTCGGTGTGTTCCTCGAGGGCCGCTGCACGGGCGAGGAGCAGCGGGTCGGCGGTGGTGCGCAGCAGGGTGCGGGCGGAGCCGTGCAGGTTCCGGCGGTCGAGGAGGAGTTGGGCGACGCGTTCGCGTTCACGGGGCGGGAAGAAGGCGAAGGCCTGACGCAGGGCGGGCAGGGCATGGAGGAAGACGTCGTCGGTCATGGTGGTGACGACGCCGTCCAGGGTGTCGAGCAGGGACTGCTCCCCCTTCGGGGCGGGCCGCAGGACTTCTTCGCGGGCGAGGGCGAGCAGGCCGGCCAGCCAGTCGCCGAGGACGGAGGGGTCGGCCGCGACGGCGAACGCTTCGGCCTCGCCGGCGGGTTCGGCCAGGGCTCCGAGGGCGCGGCGCAGGCCGAGGGCGGCGCCGCGCAGGTCGGCGGGGGCGTGCCGGTCGCGGGCGATACGGGCGGCGGTCGCGGCGGCGGTTTCCGGGGTGAGAGCAAGGGCGGGTGCGGCGTGGAGGAGGGCGTCGCGGGCGGCGGCCAGGGCGCGCAGGCGGGGGACGTCGACGCCGGGCGGGCCGCCGTGGAGGCCCTCTACCAGGTGGAAGAGCCGGTCGACGGCGTGGTCGAGGACGGTGCCGAGCAGCGGGTCACGGGCGGTGCCGAAGACGCGGTCATGGCGCCAGAGGCCCAGGACCACCGCGAGGGCCCGCCCGAGGGGGCCGGGGTCGGCGGTGGTACGGATCCGGTGGGCGAGGCCGTCGAGGAGGTCGCGGGAGAGGGCTCCGGCTCCGCAGAGGACGGCGTCGAAGAGGAGGGCGGCGGTGGTCCCGGCGTCGGCGGCCGTACCGGTGTCGCGGAGGCGGCGGGCGAGGAGGGCTGTGGCGGCCTCGTCGGGGCGGGCTCCGTAGGCGCCGGCCTCGGTCAGTGCGGCGTCGCGGCCGGTGCGGGGGCTGGGTTCCCAGGTTTCGTGGTCGCGGGGGTCGGCTCCGTGGTCGGGGCCGGTGAGGCGGGTGTGGCCGGGGATGCCGAGGATGCGCAGCTGGTGGAGGAAGCGGCTGCGTTCGAGCCCTCGGGGGTTGGTGAGGTCGAGGTCGAGGGTGCGGTCGCCGTCGAGGCCGAGGCGGATCTCCTCGGCGGTCACGTGGTGGACCAGGGGTGGCAGCGGGGTGTCGGGGTGGAGGCGGCCGGTGCGGTCGCCGGTGCAGGCGACGACCGTTTCGACGACGGCGGGGTGGGCGCCGGGCCTGAGGGGGCCGTCGGTGTTCCAGGGGAGCGGCTGGTCGAGGTCGTCGGTGATCAGTGCGGCGGCGAGGCCGTCCAGGACGTCGACGCGGGCGGGGCGGGGGTGTCCGCGGAGGGCGGCGAGGCCTTCGGTGAGGGTGTGGGCGGAGATCAGGGCGGCGGTGGAGGCGGGGAGGCGGCGGGCGCGGAGCCGTTCCACGACGGTGCGACGGAGGGTTTTCGCGGCCGCGTCGGGGCCTTCGTCCCACAGGTGCTGGTAGTAGCCAGGGGACGGCATGCCGGACTGGTAGCCGGCGAAGGCGTCCATCTGGCGGAAGGAGTAGGGCACCAGGAAGCTGCCGCCCGCGGCCCCGTCGGGTGGGACGGGCACCGGGGGCCATGCGGTGGGTTCCGCGCCCGCGGACGTGCCGGGGGCGGCGGTGAGGGCGCGCAGGGCGGGCTGGTGGAAGCCGCCGGTCACCACCAGGACCGGCCGGCTGCCGGCGTGTGCGACTGCGGCACGGACCCAGGAGGCCATGTACTGCTCGCGGGCGCGGTCTCCGTCATCGGCCTCGGTGTCGCCGCGCACCAGGGCGAAGTAGGCGTCCAGGCGGTCCTGCAGGCCGTCCGGATCGGCGATCTCGAAGACGCGGTCCCACAGGGCGTCCACGGTGTCGACCCGGTAACGGGCGCGGAGCCGTTCGGTGGCGCGGCTGTAGCGGGCCTCGGCGTCGGCGTAGCGGTTGGCCGCGCCGTCGGGGCGGTCGGTGAAGGCGCGGTGCCAGGCGGGCAGGTCGATGAACCGGACCTCGGCGCCCGCGGTACGGCCCTCGGTGAGTGCCACCCATTCCGGCGAGTACGCGCACAGCGGGGCCCAGGAGGTGGCGACCCGTTCGGTGCCGCGGTAGTGGCTGAAGACGGCGATGGGCAGTTCGTGTCCGAGGAGCAGTTCGCCGATCCGGTCGTTCATGTCGGCGGGGCCCTCGACCAGGACGTATGCCGGGCGCAGTTCGCGGATCGTGCGGCGGACGAGGCCGGCGCAGGCCGGTGAGTGGTGGCGCACCCCCAGGAAGGTGACGCGGGCATCGCTCACCGTTGGTCCAGCAGGTGCCGGGCCTCGTGGAGGGCCTGCCACTGGGGGCCTCGGCGCAGGCGGGCCTGCTGTTCGAGGAAGCGGCGCAGGAGGGCGAGATCCTCGGGGCTGTCCTTGGCTGCGGTGCCGGCGAGACAGGAGACGATGTCGGCGGCGTTGCCGGCCTCGCCGCGCAGGAACCAGCCGCGCAGGCCGACGGCGTGGGCCGTGGAGACGGCTTCGGCGGTGCTCATCACCGCGGAGGGCCGGTCGCCCTGGCCGGGTGCGCCGCGCAGTTCGCGGAAGGTACCGACCAGTACCTCGAGGACGTCCGGGTCGGGTGCCCGCTCGACTCCGGACTCGCGGAGCAGGGCGGTGGACTCGGCCTCGACGAGGGCGAGTTCGGTGTCGAGGTCGGGTATCGGGAAGACGGTCTCGAAGTTGAAACGGCGTTTGAGGGCGGCGCTCATCTCATTGACGCCACGGTCGCGGGTGTTGGCGGTGGCGATGACGTTGAAGCCCTGGCGGGCGAAGACCATGCCGTCGTCGCCGTCGAGTTCGGGTACGGCGACGACGCGTTCGGAGAGCAGGGAGAGCAGGCAGTCCTGGACCTCGAGGGGGCAGCGGGTGATCTCCTCGAAGCGGACGATGCGTCCCTCGGCCATGCCGCGGAGCATGGGGGCGGGAACGAGGGAGCGGCGGGAGGGGCCTTCGGAGACCAGCAGGGCATAGTTCCAGGAGTACTTGATCTGGTCCTCGGTGGTGGCCGCGCCGCCCTGCACAGTGAGCGTGGAGGTGCCGCTGACTGCTGCCGCGATGAGCTCGGAGAGCAACGACTTGGCAGTGCCGGGTTCGCCGACGAGCATCAGGCCCCGGTTGGTGGCCAGGGTCACCAGGGCCCGTTCGACGAGCGAGGGGCTGCCGACGAACTTGCGGCTGATGCCGGCGTCGGGGTCTCCGACCACGAAGCGGAGGGCGGCACGGAGGCTGAGCTGCCAGCCGGGCGGCCGCGGGTCGGTGTCCCCCGCACGCAGCTGGGCGAGTTCGTCGGCGTGGCGCACTTCTGCGGGCGGGCGCTGCAGGCGGGGCGGGTGCGGGTCGCTCACTGTGGTCATGGCGGGGCTCACTTGGCGGTGATGTCGGTCAGGTCGGCGAGGATCTCGGAGGCGATGACGGGGTCGATCTCTCCGAGGCGGTGCGGGTACGTGTGGCTGCGCCAGTAGTCACCGGGGGCGGTGTCGATCCATATGGTCTCCAGGGTCTGGTCGGGAAACTCGGCGACCATGCCGACGGCGATGCCGTCGTCGAGGGCGATGACGAGGTGGCGGTCGCGGGCGATCGGGCGGGAGAACCAGCGTTCCACGCCGTTGTCCTCGGGCGTGCCGCGTTCCCAGCCGCGCTTGGTGAGGCCGAGGAGTTTGCCGACGGGGACGGTGACGCCCTCGAAGCGGGTCAGCCGGTGGCCGGTGGCCTCCGCGTCGGTGAAGGCGTGCACGGGGCGCCCGAGCTGCGGGAAGGGCTGGAGGATCTCGTAGTCGGCGAAGAGGTCGGCCCAGGCCTCGGTTTCGTCTCCCAGATGGAGGGGGTGGGCGAGGCGCACGGTGGCGTCGGTGGGGAGGGTCCATGCGTCGTCGTGGACGTCGGCGAGGGTGAGGTCCTCGGCGACACGGAACGCGGTCACCATGCCGTCGCCGTCGCCGTCGCCGTCACCGAGCCAGACCAGGCGGCGCACCAAGTGGCGCAGAAGGGGGTGTTCGACGAGCAGTTCGCGGAACTCGGCGGCGGTCCAGGAGCGGCCGGTGACCATGGCGGCCTCCAGGCGGCGCAGCTGGTCGGAGGCGATGGTCCGGACCTCCTTCTTGAGGGCGGCGAACCGCTTGCGCTCGGCGGGGGCGAGTTCCGGGTCGTCCTTGACGCCCGGGGCCGGCAGGGTCTTGCGGAGCTTGCCGGTCTCGTCGCGGACACAGGGGCGGAGCTGTTCGTCGAAGGTGACGGTGAAGCGGCGCGGGCCGTAGTCGATGACGGTGCTGCCGTCGCCGGCGAGGCCGAGGTCGGGGACCAGCCGGTCGGCGAGCTGGTCGGTGGTGAGGCCGAGTCCTTCGGCGACCTCGTCGATCTTCTCCCGGGCTCGCTTCTTGAGGGCCTTGAACGGCACACGCTGGGAGATGCCGTGCAGATGGCGCAGGGCGGTGTCGGTGCCGATCGCGGCGAGGACGGTGAGGCCCTCGACGGCCCGGTGGTGGGCGTTCTCGCCGGGCCAGGCACGCACGAGGGGGGTGAGACGGCGGACGGTCTCGTCGTCGCCGAGGAGGCCGAGGGCGTGGAGGGCCCAGCTGTCCTTGGCCGGCATGCCGTGGAACCGCCACGTCTCGAAGAGGGCCCAGGCGAACTCGGCGAGGGAGCCGGTGTCGCAGTGCTCGGTGACGGTGGCGAGGCCGGGGTAGACGTCACCGGGCTTGGAGATCTGCAGCATGGTCGTCACGTGGCGGACGGCGTCGGCGGGCAGGGCGCCGCGGCCGCTGGTGAGCCGGATCTGCGGGAACAGGGCGGGGTCGGCCCAGGTGCAGGGGGACGGCATCCTCGCCGGAAGGGCGGCCTCCAGAGGATCGCCGGCGAGGAGGTCGGCGACGATCTCCTCGGCCTCGGCGCCGCAGCCGGCGGCGGTCTCCCGCACGGCCTCGGCGCCCACCTCTGCGGCGAGTTGCCGCAGGGCGTGTTCTGCGTGGGTGCGGGGCCTGCCCGCCGGGCCGACGGCGTCGGGAACGAGGAAGGCGGCCGCGGCCCGGCCGTGGCGGCGGAGCCAGGCGAGAACCGTGGGCCTCAGCGACTGGCGGCGCACCAGCCACTCGGCCATCTGCCGGGCCACCTCGACGCTGCGGTAGGGCAGCAGCAGGCCGCAGGCGGTGGCCGGGTAACGGGCGGCGAGCCGGCTCAGCATCGGCAGGGCGTGCAGGCCGTGGCGGGCGGCGACGGGCCTGAGGTGGCTCTCGGTGTCCCAGACGTGCTCGGGGGCGAAGGCGTCGAGCAGTGGGCGTACGACGTCCTCGGGGCCGGTGACGAAGAGGCGGGCGGCGTGGATGTTGCCCCGCCACGTCCCCTGCTGCATCTGCCGGATCTCGCGGGACCAGTCGTACTCGCGCCACCAGGGGGTCTCGGCGATGACGGTGGCCGCCCAGGCCTCCTGCTCCCCGGGCTTGAAGGCCACCTCGGCCTGCGGCGCCCCGGGGACGTCGCGGGCCACGCGGGCCTTGCGGCTGGTGCGCTTCCGGGTCCACGGCGGGGCGACCAGCAGGGCGGGGAGCGCCTCCGCAGGCGCTTCCGCGTCCCGTTCGCCCCGCTTCAGCAGCGGGGCGACGACGGCTGCGGACGCCTCGGGCAGGGCGGGCAACGTCTCCTTCGTGAGCTCCGGGTGGGTCACCACGTGCAGGGGCAGCAGCATCCGGGAGAGGGACGCCTGTTCGCTGTCGCCCGCCGCGGCGGCGGAGAGCAGCCGCAGGGCCCGACGAGGGTAGCGGTTCATGGCGTCGAGCAGGGCGGGGCGGACATTGCGGTCGCCGCCGTTCTTCAGCAGCAGGCGGAAGGCGTCGTCGGTGGGCAGTTCGGCGGCCCAGCCCGCGACGTCCCGGTGTCCGTCGGATCCGTAGGCTCCGTCGAACGCGTCCTCCAGCAGGGACCCGACGTCGGGACCGAGCCGGTTCGCGAGGGTGGCGAGCAGTTGGAGGTTCCAGCCGTTCCAGCCGAGTCGTGCTCCTTCGCCGATGCGGGCGATCTGCTCCGGCCGGTACAGGGAAAGAAGGAGCATGCGCCGCAGGACGGAGTCGCTCGGTATCGGGCCGTCGCAGCACTCGTCGACCCAGGCATGCTCCTCGGGTACCAGGTAGGAGACCACGATGCGGCGCTCGGCGCTGTCCCGGAGGCCGGCGAGGGCCTCGACGGCCCGCCGTCGGGTCTCCTCGTCGACCGCCGCGAGCAGGTCCCGGATACGGGCGGCGGTCTCCCGCACGTAGTAGGTCTGGTAACCGGTCGCTCTGCGCAGCGCCGCGTCGTACCGTCGGGAACCCGCCTGCATGTAATGGGGGTTGACGCATCCCAGCTCCACGACGGCACGGGCGGCGAACGGCAGGCCGTGTTCGGTCACGCAGGCGTCGACGAGCACGTCCACCATCGCGTAGTGCCAGCCAACGGCGATCTCCACGGCGGCTCCGAGCGGAGAGGGACTGCCCTCCCGGTGGGCCCGGCCCTCCTTCACCAGCTCCGGGTCGCTGCCGGAGGAGGAGAACATCTCCTCGAACCAGGCCGCCTCCTGCGCGTAGCGGCGAGCGGCCTTCTCCACCGCGTCCTCGGCCGGCTTCGCGGCGGCCCGGAGCACGGGCAGGGCCCGCAGCCAGGCGGCGGGCATCTCGAACCGGTCCTCGTCGGCGATTTCCTGGTGCATGGCGCTGTTCCTCCCCGTCACCCGTTGAACGGGGACCTCATGAGCAGTTACCGATCACGTTAGACCGCGGCACTGACAACGGTCGGGCCCGTGCCCGCCCGGGCGGCGGCACATCCGCGTCGCAGGATCCCCTGCCTCACGATCAACTTCCTTGTGCTGCTGGCGATTTCGGCCTGCATCAGGTGTACGCGGCGCTGTCTTCCCGCAGATCGCCTCCCGCACCGATCGCCGCACCGGCGAGGTGCTGTGCGACTGGCAGACCAACGGGGGCTCCGGCATGGCTGTACGAGGCAGGTCCACGGGCCGACGAGCGACTGCCATTGCCCCACGCAGACCTCCGTTCGACGACGCTCCGGCCGCCGCCGTGGAGGAAGCCGGCTCATACGAACGGAGAGTCGGGAGAGCTCGACACCTCCCAGTGGAGGACGCCCCTCACGGCATGCCGGGGAGTGATGTGTGCAGGTCGTCACGACGGCAGCACGGACGACGGACAGCGGCTGGACCTGGACCCGGACAGCCGCGGTGGTCGTCCCCTGCATCGCTCTCTTCGGCGCCTACCTGGCGTACCCCTCGGTCAGCGGGCGGTACGCAGGGAAAGCCGCGCCAAGACCTTCGCCGAAGCACTGACCACGGTCGAGGAGTACCTGGAGATGCCGTACCGCATACGGCGCCGGCCCCAGTCCTCCCCCGCCGTGCGGCAGCAGCTCACCGACGAGGTCAACGGCCTGCTCGCACGGATGGCACTTCACCAAGCCTGGCTTCAGATCGAGGCATCAGCCGTCGCGGGCCCCTGCTCGGCTCTCGTAGCGACGGCCCGAGCGGATGCCGGCGCGCGGATGAGCCTCGCCTGGCAGCAACCCCCGATCACCACCGACAGCGGGATGAACCTCGGCGTGCCGTATCCCCGGGACCGATCAATCGCGGCTCGAGCCAATTGCATCGCAGTGATGCGCCGGCACCTCTGACGCCGACCACGCTCGTGACGTCAGCTCCCCGGCGACCGGTGATGCTCGTCGGTCTCCACCAGACACGAGCAGACTGCGCGGTGGGGCGAAGGCCAGTCCTCGCGCACGGTGGAGCTCCGGTCCGACTGTGGCGATGCCCTGACGGGAGGAACCGCCGGACGGAGCGGCTATGACCGCTCCGAAGGGCGCCTCGTTTGTGCGGCCGGATGCCACTCCTGCAGTGACGTCAGACGCGGCACTATCCGAGGAACGACAACCTCACCTGACGGTTGTGATTCGAGACGTTCGTGTCCACCAGGCACACCGACTGCCAGGTGCCGAGTTCCAGGCGTCCGCCGATCACCGGCAGCGTGGCGTGCGGCGGTACCAAGGCGGGCAGGACGTGGTCGCGGCCGTGGCCGGGGCTGCCGTGGCGGTGCTGCCAGCGGTCGTCGGCGGGGAGCAGGGTGTGCAGGGCGGCCAGCAGGTCGTCGTCGCTGCCGGCGCCGGTCTCGATGACCGCGATGCCGGCGGTGGCGTGCGGGACGAAGACGTTGAGGAGACCGTCGCGGCCGGCCGCCGCCTCGCGCAGGAAGGACTCGCAGTCACCGGTGATGTCGGCGACCCGCTCCGACGAGCCGGTGACGAGGTTCAGGACTCGGGTGGTGAAGGCATCTGGCATGCCCCCATCCTGACGTACGCGGCGAGCCGGGCGGGGGAGCGTCGGGCCCGTGATCGTCCTGGGCGGACCGGGGGAAGACCGGGACGCGCGAATCCGTTGGTAGAAATGTGAACAACACACAGGAGGTCGAGGTCGTCGTCATCGGTGCCGGTCAGGCGGGGCTCGCCGCGGCCCATCACCTGCGGCGCGCCGGGTTCGAGCCCGAGCGGGACTTCGTGGTGCTCGACCACTCGCCCCGGGCCGGCGGCGCCTGGCAGTTCCGCTGGCCGTCGCTGACGTACGGCAAGGTGCACGGCATGCACTCCCTGCCGGGTATGGAGCTGACCGGCGCGGATCCGGCGCGGCCGTCCGCCGAGGTCGTCGGCGAGTACTTCGCGGCGTACGAGCGGACCTTCGATCTGCGGGTGCGGCGGCCCGTCGACGTGCGGGCGGTGCGCGAGGGGACGGGCGGGCGGCTGCTCGTCGAGACGTCGGCCGGCCTCTGGACGGCGCGGGCGCTGATCAACGCGACCGGCACCTGGGACCGGCCCTTCTGGCCCCGCTTTCCGGGGCAGGAGACCTTCCGGGGGCGGCAGTTGCACACCGCGCAGTACGCCGGCCCCGAGGAGTTCGCCGGGCAGCGCGTGGTCGTGGTGGGCGGGGGCGCCTCCGGGACGCAGCATCTGCTGGAGATCGCCCCGTACGCGGCGGCCACCACGTGGGTGACCAGGCGGCCCCCCGTCTTCCGTGAGGGGCCCTTCGACGAGGACGCGGGCCGGGCCGCGGTGGCGCTCGTCGAGGAACGGGTGCGGCAGGGCCTGCCGCCGAAGAGCGTGGTGACGGTGACCGGACTGCCGCTGAACGACGCGATCCGGGCGGGTCTGGAGTCGGGGGTGCTGGACCGGCGGCCCATGTTCGACCGGATCACGGCCGAGGGGGTCGAGTGGAGCGACGGACGGCGGGCGGCCGCCGACGTCATCCTGTGGGCGACCGGGTTCCGGGCCGCGATCGGCCATCTGAGGCCGCTGCGGCTGCGGGAGGCGGGGGGCGGGATCCGTGTCGAGGGGACGCGTGCCGTCGCCGACCCTCGGATCCATCTCGTCGGCTACGGGCCGTCGGCCAGCACCGTGGGCGCCAACCGGGCCGGACGCGCGGCCGTACGGGACATCAGGCGACTGCTGGCCGAACAGGAACCGGTCGCCACGTGACGCCGGCCGGTCACCGCGTCTCGGCGGGCTCCTTCGAGGCGCTCTGCCGGATGCGATTGAACTCGGCGACGTTGCGCTGGTGTTCGGCGTAGTCGGCGGTGAAGCGGGTGTCGCCCGGCTTGACCGTGACGAAGTACAGCCAGTCGCCGGGGGTCGGCGCGATCGCGGCGCGGATCGCCTCGTCGCCCGGATTGTCGATGGGCGTGGGAGGCAGGCCCATGCGCTGGTACGAGTTGTAGGGGCTGTCGATCCTGGTGTCCTCGGTGGTGGTCTTCAGGGTGGAGCGGCGCAGGGCGTAGTTGATGGTGGAGTCCATCTGGAGCGGCATGCCGCGTTCCAGCCGGTTGAAGATCACCCGGGCGACCTTCCCCATGTCCTCCTCGGTGGCGGCCTCGGCCTGCACGATGCTGGCGATGGTGACCGCCTGATAGACGTTCAGCGCGTTGCGCTGGGCGCCCGCGGCGATCGGGGCGCCGTTGAACCGCTCGTTCGCCGTGTCGACCATGGCCGTCAGCAGTTTCTCGGGCGTCGGGTTGTCGCCGAGCGGATAGGTCGCCGGGAAGAGATAGCCCTCCGGGTTTCCCTCGGCGTCGTTCGGCAGCTCGAGGTTGGCTTTGGCCAGGGACTTCTTGGTCGTGCCGGGGGCCAGAGCAAGGGTCTTGTCGACGGCCTCGTAGACCTGGGTCGCGCGCCAGCCTTCCGGGATCACCAGGGAGGTGGGGCGGGAGTCGCCCTCCTCGTCCGTCACCAGCAACGGCACCGCCACCGCGGTACCGGCCACGACGGCGCCGGTCACGATCAGGGCGATACGGCCCCGGCGCGTCAGTCGGATCGTTCTCCCGGTGCCTCTCGTGCTCCGTCTCGGAGTGTTCGTCTGCATGCGGGCACGGTAACCCCCGTTTGCACGCAAACCCGGCATATCGTCATCTTGTCGGCTCCAGTCGGGCGTCCCGGCGGACCAGGGCCGCGTACCGCCCGTTCCGCTCCAGGAGCTCCTCGTGCCGGCCCTGTTCCGCCAGGCGTCCGGAGTCGAGGACCACGATCCGGTCGGCGCCCCGGACGGTGGACAGGCGGTGCGCGATGGTGATCGTGGTGCGGTCGGCGGACAGGGCGTCGATGGCGGCCTGCACAGCGGCCTCGGTACGGGTGTCCAGGGCGCTGGTCGCCTCGTCGAGGACGAGGACGGGCGGGTCGCGCAGGATGGTGCGGGCGATGGCCAGGCGCTGCTTCTCCCCGCCGGAGAAACGGTGCCCGCGCTCGCCGACCACCGTGTCGTAGCCGTCGGGCAGGGCGGCGATGTGGTCGTGGATCTGCGCCGCCCGCGCCGCCGCCTCCAGCTCCGCGTCGGTGGCGTCCGGCTTGGCGAAGCGCAGGTTCTCGGCGACCGAGGCGTGGAAGAGGTACGTCTCCTGCGAGACGACGCCGACCGCGCGCGCGAGGGTGTCGAAGTCGAGGTCGCGCACGTCGACCCCGTCGAGGGTGACCCGGCCGGCCGTCACGTCGTACAGCCGCGGCACCAGGTGGCCCAGTGTGGACTTGCCGGCGCCGGTCGGGCCGACGACGGCGAGGCTGCTGCCCGCGGGGACGGTGATGTCGATGCCGTCGAGGACGGGGCCGCTCTTGCCGTCGTAGCGGAACTCGACGCCCTCGAAGCGGACCTCGCCCTTGATGCGGTCGAGGCGGACGGGGTCGGCGCGCTCAGTGATGTCGATCGGCAGGTCCAGGTACTCGAAGATGCGCTGGAAGAGCGCGAGCGAGGTCTGGATCTGAACGCCGGTCGACAGCAGGCTCACGGTCGGGCGGAACAGTCCCTGCTGGAGCGAGACGAAGGCGACGATGGTACCGAGGGAGACATCCGGGCCGCCCAGCTGGAGGGCGATGCCCGCGGTCCAGTAGATGACGGCCGGCATGGCGGCCATGACGATCGTGATGACGGCCATCCGCCAGCGGCCCGCCATGTTCGACTTCACCTCGAGGCCGACCAGGCTCTCGGACTCGTCGGCGAAGGCGCGGGTGAGCGAGTCGGAGCGGCCCATGGTGCGGCCGAGCAGGATGCCGCTGACGGAGAGCGACTCGGTGACCGTGGCGGCCATCGCGGCCATCTGCTTCTGGCGCCGCGTGGTGATCTTCCTGCGTTCCCTGCCGACGCGACGGCTGATCCACACGAAGACGGGGAGGAGGAGCAGCGAGACGACGGTCAGGCGCCAGTCGAGGACGACCATGGCGGCGATCGTGGCGACCACGCTGGTGAGGTTGGAGACCAGGGAGGTCGCCGTGGAGGTCACGGTGGCCTGCATGCCGCCGATGTCGTTGGCGATGCGGGACTGGACCTCGCCGGTGCGGGTGCGGGTGAAGAAGGCGAGGGACATCTGCTGCAGCCGGCCGTAGACGGCGGTGCGCAGGTCGTGCATGACGCGCTGGCCCACGGTCGTGGAGATCAGCGTCTGCAGCACGCCGAAGACGCTGGTGAGGACGGCGCCGAGGATCATGCCGAGGGCGAGCAGGCTCAGCAGGCCCGTGCGCCCCTCGGGGATCGCGACGTCGAGGATCTCCTTCAGCAGGAAGGGGGTGGCGACCGACACCAGCGACGCCGCGCCGACCAGCAGCCCGACGATCATCAGGCGGCCGCGGTAGGGACGGAACAGCTTCAGGATGCGGCGCACCTGCCGGGGCTGTTCCCTGGCGTCGGCGGGTGCGGTCCAGGTGGATTCGCGACCGGGGTGCATGGGCTCCTTCGGAAGACGGCGGGAGGGAGGCCGACGCGGCCTGCCGCCGGGCAGACGTGCGCGGATCTCACGGATCATAAGTCATTGTTACCTATACTCACAATGAACATCATCCTGATATTGTTCCCCCATGACCGCCCCCGATCCCGACGGCCTGCTCGCGGAGCAGCTGCTGCGGCTCACCCGCCGCGTGCACCGCATCCAGAAGCGCCATCTCGAGCACCGCGACCTCGGCATCACACCGGCCCAGTCCCGGCTGCTGCGCACCCTGGCGCACTACGGCTCGCCGCCCCGTATGGCCGATCTGGCCGAGCGCCTGGAGGTCGTGCCGCGGGCGGTGACGACGCTGGTCGACGGACTGGAGGCGGCCGGGATGGTGCGCCGCGTACCGGACCCGGCCAATCGCCGGGTGATCCGGATCGAGCTCACCGCCGCAGGGCACGCGGCCCTGCGGGAACTGCACGGCGCACGCCGGTGCGCCGCCGAGGAGATCCTGGCCCCGCTGACGGACGAGCAGCGCGCGGTGCTCGGCGGCCTCCTGGACACGCTGATCGACGGGCCCGACCTCGGGCAGGGCCGACGGACGGCGTGACCGGGGCGGACGGCGTGACCGGCGGCTCGCGGTCACGCCATTCAGACACGTGGCCAAGCCTTGAGGTGGTGTCAGGCCTCGGGATGCGCCCATCGCCGGCTTGCGCAGGCCGACGTACCGTCGCCGTGGTCCATATGCAGCCAGATACCACCGCCCTCGGCTACGTCCTCCGGGCGGGTCGGGTCATGCGGCGAGGTGCCCTTGACCCGGTTGTGATCGGTGGCGATGACGTGGTCGAAGTCGTGCCAGTACTGCCTGGGCCACCACCGCGGCGCGCCGCGAAGGCGGCGGACCGGGTGTACGCCGCCCACCTGCCGCTCCGCATCGGTCCGCGTTCGCACACGCACCGCACCGCACCGCACCGCACCGCACCGCACCGCACCGCACCGCACCGGCGCGGCAGGTGGGTGGCGGAGGGCAGCCGGATTCGTACCCCACCGCGGAAAACCGCTTGATTTTGGGCATGCCGCGACGCGAACCTTTCACGGTTTGCAGCCTCTTGATGCCGTCGTGAACGGCACCCCCTGACACGAGCCACTGGGATGCCATGCAGATCCGAGACCTTCCGTTTCCCGACCCGGGCGTGCCGGACGCACGTTCGGGTCCCCGATTCCTGTGGTGGCTGTTCCGGAACCAGCTGGGCGGACAGCTCAAGTCGCTGGCCTGGGGCCTGCTGCACTTCGCCTCCGTCTCCGCCCTGCCGTTCTGCGTCGGTCTCGCCATCCAGGCCGTGGTCGACCGCTCCGGCACCCGGCTCGCCCTCGCCGGCGGGGTCATGGTGCTGTGCTGCGTCGGCAACGCGGTCGGCGACACCTTCCTGCACCGCAGCGCCATCACCAACTGGATCACCGCCGCGGCCCGCGTCCAGCAGCTGCTGGCCCGCAAGACCGCGGTGCTGGGCTCAGCACTGACCCGTCGCGTCGCGGCCGGCGAGGTCGTGGCCGTCTCCACCGGCGACGTCGAGAAGATCGGCTGGTTCGTGGAGGCCGTCTCCCGCTTCACCGCGGCCGCGCTGACCATCGTGCTGGTCTGCGTGGCCCTGCTCGTCTACGAGCCGGCGCTCGGCGTCGTCGTGATCCTGGGCCTGCCGGTGCTGGCCCTCGCGGTACTGCCCCTCCTCCCCCGGGCCACCCGTCGGGCCGACGTGCAGCGCGAGAAGGCCGGCCGCGCCACCGAACTCGCCTCGGACACCGTCGCGGGGCTGCGCGTGCTCCGCGGCATCGGCGGCGAGGAGCTCTTCCTCGACCGCTACCGCAGCGCCTCCCAGGAGGTACGCCACGCGGCCGTGCGCAGCGCCCGGATGTGGTCACTGATCTCCGGGATCCAGGTGCTGCTGCCGGGGCTGCTGCTGGTCGCGGTGGTCTGGCACGGCGTCCATCTGGCCCGCGAGGGCAGTATCGGCGTCGGCGAACTGGTCACCGTCTACAGCTCCGTCATGATCCTCACCTATCCGCTGCGGCACTTCGAGGAGATCGCCATGGCGTACTCCTTCTCCCGGCCCTCGGCCAAACGGGCCGCACGGGTCCTGGCGCTGGAGCGGGCCACCGACACCGCGGGGTCGCGTCCCGCCGAGGTCCCGGCCGGGGACCTGTACGACCCGACCACCGGTCTCCTCGCGCCGGAGGGCAGGCTCACCGCCGTGGTGTGCGGCGACCCCGACGCGGCCGGCCGGCTGGCGGAACGGCTCGGCGGACACCCCTCGGAGGAGGGCACGTCGGCCCTGCTGGGCGGGGTTCCGCTGGACGAGCTGCCACTGAAGTCCGCTCGCACCGCCGTGCTGGTGCAGGACAAGGACCCGGTGCTGCTCTCCGGCACGCTGCGTGAACTGCTCGACGTACCCGCGTCCGGCACCGTCGGCGCCGAGGACGCGCTGGCCGCCGCCCAGTGCGGGGACGTACTGGCGGCACTCGCGCAGGGATCACTCGGCGCCGACGACCCGATGGACGCCCGCATCACCGAGCGGGGCCGCTCGCTGTCGGGCGGCCAGCGCCAGCGGCTCGCGCTGGCCCGGTCCCTGATCACGGACCCGGAGGCGCTCGTCCTGGACGAACCGACCTCCGCCGTGGACTCGCACACCGAGGCACGGATCGCGGAGGGCGTGCGGACGCTGCGGGCGGGACGCACCACGGTGGTGTTCACCTCGTCGCCGCTGCTGCTGGACCGCGCGGACCGGATCGTGTTCCTGCACGACGGCGAGGTCGCCGCGGTCGGCGCCCACCGGGACCTTCTGCACACCGAGCCCCGGTACCGGGCGGTGGTGACCCGCGAGACCGACGAGGAGACAGCGTCGGACCGGGACGCGACCGCCGGGGACAAGCCGGCGAAGGCCCTGGACGACGACGTCCTCGGCGACGACGTACTGCACCGACTGGAAGAGATCGAGGAGACGGCATGATCGGCGTCGCGCCACCGTCGTACGACCCGGCGGCCCCGACGACGGCGAGCACCCTGCCCGTCGGCGCGCCCGCGACCGTACGCGCGTACGCGGGAGAACTGCTGCGCCGGCACCGCCGCGCGTTCCTCTTCCTCGTCACCGTCAACACCGTCGCCGTGATCGCCTCGATGGCGGGGCCCTATCTGCTGGGCGGGCTCGTGGAACGGGTGTCGGACGACGCCCGCGAACCGAACCTCGGTCTCACGGTCACGTTCTTCGTGATCGCCCTCGCCGTGCAGGCCGTGTTCGTGCGGGAGGTGCGGCTGCGCGGGGCCATGCTCGGCGAGCGGATGCTGGCCGATCTGCGTGAGGACTTCCTCGTGCGGTCGGTCGGGCTGCCGCCGGGCGTGCTGGAGCGGGCCGGCACGGGTGATCTGCTCTCCCGGATCACCACGGACATCGACCGGCTCGCCAACGCCATGCGCGAGGCCGTGCCGCAGCTGGCGATCGGCGTCGTGTGGGTGGTTCTGCTGCTGGGCGGGCTGGTGGTCACGGCGCCCGAGCTGGCACCGGCTGTGCTCATCGCGGTGCCGCTGCTCGTCATCGGCTGCCGCTGGTACTTCCGGCGGGCGCCCTCCGCATACCGTTCGGAGGCCGCCGGGTACGCCGCCGTGGCCGCCGCGCTCGCCGAGACCGTGGACGCCGGGCGTACCGTCGAGTCCCACCGTCTGGACTCCCGCCGCATCGAGCTGTCGGAACGCCGGATCAAGGAGTGGACCGCCTGGGAGCGCTACACGCTGTGGCTGCGGTCGGTGCTCTTCCCGGTCGTCAACGTCACCCATGTGACGGTGCTCGCCTCCGTCCTGCTGATCGGTGGTGTGTTCGTCCTGCAGGGCTGGATCGGGGTCGGACAGCTGACCACGGCGGCTCTGATCGCGCAGATGCTCGTCGACCCGGTGGGCATCATCCTGCGCTGGTACGACGAGCTCCAGGTGGCCCAGGTGTCCCTGGCCCGGCTGGTGGGAGTGCGGGACATCGAGCCGGACGCCGGTGACTCGTCCCTGGCACCCGACGGACGGCACGTGCACGCCGACCGTGTGCGTTTCGGCTACGTCGAGGGCGTGGACGTCCTGCGCAAGGTGTCGCTGGAGGTCGCTCCCGGCACGAGACTCGCCCTGGTCGGGCCCTCGGGCGCCGGCAAATCCACACTGGGCAGACTGCTGGCCGGCATCTACGGTCCCCGCGACGGCCGGATCACGCTGGGCGGCGCGGAACTGTCCCGGATGTCCGCCGAAGCGGTCCGCTCGCACGTCGCCCTCGTCAACCAGGAGCACCACGTCTTCGTGGGCTCCCTGCGCGACAACCTCCGCCTCGCCCGGACCGGCGCCACCGACGCCGAGCTGTGGGCGGCGCTGGGCGCGGTCGACGCGGCCGACTGGGCCCGCGCCCTCGACGAGGGACTCGACACCGAGGTCGGCTCGGGCGGTTTCGCGCTCACTCCGGCACAGGCCCAGCAGATCGCGCTGGCCCGCCTGGTGCTGGCCGACCCGCACACCCTGGTGCTGGACGAGGCGACGTCCCTGCTCGACCCCCGGGCCGCTCGCCACCTCGAACGGTCCCTGGCCAGGGTCCTGGACGGCCGCACAGTCGTCGCGATCGCCCACCGCCTGCACACCGCCCACGACGCGGATGTCATCGCCGTCGTCGAGAACGGCCGGATCAGCGAACTGGGCAGCCACGGCGAGCTGGTCGCGGCGGACGGCGCGTATGCCGCGCTGTGGCGGTCCTGGCACGGGTAGCACGCTCCGCTCGGCAACCGCCCGGGCGGGGCGATACGCCCGGCCCCGGCGGTTGCCCGCGATGGCCGACTGCGGTTGCGGTGCCGATGCGGACGTGACGGGGCGGCTGGGCGCGGTGTGGGCGGTGTGGGCGGCGGGCGCCGTGAAGGGCGGCTGGTACTCACTCGGGCCCCCCGGTGTTCGGCCGGACCCAGCCCATCGGCTTTCGGCGGAGTCGGCCGGTGTTCGTCCGGAGTCGACCGGAGGCCCGAGTCGACCCGAAGCCCGAGTCGGCCGGTGTCGACCGGACGGTGTCGACCGGACGGGGCCGACGGAAAGGGCCGACCGGGAAGGGTCGACCGGACGGGGTCGGTGCTCGGCGGGTTCCGGCCCCTGGTCCGGCCGGAGCAGGGCCACTGGCCGGCCCAGGGGCCGGGGCGTCGGGTGCCCGGTCGGCGGCCGTGCCGTTGCGGGGTCCCGAACGGGAGTGGAAGGGTGGAAGGAGGCACCGGCTCGGAGCAGGCCCTGGACGAGTGCGGTACTGCGACGGGTGGCGCCTGTGCCCCGTGCAGCGGCGGCCGCCGTGGTCCACGGAGAGAACGGGCCCGCCCCACCCCCTGGAGGTACCCGTGAACAGCGCCGACGGATGGGGAGATGACGTCTACCAGCCCGACGGATCCGAGCAGAGGGAAGACACCGGGCTGCTCGACGGCGAGGACACCCTCGAGTACGACGGTGTCGACGATCCCCTCGACCGGGGCTGGTCCCCGCCCGAGCGCCCTTGGGCGGTGGAGCACACCGGTGTGACTGCCGCCGAGCGCCGTCAGGGCGAAACACTGGAGCAGCGGCTCGCCGAGGAGCGGCCGGACGTGCTCGCACCCGATGGCGACGGACTGGGCGACTCGGACGGCACCGACGGCGAACTGCTGGACAACGAGGTCGGCACGGACCGTTCCGGTCGGCTCGTGGCGCCCGACGAGGGGGCACACGAGGACGAGGAGCCCGCGCTGGTCGCCATGGACGTGGGCATCGACGGCGCGGCTGCCTCCGCCGAGGAGGCCGCGATGCACGTCGTCGACGAGGACTCCCTGCCCGGCTGACACCACCCGCGGCGGCGCTTCCGCGTCGTCGCCCCGATGATCCGCGCCGCACGAGGAGCAGCCATGCCGCAGGACAAGCATCCCGAGTACCGGCCCGTCGTCTTCCGTGACCGCGGCGCCGGGTACGCCTTCCTCACCCGGTCCACCGCGACCAGCGATCAGACCATCGCGTGGGACGACGGCGAGACCTACCCGGTCGTGGACGTGGAGATCTCCTCCGAAAGTCACCCCTTCTACACGGGCAAGGCGCGGACGGTTGACTCGGAGGGGCGTGTCGCCCGCTTCGAACGGCGCTACGGCGCAGGCGAGGGGCAGGGCGCCGACGGGACCGGCTGACCGGGCCGGATGCCCCGCGTCCCTCAGATGAAGTTGAGGGCCGCCGCGCCGCCCACTCCCCCGAGCAGCATGAACGCCGGCATCAGCACCTTCAGCTCCACCCAGCTGCCCGCCCGGAACCGCATGGCCTTCGGCGGGCCGATGGGGTACCAGCGCTTGCGGCCGATCGGTATCGGCCAGAGCACGGGGCAGCCCGAGACGGTCAGCGCGTCCCCGATGTCGTGCACCAGCGCGCCGAGCACGATCGGCAGCCCCAGCCACAGGTACTCCTGGCCCGGCGCGGTGAACAGCCAGTCCGCGCCACCGTCGGGTTTGTCCAGTATCCCGGCGAGGATCCAGGCGCTGGTCGCGGCCAGCAGCCAGACCAGCACATCGCTGCTGGAGCCGCGGGTCGCCCGCCAGAGCAGGCCCTCGATGGCCAGCACCATGTGCACGAAGAGAATCGCCAGGACCGCCCAGCGGCCACCCGTGATGGCCAGAACCGACGTGCCCCCGCCGATGAGGACCGCCCACAGCCAGGTGTGCGTCAGCGTGCGGTGCCCGCCGGAGCGGCGCGGGTCGCCCTGTTTCTTCGTCGCCTTGTAGACGGCGTACGACAGCTTGTCGACGATCTCGCACAGGCCCCGTGAGACCGGTCCGAAGGCCCGGGAGATGGTGGCCGCCTTGTGGTCGAGATCCGGAGCGAGCGCCGCGCCGGCGCAGATCAGGGCTCCGGCGAGCAGCACCGGCCAGGGCATCGGATGCCCTGCGGCGGCGGTCGCCGCCCCGACCCCGAGCCACGCCGCGGCGCCCGACAGTGAGTGCGCTGGTCCCATCATCGCCGTTGCCCGCCCCATTCCTCGTGTACCACTGTGCAGTTGTCCGGGTCCACCGATGTCTCGTCGGCGACCCAGCGTAGCGTTCGTGATCTTCATGCGGACAGCCGATTCCCCCATCACGACTCGGGGCAGGCAAGATGGGGGCGTGACCCTCATCGACCAGCTGCCGCGGACCGCCGACCCCGATGCCCTGTACGAAGCCTTCGAGGCGTGGGCCCAGGAGCGCGGTCTCACGCTCTACCCCCACCAGGAGGAGGCGCTGATCGAGGCGGTCTCCGGCGCGAACGTGATCGTGTCGACGCCCACCGGCTCCGGCAAGAGCATGATCGCGGCAGGCGCCCACTTCGCCGCCCTGGCCCGGGACGAGGTCACCTTCTACACGGCCCCGATCAAGGCGCTGGTGTCGGAGAAGTTCTTCGAGCTGTGCAAGATCTTCGGCACCGAGAACGTCGGCATGCTGACCGGCGACGCCTCCGTGAACGCCGACGCCCCCGTCATCTGCTGCACCGCCGAGGTCCTGGCGTCCATCGCTCTGCGTGACGGCAAGCACGCGGATGTCGGCCAGGTCGTCATGGACGAGTTCCATTTCTACGCGGAACCGGACCGCGGCTGGGCCTGGCAGATTCCCCTGCTGGAGTTGCCGCAGGCCCAGTTCGTCCTGATGTCGGCCACGCTCGGTGACGTCTCCTTCTTCGAGAAGGACCTCGCGCGCCGCACCGGCCGTCCCACGGCGGTGGTCCGCTCGGCCACACGGCCCGTGCCTCTGTCCTACGAGTACCGCTACACGCCGCTCACCGAGACCCTCACCGATCTGCTGGCGGCCCGGCAGGCTCCCGTCTACATCGTGCACTTCACACAGGCGCAGGCCGTGGAAAGGGCACAGGCGCTGATGAGCATCAACATGTGCACGCGTGAGGAGAAGGAGCGGATCGCCGAGCTGATCGGCAACTTCCGCTTCACCACGAAGTTCGGCCGCAACCTTTCCCGCTATGTCCGGCACGGCATCGGTGTCCACCACGCCGGCATGCTGCCCAAGTACCGGCGGTTGGTGGAGAAGCTCGCGCAGGCCGGCCTGCTGAAGGTGATCTGCGGAACGGACACGCTCGGCGTGGGCGTCAACGTCCCCATTCGTACCGTGCTGTTCACGGCGTTGACCAAGTACGACGGCACCCGGGTGCGGACGCTGCGGGCCCGGGAGTTCCACCAGATCGCCGGCCGGGCCGGGCGCGCCGGGTTCGACACGGAGGGCTTCGTCGTCGCCCAGGCGCCCGAGCACGTCGTCGAGAACGAGAAGGCGCTCGCCAAGGCCGGTGACGACCCGAAGAAGCGGCGCAAGGTCGTCCGCAAGAAGGCTCCCGAGGGCTTCGTGGCGTGGTCGGAGAGCACGTTCGACAAGCTCATCACCTCCGATCCGGAACCGCTGACGTCCCGCTTCCGCGTCACCCACACCATGCTGCTGTCGGTGATCGCCCGGCCCGGCGACGCCTTCGCGGCGATGCGGCACCTGCTGGAGGACAACCACGAGCCGCGCAAGCAGCAGCTCAGGCACATCCGTCGGGCGATCGCCATCTACCGCTCGCTGCTGGACGGCGGCATCGTCGAGAAACTCGATCAGCCGGACGCCGAGGGACGCGTCGTCCGTCTCACGGTGGACCTGCAGCAGGACTTCGCGCTGAACCAGCCGCTCTCCACGTTCGCCCTGGCCGCCTTCGAGCTGCTGGACCCGGAGTCGCCGTCGTACGCGCTGGACATGGTGTCCGTCGTCGAGTCCACGCTGGACGACCCGCGGCAGATCCTCGCCGCCCAGCAGAACAAGGCGCGCGGTGAGGCCGTGGCCGCGATGAAGGCGGACGGCGTCGAGTACGAGGAGCGCATGGAACGCCTCCAGGACATCACGTACCCGAAACCGCTGGAGGAACTGCTCTTCTACGCCTACGACACCTACCGCAGGAGCCACCCCTGGGTCGGTGACCATCCGCTGTCGCCGAAGTCCGTCATCAGGGACATGTACGAGCGGGCGCTGACCTTCACCGAGCTGGTCTCCCACTACGAACTGGCCCGTACCGAGGGCATCGTGCTGCGCTACCTCGCGAGCGCCTACAAGGCCCTCGACCACACGGTGCCGGACGATCTGAAGTCCGACGACCTGCAGGACCTGATCGAGTGGCTCGGCGAGATGGTGCGCCAGGTCGACTCCAGCCTGCTGGACGAGTGGGAGCAGCTCGCCAACCCGGAGGAGATGACCGCCGAGGAGGCGCAGGAGAAGGCCGACCAGGTGCGGCCGGTCACCGCCAACGCGCGCGCCTTCCGTGTCCTCGTCCGCAACGCCATGTTCCGCCGTGTCGAGCTGGCGGCCCTCGACCAGGTCGAGGCGCTGGGCGAGATGGATTCCGACGCCGGCTGGGACGCCGACGCGTGGGGCGAGGCCATGGACAAGTACTGGGACGAGTACGACGACCTCGGCACCGGCCCCGACGCCCGCGGTCCCAAGCTGCTGGTCATCGAGGAGGAGCCGCGAAACGGCCTGTGGCGTGTGCGGCAGATCTTCGACGACCCGAACGACGACCACGACTGGGGCATCAGCGCGGAGGTCGACCTCACGGCCTCCGACGCCGAGGGCCGGGCGGTCGTCCGCGTCACCGATGTCGGCCAGCTGTGAACACAGGAGAATCCCACTGATGACGAACCCGGCCGAGAGCCTCGTTGCCCTGCTCGACCTGGAGCAGATCGAGGTCAACATCTTCCGTGGCCGCAGTCCCGAGGAGTCGCTGCAGCGGGTCTTCGGCGGCCAGGTGGCCGGCCAGGCGCTGGTCGCCGCGGGCCGCACCACGGAGGGTGACCGCCCGGTGCACTCGCTGCACGCGTACTTCCTGCGGCCGGGGCGCCCGGGCGTCCCGATCGTGTACCAGGTGGAACGGGTGAGGGACGGGCGGTCGTTCACGACCCGCCGGGTCACCGCGGTGCAGCAGGGCCGCACGATCTTCAATCTCACCGCCTCCTTTCACAAGCCTGAGCAGGGAAGTTTCGAGCACCAGCTGCCGCCGGCCCGCAAGGTGCCGGATCCCGAGTCCCTGCCGACGGTCGCCGACGAGGTGCGGGAGCATCTGGGCGCGCTGCCGGAGCAGTTCGAGCGGATGGCCCGCCGCCAGCCCTTCGACATCCGCTATGTCGACCGGCTGCGCTGGAACGCCGATGACGTCCGGAGCGCCGAGCCCCGGAGCGCGGTGTGGATGCGCGCGGTCGGGCCGCTCGGCGACGACCCGCTCGTGCACACCTGTGCCCTGACCTACGCCAGCGACATGACCCTCCTGGACGCCGTGCGCATCCCGGTGGAACCCCTGTGGGGTCCGCGGGGCTTCGACATGGCGTCGCTGGACCATGCCATGTGGTTCCACCGGCCGTTCCGCGCGGACGAGTGGTTCCTGTACGACCAGGAGTCGCCGATCGCCACCGGCGGGCGGGGCCTGGCCCGGGGGCGGATCTACGACACGGAGGGTCGCATGCTGGTCTCCGTCGTCCAGGAAGGGCTGTTCCGGGCCCTGTAGGTCACGCGGCTCTGCGCCGCAGTCGGCCGAGCAGGCCGCGGAACCGTCCGGTCGGCTCCGCCTCGTGCCGGGTGGATTCCCGGTCGGGCGGGGGCGGCACCGGGCGAAGGGCCGGGCGTGGCACTGGGCGTGGCGCCGGACGCTGACCGCGAGCGGCTTCCACCGCGCCCGCCAGGTCCGTGCGGAGCCAGTCGATCTCGTCCGGGTCGGCCGCCGTCATGATCTCCTCCACGAGCTGCGCGCCCGGGGAGCCGGGCGAGCCGTGGGCCGGCGGCGCCGGACGGAACCGGTTCAGATGGGAATGCTCGTAGGGGTCCCTGACGACCTCCGAGACCTCGACCGGGTCGAGCAGCGACGCCACGGCCGCGGCTCGGGCCCACGGGTCGTCGGCCTGGCGGAGCAGGAATCCCAGGTGCCGGCCCCGCCAGTTGCGGGGTCGCAGGTCCAGGCCTTCGGCCAACTGGTCCCGCAGCCCCTCGGGTGTTCGGCCCTTCAGCAGTGCGGAGATCCTCTCGTCGGCCGCGAACTGCCGTAGGTCGTCGGCCAGGTAGAGCCAGACGACGGCGCGGTAGCGGTTGACGTAGAACGCCACGGGCACCAGCAGCCCCAGCCGTGCGAGGCGGGTGAACCTGGCCCTGGTCACTCCCATGAGGGCCGCCCCCTCCGTGGTCCCGACGGCTCGGACGCTCTCCCTCAGCGCCTCGGTCAGGCCCTCCCCCGCCCGGATCCGCTCGATCTCGTCGCGGGCGACGCGCCGGCCGCCTCCTCCTCCCTCGTCGGGTACGGTGCGGATGCGGCCGAGACGTACCGCGAGGTCGAAGTCGCGGCGCTTGAGGCCGAGTTCTCGCGCCGCGCGGCCCGGCGTGAGCGAGTTGTCGCGACTGGTGCCGCAAGGGGCGCCGATCTGCTCGGTGGTGGCCGTGATCTCGTGCCCGATGGTGTTGCCGGACATGCTCGTCTCCCCCGTGGAGTGTGCGGCCGACGCCGTCCGCGCCCGCCTGACACAAAAACCGTAGCCGCTGTCGCGACATTCGTGGCGGGCCTGTGGACAACTCCGCGGCCGACCCCACGGGTGCTTTTGAATGCCCAGGTCAGAGCTCTGTGGGCGATATCCGGCCTGGCTGTCGCGCATCGATGTCGAGGTGCTCACCGACCCGGTTCACGAGCAGCGTCATCTCGTAGGCGATCTGTCCGATGTCGGTCTCCGCGCCGCTGAGCACGCACAGGCAGCTGCCCGAGCCGGCGGCGGTGACGAACAGCACGGCATCGTCGAACTCGACCATCGTCTGGCGTACCTGTCCCGCGCCGAAGTGGCGGCCCGAGCCCTTGGCCAGACTGTGCAGTCCGGACGAGACGGCGGCGAGGTGCTCGGCGTCCTCGCGTCGCAGACCCGTACTGGCTCCGGTGACCAGCCCGTCGTTGGACAGGACCAACGCGTGCCGGACGTGTTCGACGCGCTCGGTCAGGTCGTCCAGCAGCCAGCCGAGTCCCTGGTTCTGCACCATGATCCGATCTCCCCGTGTTGTCCCCGTGTGCATGGTCGCCCCCTCTGGTCGGAGGATCTGCCCGCCAGCCTTCACCACGCTCGTGCTACGGGCAAGGAGGATGGGGACATGGCACACAAGATGACCGATGAGGAATGGCGGGCGTTCGTCTCGGACGGCACCCGCACCGGGAAGCTCTCGACCGTTCGGGCGGACGGCAGCCCGCACGTGGCGCCGATCTGGTTCCTGCTGGACGGGAACGACGTCGTGTTCAACACCGGCAAGGACACCGTGAAGGGACGCAATCTGGTCCGTGACGGCCGGGTCGCCCTGTGCGTGGACGACGACCGGCCGCCCTTCGGTTTCGTCGTGCTGCGGGGAAGCGCCCGGATCTCGGAGGACCTCGACGACCTCCGTCACTGGGCCGCCCGGATCGGGGCCCGGTACATGGGCGAGGAGCGCGCCGAGGAGTTCGGGGCCCGCAACGGCGTTCCGGGCGAGCTTCTCGTCCGTGTCACCGTGGACAAGGTCCTGGCCCAGAAGGCCGTGGCGGACTGAGGCCGTCCCGGCCGGGAGAGCCGCTCCGGTCAGCGCGTGGAGTCGGGCAGCCTGGCGGTGTGCATCCGCCCGGCACACTCGACGGGCAGGAGCAGCACCTCCTTCCCCGTGTCGCGGTCCCGGGCGTCTCACCGCGCGACCGGGGTTCCCGGCTCGAGCACGAGGGCGCGCGGGGCGCCGTGGTCGTCGTAGCGGCGTGCCGCGCGGGGGCAGCCGGCCCGGGGCGCCGTGGTCGTCGTAGCGGCGTGCCGCGCGGGGGCAGCCGGCCCGGGGCGGCGTGGTCCAGCTGTCCCATCCCATGGCCCCGGGACGCCGGTCCCGGCAAGGGCGCACTGCGGGGGCGGATGCCGGGAGTCGTCGCTGTCTGCCCCAGGAAAACGACGGATCGACCGCACCACACTCGAACATGTGCCCCGCGGCACCTGCTGTGCCTTTGGGGGATCATGCGGAGATGAGCAACGACCACACGCACGTCCAGGAGTTCTTCGGCGCCCGTGCCGCCGACTGGGACAGCCGGTTTCCCGACGACGGCCCCGTCTACGCGGCCGCGGTCGCCGAGCTGGGCCTGCGCCAGGGGGCCCACGTGCTCGACGCGGGCTGCGGCACCGGACGTGCCCTGCGCCCGTTGCGCGCGGCCGTGGGACCGTCAGGCCTCGTCGTCGGGGCCGATCTGACACCCGCCATGCTCCAGGCCGCCGTACGGGCGGGGAGGGACCGTGACGGACAGTTGCTGCTGACCGACGTCGCGGCGCTGCCGCTGCGATCCCGGTCGCTCGACGCCGTGTTCGCGGCGGGCCTCGTCGCGCACCTGCCCGATCCCGCGGAGAACCTGCGGGAGTTGGCTCGCGTCGTGAGACCCGGCGGTGTGCTGGCGCTGTTCCACCCGATCGGAAGGGCGGCGCTCGCGGCCCGGCAGGGGCGGCGGATCACGCCGGACGATCTGCGTGCCGAGTCCAATCTCCGGCCGCTGCTGGCCGGTTCCGGGTGGCGCATGACGTCGTACGTCGACGAGGACGTCCGCTTCCTGGTCCTGGCCGTGCGCGAGGACCTGACCGCTTGACCGAGGGCGAGCGGTCAACTCCGGCCCGCGGCCGCCGCCGCGAAGGCGTCGGGACGGTCGAACATCACGTCGTGCCCGGCCCCCGGCACGGTCACCACGCGCACGCCGGCGACTTCCAGCGCTTCGCGGCCCTCCAGTTCACCGCTGAGCTCGCCCTGCAGGTACACACGGTCGATCGGAAGCCCTTCGAGGAGGGTGCGCATCACGGGCGTCGTCCCCCGTCGGAGTCCGACGGCGGAGCGGTGCAGGGCTCGTGGGTCGGCCAGCCGCATCGTCGCCGCCCACAGAGTGCCGACGCTCTCCAGCACGCGCGCGTGGCCGCCGTTGACGAAGTCGTCCTCCTCGCAGGAGGCGATGCGGCTGCTGCCCGCGGTCGGCGGCGGGGAGGCGTCGAGGTTGGCCTCCGTGAGGACCAGGCGGGAGACCAGCTCGGGCCTCCGGTGGGCGAGGACGACGGCGACGGCGACCGCCCACTGGGCGCCGGGGAGGTGGACGACCCCTTCCGGCATGGCGTCCTGACCATCGCGCGAGCCACCTCCCGGGCCGAGCTCAGCTGGCTGCGCAAGACGATCGGTTCAGTCGGCGCCCGACGTGCCGAGGTGGCGGACCGGGCAGCTCCGTACGCCCGGGACCGGGCGGGTGCCCAGCTCCGCCAGCCGGTAGCCGTTCGGATAGCCCTTGATCTCCCGGTTCTGCCGGGCGTGGTGCGGGGCCTGCCTCGGCGGCATCAGGCGCACCGCGCGGCCGCGCAGCCGCACGGCGCGGCGCACGAGCGCGCGGGTGGCGGGACTCGGCGGGGTGTACCGGAAGGCCCGCAGGAGCGGCTCGTCGAGCAGGGCGAGGGTCCCGATCCGCAGGAGCGGGGCGAGAGGACTCGGGTACCAGGAGGCCATGAGGTCGAGGGTGGCGTCGGAGACCCGGCGCGCCCCCTCGTCCCACGCGAAGTGGGCCTCCTCGTAGGCGTCGAGGCAGGCTTCGAACTCCTCGTAGGAACCGGGGATGTCCTTGATGCCCATGTGCCGCCCCAGCGTGCGGTAGTGGACCGCGGAGGCGATGGTCTCGTGGCGCGACATCCTTCGCCATCCGTAGGTGTCGATCCAGCGTTTGGGAGTCACGACGAACGTGCACAGGACGTACCGCATGTCGTCGTTGGTGATGTCGTAGCTGCGGTGCATCTGGTTGATCCGCCGGATGGCCGTGCGGCCCTGCTCGCTGCCGAATCCGTGCTCGACCACGGCATCGAGCAGCAGCGCCGTGTCGTCGTACCGCTTCTGCGGCCGGCCCGTGAACTCCGCCGTCTCGGCCAGCAACCGGCCGATGCTCGGAACGGCGTAGGTGCGGTAGAGCGCCAGCTCGAGGGCGCGGGCGAAGTCCCAGGGGAACTCATAGGCCGAAGCCAGGCGGTAGATCTCCGAAGCGTCCCTGTAAGGGTCCATCCGTCGGATCTGTGCCAGCCATTCGAAACGCCTCACCGTGACCGTTCCCTTCTGCCGCCGGAGTGTCAACACTACGTTGAACAGGGGGAGATGTACGTACGGCCGTGGCCGTTGGCAGGGAGGGGTGGTCCGTTTGTTCGGCAGGATCCGCGAGGCCTGGGAGAGAACTCGCGCCGCTCGGCGAACTGGGGGCGACACGAGAGGGGAGCAGCGCTCGCACAACCTGTTCGAGGCCGCGGCCGCGTACGTATCGGCGTGTGCGGACGACGACCAGGAGCGGATCGACGAGGCGGCGGGCTGGGTGTCACCGGAGGCTCTGTCGTTCGGCGTGAACGAGCTGGCGTGCCGGGCCGTGATCACGCTCGCGCGGGAACGCGGCCAGTCGCCCCGGGACGTGGCCCGCGAGCTCCTGGGACTGCCCACGGGCTGACCCTACGGTCCGGCGCGAGTGGTCGATTCGCCCGCGTCCACCCGGAAAAGCCGCAGCTCGGGTGCGGCTGGGAGTCGTGACAACGGCTTCCCGACCACACTAGGGTGCGCGCCATTGGGCGAACCGATGGGGAGGCTGGGATGGCCGGGACGGACGAGGACGCCGTCGCCACCGCGGACGACGCGCTCTACGTGCTCACGGCGGCGCTGCTGACACCGGCGCAGTTTCCGAGTGTGCTGGGCGACGACTACCCGCAGGCGTGCGCGGCGATCGGTCTCCCACCGCTGGCCGACGGCTACGGCCTGGTGCTCGGTCAGGACGGTGACGGCGCCCGGTGGACCGTCGTCATCGACGACGTCTCGCTGGTCGCCGTCGCCGTGGCGTCCTGGGACTGCGGCATGGAGCACGACCTGTCGCCGGACGAGCGTACGGTCGTCGCCGCGCTCCCCGGCTGGCCTCTCGCGGTCGCCGTGGCGGCCCCCGGCCTGCCCGCACCGCACGATCCCGGCCCCGAGTCGGCCGACCAGCCCGCGCTGTCGCCGCCGGACACCACTGTCTGGGGGCCCGCGCAGCGGCGCCTGGGAGCCGACGAGATCGCCCTGCAGTGGACGCAGTGGCGGGAACAGGTCGACGACGCGGAATCCCTGGTGGCGCGCGGCGACGACGATTCGGCGGGCGGCACGCCGAGCAGTGGGCCGGTGGGGGGCGCAGGCACCGGCGAGGACGTCGCGAACGACGCCACGGACGAGGCCGGCGCCACGAACAAGGCCGACGCCGGTCGGTCCGGGCACGGCGGTGTCCGGCGGGTGCTCGCGGAGGCCCGCGCCTACGTCGACACGCCTCCGCCGCTCGGCCGGGTCCGGTCGTCGTTCGCGCCGGGGGACGCGCGGACGCTGCGTGCCGACGGCCCCGGCTGGTCGCTCGTCGCCAGAACCGACGACATCGCCTTCGTCCTGCTCGACGAAGAACCCGGTGAGGTCCTGCCGGTGGGCCGGGGTCCGTTGCTGCCCGGACTCCTGGAGGCCCTCGACGCGATGGCCGTACGGCCGAGCTGACCCGCCGCCGAGGCCGCCGGCTCCGACGTGTGCGCGCACACGGTCGACACCGGCGGGCGAGCGAGCCGTATCGCTACCGCACGGCCCGCGGCGGCACGCACGTCGACGGTCCGGGCGGCAGGGAGCCCGAGAGACCGTGGCCGGTCCTGTCCTGCTCCCGGTCGGCGTTGGACGCGCAGACGGCTTGGGTGGAGCGGGGCCACCGCGCCGCCGGCGGACCACACGACCGGCAGGACCGCGGACGGCGGCGCCGTCCGCTCCTTGGCCCTTGCCGAGACGGCCTCGGCGCCGCGTCAGCGCCTCAGCGGCCGATCTCCTTGCGCGTGACGCGGCGCAGCCTGCGCCGCTGCGCGGGGTCCAGGGTGAGGTACGCGGCCGCCGGGACTCCCAGAACTATGAGCAGGGCGGCCCACCAGGGCAGCCAGATCAGCAGGATGAGCCCGGCCGCCACACCCCCTGCTGCGACCTTGGCGTTCTTCGACATGGTGTCGCCTCCTTCGCGGCCACTGCCGCTCTCTGTCCTGAAAACGGGCCCGCGCTCCCGGCGGTTCCGTACCGCGACCCTGAGACGCCCCTGAGGCCGTACCCTTACGCACCCCTGAGGTCCCTTGCACACCTCCTGAAATTCCGTCGCATCGCTGAGATCCCTGACGCATCCCCGAGACCCCGTCGGCCAGTCCTTCCGGAGAGAGCATCCCCCACCTGAAGAGTGACTCACGCCACAGCCCGACCGCACCCCGAAGCCTCGGCAATCATGTACAGTCGGCGACCGCGTCCCCAGCTAGTCAAATTTGAGGAATACATCATCGCTGCGCAGACCACCCTCCCGGCGACACTTTCCGAGATCTCCGAACTCGCCCGCTGCTGTGCCGTTTTCCTGCCCGGCGACCCCGCCCGCACCGGCAGAGTCGCCTTCTGGCGGCCCGACGGCGAGGTCCCCGCGGCCCTGTCACCGGGGTCCGCGGAAAACCTGACGGTCGTACTGCCCGACAGTGACGGCGTTGCCGCGGTGGGTGTGCCCGCGGTGCTGCTGCCGGTGCGGGCGGCCCTGCCGGTCCTCACGCGCGCGCGTGCCGGCGCGGACGGCCACCGGGCGACCGTGTTCTGGGGCGCCGTCGCCGTCGAGGCACTGCACCTGGTGGCGCGCGGGCTGCTGCTGCCCGGCCTGTCCGCGACCGACCACGACGCCTGGCGCATGGGCCCGCTGGGGGCGGAGGAGACCGAGCGGGTCCGCCATCTCGCCGCCGCCATGCCGCCCGAGGCCCACGCGGTACCCGTCGACGATGTCGAACCCCTGCGGCTGCCCGACCCGGAACGGCTGGTGCGTGCTTTCCTGGACGCCCTGGCCGACACACTCCCCCGCTCCCCCGCCGCCGAACTCGTGACGGCCGGGCCCGCCTACGCCTCGCGGGAGCCCCGGCGCACGCCCGAGCTGAGCGAATGGGCCGCCGACATCGCCGCGGGACACGACATGGGCGTACGGCTGTCGCTGCGTGTCGAGGTGCGTGGCCTGTCGGCCGCGGCTTCCCAGGACACCGGGCCGGCGTTCCGGGCCGTGCTCCAGGTACACAGCGTGAGCGACCCCGCGCTCGTCGCGGACACCGCCGAGGTGTGGGCGGGTGGCGTAGGCGATGCGTTCGGCACGCGCGCGCGGATGGACGTGCTGCTCGCACTCCGCCGTGCGGCACGGGCCTGGCCCGCCCTCGCACCGCTGCTGTCCGCCGCCGTGCCGGACGCCGTCGAACTCGCCGACGAAGAGGTCACCGAGCTCCTCGGGCGGGGCTCCCAGGCACTCGCCGGCGCGGGCGTCGACGTGCACTGGCCGAGAGAGCTGGCCCGGGACCTGACCGCCCGCGCGGAGGTAGGACCGCCCGACGACGAGCCGGCGCCGCGCACGGCCTCGTCGGACACCGGCCCGTCGTTCCTGTCCGCCGACGCGCTGCTGGCCTTCAACTGGTCCTTCGCCCTGGGCGAGCAGCGGCTCACGCGCGAGGAACTGGAGCTGCTGGCCGAGGCCAACCGTCCCGTGGTGCGCCTGCGCGACCAGTGGGTGCTCGTCGACCCCGAGGAGGCCCGCCGCGCCCGTACCCGGCAGGACCACAAGGTCACGCCGGTCGACGCGCTCTCCGCGGCCCTGACGGGCTCGACGGAGGTCGACGGGCACCGTGTCGAGGTGCGCCCCACGGGATGGCTGGCGGCCCTGCGGGAGCGGCTCGCCGACCCCGAGGCCCAGGATGCCGTCGAGCAGCCCGCCGCCCTCGACGCCACACTGCGCGACTACCAGCGACGGGGGCTCAACTGGCTGGCCCGCATGACGTCGTTGGGCCTGGGCTGCTGTCTCGCCGATGACATGGGCCTCGGCAAGACCATCACGCTGATCGCCCTGCACCTGCACCGGCAGACCGACGCGTCGGCCGCCGGACCCACTCTGGTGGTGTGCCCGACCTCCCTCATGGGCAACTGGCAGCGCGAGATCGAACGGTTCGCACCCGGCACGCCAGTACGCCGCTTCCATGGTGCCCGGCGCGACCTGGAAGGGCTGGCCGACGGCGAGTTCGTGCTCACCACCTACGGCACGATGCGCCTGGACACCGACCGGCTCTCCGCCGTGCAGTGGGGCATGGTCGTGGCCGACGAGGCCCAGCATGTGAAGAACCCGTACTCGGAGACCGCGCGGCAACTGCGCTCCATCGGCGCACGCGCGCGCGTGGCGCTCACCGGCACCCCGGTGGAGAACAACCTCTCCGAACTGTGGGCCATCCTCGACTGGGCCACCCCGGGGCTGCTGGGCCGGCTCGGCACCTTCCGCAGGCACTACGCACAGGCCGTCGAGGGCGGCCAGGACCCGGTGGCGGCGGAACGGCTGGCGCGGCTCGTACGGCCGTTCCTGCTGCGGCGCCGCAAGTCGGATCCCGGAATCGCCCCGGAGCTGCCGCCGAAGACCGAGACGGACCACCCGGTGTCGCTGACCGCGGAACAGACGGGGCTGTACGAGGCGGTGGTGCGCGAGGCGCTCGCGGAGATCGCCGGAGCCGACAGCATGGCGCGTCGCGGCATGATCGTGAAACTGCTGACGGGTCTCAAGCAGATCTGCAACCACCCGGCACAGTTCCTCAAGGAGGAACAGCCGAGGATCACGGGCCGCTCGGGGAAGCTGGAACTGCTGGACGAACTACTCGACACCATCCTCGCCGAGGAGGCGAGTGTGCTGGTCTTCACGCAGTACGTGCAGATGGCACGTCTCCTCGAACAGCACCTGGCCGCCCGCGGCGTGGCCTCGCTGTTCCTGCACGGCGGCACGTCCGTCACGGGTCGGGAGACGCTGGTGCGGCGGTTCCAGGACGGCGAGGTCCCGGTCTTCCTGCTGTCGTTGAAGGCCGCGGGCACCGGACTGAACCTCACGCGCGCGGAGCACGTCGTGCACTACGACCGCTGGTGGAATCCGGCCGTCGAGGCGCAGGCCACCGACCGCGCCTACCGCATCGGCCAGACCCGCCCCGTGCAGGTGCACCGGCTGGTCGCCGAGGGAACCGTAGAGGACCGCATCGCCGCCCTGCTGAACCGGAAGCGGGAACTCGCCGACGCGGTGCTGGGAACGGGTGAGGCGGCGCTCACGGAGCTGACGGACGCGGAGCTGGCCGACCTGGTCGAGCTGCGAGGGGGTATGCGATGACCCGGTACGACGATGACACGGAACGGACGTTCGCCGCACTGCCGCCCGCACACGGACGGGGCTTCGCGCAGACCTGGTGGGGTCTGGCCTGGCTGAAGGCACTGGAGGACGCGGCTCTGGACACGGCACAGGTGAAGACGGGCCGCCGGCTCGCGCGCGCGGGAGCGGTCGGCGCGGTGTCGGTACGTCCGGGACGCATCACCGCGGTCGTCCAGGACCGGGACCGCACGGCGCACCGGGCCGACGTCCTGCTGGAGAAGCTGTCCGACGCCCAGTGGGACCACTTCGTCGACATGGCGATCGAGCGGTCCGGGCACGTCGCGGCGTTGCTGGACCGCGACATGCCGCCGCACCTGGTGGAGGACGCCGCGAACGCTGGGATCGACCTGCTGCCGGGACTGGGCGACCTGGAACCGGAGTGCGACTGCGGCGCCTGGGACCACTGCGGGCACACGGCGGCTCTCTGCTACCAGGTTGCCCGGCTGCTGGACCAGGACCCCTTCGTCCTGCTGCTGATGCGGGGACGCGCGGAGCGGGCCGTACTCGACGCCCTTCAGACGCGCGGCGACACACCCTCAGAGGACGCCGCCTCGCGCCCTGAGGGCGTGGACGCCGCGGAGGCGTACGCGGCGGGGCACGTACTGCCTCCGCTGCCTGTCCCGCCCGACCTCCGGGAGGGTCCGGGTGTACCACCGTCCCTGGACACCGAGAGCGCGCCGCCCCCGGGCGTCGACCCGGCCGCCCTGGCCTTCCTGGCCTCCCGGACCGCGGCGGAGGGCCACCGTCTGCTCGCCGAGGCCCTGCACAGCGGGCACGGTCGGCTCGCGGTGGGCGAGGAAGCGACCTGTTCGCAGGACGCGGTACGCCTGGCCGCGGGCGACCCCGGGGCGGAGGTGCTGCACCGCCTCGGCGACGGCTCGGGGCGCGGCCAGGAGGCACTGGCCGTCGCCGTACACGCGTGGCGGCTCGGCGGCGGAGCCGCTCTGTCCGTGCTCGAGGAGGAGTGGACGGTTACGGGCGACACGCTCGCACGCGCGCGTGCGGCACTGGAATCGGCCTGGGACGAGGACGAGCGGCCGTCGTTGCGGGCGCGGGCGAACCGGTGGACCGTCGTCGGCGCGCCGCACCAACTCCGCCTGGACCCCGACGGCCGCTGGTGGCCCTACCGCAAGGAGCGCGGCCACTGGATCCCCGTGGGCGGCGCCACTCAGGACCCGGCGACGGCGCTGGCCACGGCGGTACTCGCCGCCGGGGACGAGTCCTGATACCCGGCCCCGACGTCGGGGCGGCCCCGGCCGACGCGGGTACCGCGACCGGGCGAGGAACACACCGTTGCCCGGGACGAGGGCCGGCGCAGGACCGTCCCGGCATCGGCGACAAGGTGCCGGGGCTGGGGCAGGGGCCGGGCGAGGAGCATCAGCTGCGACGAGCGCGGATACCGGGCCCTGCCGACCTTGGCACGCATGCGGAGCGGGGGCGCGGAGAGGTGCCGAACGGCGCCCGGCAGCTTCCGTGAACTGCCCGGGATGACTGCCCCCCGTGGATGCGCGGCTTCAGGACGACGAACGACTCGGACTGCCACGCCGCACCGGCCCGCCTGACCGGCAGCGGCAGCGGCAGCGGCAGCGGCAGCGGCAGCGGCAGCGGCAGCGGCAGCGGCAGCAACGAGACCCGGTGACCGATCGTGCGGCTGCGCACGGGTTCTCACAGCCGGACGGGCTCCGGCCCCGTCCGTGAATCGTGCGCTGTGGGCGAATCCGTACGACGGCCGCCGGGCACCTGCCCTGGGGCCTCGGTCGGAGCGAGTGCCCCGGCGAGACAGCGCGCACGCGGCGCGTCGCCGGGGACCGCCGCTCCGCTCGGCGTCATGCGACGGGATTCATCAACAGCGTCCGTGAACCGGAAGGGGCCGGAGCCTTCGCACAGCGGCCGGACCGCTCAGCGGGCGCCGAGGAGGTGGTCCATGGCGAGCTGGTCGAGGTGTTCGAAGGCCATGCCGCGGGCAGCGGCCGCGTCCACGTCGAACGTGTCGAAGGCGGTCGGGTCGGCCAGCAGCGCCGCGAGACCGTCCTCCGCGGTCGGGCGGGCCAGTTCGTCCAGCCGAGCCGCGGCGAGGGCCTCCTGCACCTGCGGGTCCGCGCGGAAGGCGGCAGCCCGGTCCTTGAGGATCAGGTAGTTGCGCATGCAGCCCGCGGCCGACGCCCACACCCCGTCGAGGTCCTCGGTCCGCGGCGGCTTGAAGTCGAAGTGCCGCGGCCCCGCGTATCCGGCCCTCTCCAGCAGGTCCACGAGCCAGAACGCGGATCGCAGGTCGCCCGCGCCGAACCGGAGGTCCTGGTCGTACTTGATACCCGACTGGCCGTTGAGGTCGATGTGGAACAGCTTGCCCGCCCACAGCGCCTGCGCGATCCCGTGGGGGAAGTTCAGCCCCGCCATCTGCTCGTGGCCGACCTCCGGGTTCACGCCGTACAGCTCCGGCCGCTCCAGCCGCTCGATGAACGCCAGCGCATGGCCCACCGTCGGCAGCAGGATGTCACCGCGCGGCTCGTTCGGCTTGGGCTCGATCGCGAACTTCAGGTCGTAGCCCTGCTCGGTGACGTACTCGCCGAGCAGGTCGAAGGCCTCCTTCATACGGTCCAGCGCGTCCCGCACGTCCTTGGCCGCGCCGGACTCCGCGCCCTCCCGGCCGCCCCAGGCGACATAGACGCTCGCGCCGAGCTCCACCGCGAGATCGATGTTGCGGATCGTCTTGCGCAGGGCGTACCGGCGCACGTCCCGGTCGTTCGCGGTGAACGCGCCGTCCTTGAACACCGGATGCGTGAACAGGTTCGTCGTCGCCATCGGCACCTTCATGCCCGTCGCGTCCAACGCCTGCCGGAACCGCTTGACGTGCTCCTCGCGCTCGGTGTCGCTCGACCCGAACGGGATCAGGTCGTCGTCGTGGAACGTGACCCCGTAGGCGCCCAGCTCGGCCAGGCGCCGCACCGACTCCGCCGGGTCCAGCGCCCGGCGGGTGGCGTCACCGAAGGGGTCCCGACCCTGCCAACCGACCGTCCACAAACCGAACGTGAACCTGTCCTCGGGAGTGGGCTGATAGTTCATTCCGTGGCTCCTCGCTCGCTGCCGATCACTTGCCGCCGACTATTTCGTCATGGCGCTTTACAAATTAGTATGCACACACGGTCCTGGGAAGAGACAAGGCGTCCCCGAAGGAGTGACGTCCGAGTCACGAGGACCGAGGAACCGCGAAACCCCTGCTCAGTGCAGGTCCCCGTCCAGGCAAGTCCAGTCAGATCCCCGCAGAGCCGCGGAAGAGGGAGAAGTCCGATGTCAGCAGCCGAGGGTCCGCTCGTCGTCGGCGTGGACACGTCCACCCAGTCCACCAAGGCGCTGGTCGTCGACGCGGCCACCGGCCGGGTCGTCGCAAGCGGCCAGGCCCCCCACGTCGTGTCCACCGGAGCCGGGCGCGAGAGCGATCCGCGTCAGTGGTGGGACGCGCTGCGCGAGGCCCTGCACCAGTGCGGTGACGCCGCGCGTGAGGCCGCCGCGGTGTCGATCGGCGGGCAGCAGCACGGACTCGTCACGCTGGACGTCCACGGCGACCCGGTGCGTCCGGCCCTGTTGTGGAACGACGTGCGCTCCGCCCCGCAGGCCCGTCGTCTCATCGAGGAACTGGGCGGCCCCAAGTTCTGGGCGGAGCGCACGGGCAGCGTGCCCAGCGTCTCGTTCACGGTGACCAAGTGGGCTTGGCTGGCTGAGCACGAGCCGGAGGCCGCGCGCTCGGCGAAGGCCGTACGCCTCCCCCACGACTACCTCACCGAGCGCCTCACCGGTGAGGGCACCACCGATCGCGGCGACGCGTCCGGCACCGGATGGTGGGCGTCCGGCACCGAGGCGTACGACGAGGAGATCCTCGCGCGCGTGGGGCTCGATCCGGCACTGCTGCCCCGAGTGGTCCGGCCCGGGGAGGTGGCCGGCACCGTGCGCGACGGCCACGACCTGCCGTTCTCCAGGGGCACCCTGGTCGCCGCCGGGACCGGCGACAACGCGGCAGCCGCGCTGGGACTCGGGCTGCGTCCCGGCGTACCGGTGATGAGCCTCGGAACGTCCGGCACCGTGTACGCCGTTTCGGAGCGACGCCCCGCCGACCCGACCGGCACCGTGGCGGGCTTCGCCGACGCCCGCGGCGACTGGCTGCCGCTGGCCTGCACTCTCAACTGCACACTCGCCGTCGACCGCGTCGCGGCCCTGCTGGGCCTGGACCGGGAAGCCGTCGAGCCCGGCACCGACATCACGCTCCTGCCCTACCTGGACGGCGAACGCACGCCGAACCTGCCGCACTCCTCCGGCCTCCTGCACGGCCTGCGCCACGACACCACCGCCGGCCAGCTGCTCCAGGCGGCGTACGACGGCGCCGTCCACTCGCTGCTCGGCGCACTCGACCTGGTCCTCGACGCCGACGCGGACCCGTCCACGCCACTGCTGCTGATCGGCGGCGGCGCACGCGGGACTGCCTGGCAGCAGACCGTACGACGGCTGTCGGGGCGTCCGGTCCAGATCCCCGAGGCCAGGGAACTGGTCGCCCTCGGCGCCGCGGCGCAGGCGGCCGGCCTGCTGACCGGCGAGGACGCGGCGGCGGTCGCCCGGCGCTGGAACACGGCTGCCGGGCCGGTACTCGACGCCGTGGAACGGGACGAGGCGACACTGACCAGGATCAGCGGGGTACTCTCCGACGCGGCACCGCTGCTGGAACGGAACGCGGACTCCCGCTGAGGACGCGTTCACGCGGGCGACGCCATCGACGGGCACCGTCACGGGCTGCTCCCGCGGGGCACCGGGCGCGGGGCGTCGCCGGGCATGCCGACGTGACGGGCGGCCTGCGCACACTCTCGGAGGGTGTGCCCGGGCCGCGATCACGTTCACCGGCGACGGAGACGTCCACCGTGGGAACGCGCCCGGCACGCGCCGACGGAGGACAGCCAAGCGGGCAGCCGGAGGGCCCGCGCGACCCGACGCTCGTCGTCGCAGAGCGTCCTGGGCCAGGCCGCCCAGGGGGGCGTCGCCCGTGGACGTTCCCGGCTGTCCTCCGGCAGTGCCCTCGGCGACCGCCGGGCGCTGTCGGAGACGACGTACGTCCGGCGGGCCCGCGCCCAGGCGGTACATGGCCGAGGATGGGACCGACCGGGGAACAGGCCGATGACCGACCGACGACCGACCGACCGATGACAGACCGATGACAGACCAGGGGCTGACGGAGGCATGACCGCACCGCCACACGAAGCACACCCGGCCCGCCCCGGGCGCGCGCTGCCGGACACCCAGCAGGGGATGCGCCGTCGCAACCTCGCCCGGGTGATGCACACCGTCAGCGCCGAGGGCCCGCTGTCCCGGGCGGCCGTGGCCTCACGGATCGGGCTGACGCGTGCCGCGGTGTCCACACTCGTGGACGAGCTCATCCGCTCGGGCCTGCTGGAAGAACTCGGCCCCGAGCGTCCCGGCCGGGTGGGGCGTCCCGGGTCGGCGCTCGCTGTCAGCGCGAAGGGCCCGGCCGGCATCGGGGCGGAGGTCGGCGTCGACCACCTCGCGGTCTGCGCGGTCGACCTGCGTGGCCAGGTGCGGTCGCGAGTCGTGCGGTACGGCAGCAATCGGGGCCGCTCGCTGGAGCCGGTGATCGAGCAGCTCACCGGCCTGGTGCGACAGGTCGTCTCGGAGACGGAGGCCGAGGGGCTGTGGCCGGCCGGGCTCGCGGTCGCCGTGCCCGGTCTCGTGGCGCGGGACGCCCGTACCGTCGTACGCGCGCCGAACCTGGACTGGCACGACGCGGATCTGGGCGCACTGCTGCCCGCGGACCTGCCGCTGACCGTGAACAACGAGGCCAACTTCGGCGCGCTGGCCGAACTGTGGCTCGGCGAAGGCACCCCACGGGACTTCCTGCACGTTTCGGCCGAGATCGGCATCGGTGCGGCCGTGGTCGTCGACGGACGGCTGCTGCGCGGTACCCGGGGATTCGCCGGCGAGCTCGGGCACATGCCGGTCAGCCCCGACGGGCCGGAGTGCCCCTGTGGCGGGCGCGGGTGCCTGGAGCAGTACGCCGGTGAGAAGGCGGTACTGCGTGCGGCGGGCGTGGAGCCGGGCGCGGACCGCGTCGGGCTGCTCGCGGGGCGTGCCGCCGAGGGCGACGAGGCCGTACGACGTGCCCTGCGCGACGCGGGCACGGCGCTCGGCATCGCGCTGACCGGGGCGGTCAACCTGCTCGACCCCGAGAGCGTGGTGCTGGGCGGCGCGCTGGCCGGACTCGCACCCTGGCTGCTGCCGTCGCTGCGGGACGAACTGGCCCGGCGCACGGCGGGACCGGCCTGCCCGGTCTCCGTGTCGGAGCTCGGCCCTCAGGGACCGCTGCTCGGCGCCGCACACTCGGTTGTGCGCGCTGTCCTGGACGACCCGGCGGTGGTGGCGGAGCGGGCCTGACCGGACCGGCTACGGCTACGGCTACGGCTACGGCTACGGCTACGAACCGAGCCTGGAACCGATCACCGCCGCGAGGCAACGCCCCGAACCAATGACCGCCGCGAGACAAACCCGAACCCGCCGCCATGACCGCAGCGAGGCAAACCCGATCCCGGCCCCGAACCATCACCGGCGGCGGTGACGGAACCAAACCGGCCTCGACCGTGGGCGCCCGAACAGCCCCGCTTCACACCCAGGCCACTCGATCGAGTGAGCGCGGTGTCCACAAGGCGGCGGCCGTCCACGGAACGGCGCGGCGCCCTTCTGCGCAACCCCCGCTGCCCGTACGGTGATTCGCGCGGATGTCCCTCGCCAGGAGGGCGGCGAACGTCCGCGTCGCGTTCTCCTTCCCTGCAACGTCATGCAGCGGAGCACCCTGCACCCCCACAGGGCTCGAGGCCCACCGACGAAAGGCAGTCCCCCATGGAAAGGAAAAGGACAGCACCGGTTCCGACCAGGCGACGGCTCCTGGCGGGCGCCGCGCTCGCCGCCGTCCCCCAAGCCCTGCTCTCCTCCACACGGGCCGCCGCTCGGCCCCGGGCCGTCGACTACCCCTCCGCCGAGTGGCAGCCGGCGAGTACGTCCAACTACACCCGGTCGAGCCGCCCCTCGGCCTACCCCGTCGACCACGTGGTCATCCACGTCACACAGGAAACGTACGCCGACACCCTCTCCATCTTCCGCAATCCGCAGAAGCAGGTGTCCGCGCACTACGTGGTCCGGTCCTCCGACGGGCACGTGGCGCAGTGTGTGCGTGAGGCGGACATCGCCTGGCACGCGGGGAACTGGGACTACAACACCCGCAGCATCGGAATCGAACATGAAGGGTGGGTGGACCGGCCCGAATACTTCACCAACGCCCTGTACGAGCAGTCGGCCCGGCTCACCGCGGCGATCTGTACCGCGTACGGCATCCCCAAGGACCGCGCGCACATCATCGCGCATCATGAGGTACCCGGCAGCGACCACACCGACCCGGGGCCCCTGTGGGACTGGACCCGCTACATCAGACTGGTCAACTTCGCCTGACCGCCGGCGGGCCCGCGTCCGGGGTGATCCGGCTGGTCCAAGAGGTTGTCGGCGCGTTTCCGCGGAGTGACGATGTCCGCAGCGCGTCACCGTCAGCATCACCGCCCGGGGAGGCCGAGTTGCCTGATTCATGGCTGGCTCTGGAATCGGGGGCCGATCCCGTCGAACGCGCGCGCACACTGCGGCGCGCACATGCGACGTTCACCGAGGCAGGGACGGTGCCGCGGCCCGTGCGTGCCGTGGTGGCGGAGTCGTGGCGGCGGTCGGTCCGGGCAGGTGTCGGCCCGGACGGCACCGCGAGCGTGGAGCTCACGGACGGTGACCTCGGTGCCTTCCGAGCCGAGCATCCGCTGGCGCGGGTGATGCCGCTGATCCGTGAACTCCTGGGCACGTTCGCCGCCGACGGCGATCACCTGCTCGCGGTGTGCGACGCGCACGGCAGGCTGCTGTGGGTCGAAGGGCATCCGGCCACCCGCCGCCGGGCCGGACGGATGAACTTCGTGCCGGGTGCCCGGTGGGCGGAGTCCGCGGTCGGGACGAACGCGCCGGGCACGGCGGTGGCCGTCGGACGGCCGGTCCAGGTCTTCTCGGCGGAGCACTTCATACGGCGGGTCCAGCCGTGGACGTGCGCGGCGGCTCCGGTGCACGACCCCCGCACCGGGCGGGTACTCGGCGCAGTGGACATCACAGGCGGGGACGATCTGGCGCACCCTCACAGTCTGGGCTTCGTCCAGGCGGTCGCGCGTGCCGCCGAGTCGCAGTTGGCACTGCTCACCCCGGAACAGTCCCCGGCCGAGGCGGCCGAGCTGACCGCGCTGGGCCGTGACGAGGCCCTGCTGAGCGCGGAGGGTCACAGAATACGGCTGAGCCGGCGGCACAGCGAGATCGTCGTGCTGCTGGCCCACCACCCGGAGGGCCTGACCGGCGACGAACTGCTGTGCGCGCTGTACGAGGACGAGTCGGTGCCGCCGGTGACCCTCCGTGCCGAACTGGCCCGGCTGCGCGGGATCCTGGGGCCCGGCCGGCTGGCGTCCCGGCCGTACCGGCTCGCGCTGCCCTTCGAGACCGACGCCACCGTCGTCGAACGTCGCCTGCGTGCCGGTGCGGTCACGGGTGCCGTGGCGGCGTACGCCGGCCCGCTGCTGCCCGGGTCGCAGGCTCCGGCGGTGGTGCGGCTCAGGCACCGGCTCGCCGACGGTCTGCGCGCCGCGCTGATCGCCTGCCGCGATCCCGACCTGCTGGCCGACTGGGCGCACGCACCGTGGGGCGAAGACGATCTCGACGCGTGGCGCGCGCTGGCCGCGGTCCGGCCCACGCCGGCGGTCCGGTCCCGGCTCGCCGCACTGGAGTCCGAACTGTCGGCGGCGCCTCACGCGTGGTGACCGCCGGCCGGCAGCCGACGGTCGCGGGCACGGTCCCCGCCTCCGGTCGGTGACCGCCGCGCACGCAACGTCCCTGCAACGTCCCGCTGCCTAGCCTCGCGCGCAGAGCTGTCCAACGGCGGGCAGCGCTGGACGAGGGAGGCAGACAGGATGACCCGTTACGCGGCGCCCGGCACCGAGGGCGCGATCGTCTCCTATCAGTCGCGCTACGACCACTTCATCGGCGGCGAGTACGTGCGGCCGGCGCGCGGGCAGTACTTCGAGAACCCGTCACCGGTGAACGGCCGGCCGTTCACGGAGGTCGCGCGCGGTACGGCGGAGGACGTGGAGCGGGCGCTCGACGCCGCTCACGAGGCCGCTCCGGGCTGGGGCCGCACGTCGGTGACGGAGCGTTCCGGCATCCTGCTGAAGATCGCCGATCGTATGGAGGCGAACCTGGAGCGCCTGGCGGTCGCCGAGACCTGGGAGAACGGCAAGCCGGTGCGCGAGACACTGGCGGCCGACATCCCGCTCGCCATCGACCACTTCCGCTACTTCGCGGGCGCGATCCGCGCGCAGGAGGGTTCGCTCGGCGAGCTCGACGACGACACCGTGGCGTACCACTTCCACGAGCCGCTGGGTGTGGTCGCGCAGATCATCCCCTGGAACTTCCCGATCCTGATGGCGACCTGGAAGCTGGCCCCCGCCCTCGCCGCCGGCAACGCCGTGGTCCTGAAGCCCGCCGAGCAGACCCCGGCGTCGATCCACTACTGGCTGAGCCTGGTCGCGGACCTGCTGCCGCCCGGCGTCCTGAACATCGTCAACGGCTTCGGCGCGGAGGCGGGCAAACCGCTCGCGGCCAGCCCGCGGGTGGCGAAGGTGGCGTTCACCGGGGAGACCACCACGGGGCGGCTGATCATGCAGTACGCCTCGGAGAACATCAAGCCGGTCACGCTGGAACTGGGTGGCAAGTCACCGAACATCTTCTTCGAAGATGTCTGGGCGCGGGACGACGACTTCCGCGACAAGGCGCTCGAGGGCTTCACGATGTTCGCGCTCAACCAGGGCGAGGTGTGCACCTGCCCGTCCCGCGCCCTGGTCCAGCGTGGCGCCTACGCCGAGTTCATGGAGGCGGCCGTCGCCCGCACCGAGCTGATCGAGCCGGGGCATCCCCTGGACACCGACACGATGATCGGCGCGCAGGCGTCCAAGGACCAGCTGGAGAAGATCCTCTCCTACCTGGACATCGGCCGGCAGGAGGGCGCCAAGGTACTCACCGGTGGCGAACGCGTCGAGCACGACGGCGAGTTGAAGGGCGGCTACTACGTGCAGCCCACGATCTTCGAGGGCCACAACCGCATGCGGATCTTCCAGGAGGAGATCTTCGGCCCGGTCGTTTCGGTCACACCGTTCAACGACTTCGACGACGCGATCAGGACCGCCAACGACACCCTGTACGGCCTCGGCGCCGGGGTGTGGACCCGCGACATGAACACCGCCTACCGCGCGGGCCGCGCCCTCCAGGCGGGGCGTGTCTGGACCAACTGCTATCACCAGTATCCGGCGCACGCCGCCTTCGGCGGCTACAAGCAGTCGGGGATCGGCCGGGAGAACCACAAGATGATGCTGGAGCACTACCAGCAGACGAAGAACATCCTTTGTTCCTACAGCCCTCGGAAGCTCGGGTTCTTCTAGCGCTCATGCCGACCGCGGGCCGGCCCGTGTCGGCCGCGGTTCCCCTGAAGTGAAGGAGCAACAGGCTCCGGGGGATGGTGCTGCCCGGCATGGGGACACCGGCTCGCTGGAGAGGCGTTTCCTGCCGCCCCCGGCGACGGGCAACCGGATGTACCACCACGAGGGCATCGAGGGCGCGGAGACCAGGACGGCGTCCGCGGAACGGATCTATGCCGCTGTGGACGACGTCCTGCGCCTCGGCACCGAGCACCAGATCGTCGTCACGCACGGTTTCGCCCTGACCTTCGTGGTGGCGGCCCGGTCCCGCCTCCCCATCGAGGCGCTCGGCTACGTCAACCTCCGCGCCCCGTCCGGCAGCGTCACCCACCTCCGCGAGGACGACTTCTTCCACAACCGTCAGCTCGCCCGCCTCGGCGACACCCGTCACCCGTCACCCGTCACCCGTCACCCGTCACCCGAGCACGACTTGACGATGCCGCCCGGCCGCTGGACGTCCTGCTCGTCGGCGCCGGGGTGCTCGCGGGCACCGCGTTGGGCGCGGCGGAGCTGCTGGCCGACGAGGGCGTCGGGGTCACGGTCGTCGACCCGCGCTGGGTGCTGCCGGTCAGTCCCGTCCTGGTCCATCTGGCCGCCCGGCACCGCCTGACGCTCTCCGTCGAGGACGGGGTGCGCACCGGAGGGGTGGGCGCGGCGCTGGCCCAGGCGTGCGACGCCCGGGTGCCCGCGCCGGTGCACGCCCTGGGGCTCCCCCGCGGCTTTCTCAGCCAGGGTGCACGGGGCTGTTCGAGACGGAGATGATCTATGTCGTCGCGCTGGCCGGAGCCCTGGACACGGCGGCGCTCACCGCATTCTGCGACGGCGGCCGGCGCTCGCTGCCGGGCGGGGAGTTGCACCGCGTGCGTCGTGTGTCTACGGCACCAGGACGACCTTGCCCACCACCGTGCCGGATTCCGCCAGCCGCACCGCTTCGCCGACCTCGGTGAGCGGGAGGCGCGCGGCGACTTGGGGGACGAGTTCGCCCTCGGCGAGCAGGGCGAAGACGTGGCCCAGGTCGGCGTGCAGCTTGGCGCGGAAGGTGCCGAGCCGGCGCCGACCGGCCCAGATGTTGTAGAAGTGGGCGCTCTTGCCGTTGGGGAGCGCGTTCCAGACCATCAGGCGGGCGAACAGCTTGAGGACCGGCGCCTTCGACGAGCCCTGGACGTCGCGGGTCGAGGCGGTGCCGTAGGCGACGAGGGTGCCCTTGGCGGCGAGCAGGCGGTAGGAGGCGACGATGCCCTCGCCTCCGACGTGGTCGAACACCGCGTCGTAGCCCCGCGGAGCGTGTCCGCGCAGTCGGCCCTCCAGGTCGGGGGCGCGGTAGTCGACGGGGACGGCGCCCAGCGCCCGGACGGCGTCGTGGTGCTTGGCCGAGGCGGTGCCGACGACCCTGGCACCGGCGATGCGGGCGAGCTGGACGAGGGTGGAGCCCACGCCGCCGTTGGCGCCGTGCACGAGGACGGTCTGGCCGTGCCGGATCTTCGCGATGCGGTGCAGCATCTGCCAGGCGGTGATGCCGTTGACCACGAAGGTCTCCGCCTCGGCGGAGTCGACGGACTCGGGTACCGCGCTCAGGTCGCCGGCGTCGACGGTGACGTGACCGGCCCAGGCCCCGGTCTTGGTGAGGACCGCGAAGCGCCGCCCCAGCAGCTCGCCGGGTACGCCCTCTCCCACGTCGACGGCCCGTCCGACGAGGTCGTAGCCGGGGACGAAGGGGAAGGGCGGCTGGTCGAAGTACTTGCCGCGGCGCATCTGCTGCTCGGCGAAGGAGATTCCGGCGGCCTCCATCGCCAGCACGACCTGTCCGGGGCCGGCCGGGCGGACGGGCCGGGTGCGGATCTGGATGCCGTCCGGGTCGACGATGCCGGGCAGCACCGCCTCGGTGGTCATGGTGCCGGCGGAAAAGGGGGTGTGGGAGTCGTACATGGGAGAGCTCCTTGTCACGTGTCGTGCGAGTCGGCGAGTACTGGGCGGGCCGGGGCGGGTCAGAGGGCGGCGTCCGGGATCCACGAACCGTGGATCGTCGCGGGCACCCGCCGGGGGAGGTGGATCGTGGCGACCGGGGGCACGGTGAGGTCGGAGGCGTCGAGGACGACCATCCGGGACGCGTCGGCGTTGAGGTCGCTCACGATGGTCATGAGGTATCCCTCGTCCTCGCCGGTGGTGCCCTCCGCCTGGACGAAGACCGCCTCGCTGGGCAGTTGGCCGGTGCCGAAGGGCAGCAGCCGGCGGGCGCCGGTGGAGCGGTCGTACTTCACGAGGGTGTGGTTGCCGATCCCCTGGTCGTCGGGGAACGACAGCGCGTACTGGAAGCGGTGCTCGCTGCCGGTGAAGCGGTCGTTGATGGTGGGGAACTCCACCGTGAGGTCGTCGGTCTGCTGTTCCTCGACGGTGCCCGCGGCCAGGTCGACGGTCCAGCGGCGGCTACGAGAACCGGAGTTCGGCTCGGCGCCCCGGTCCGCGGCGCCCACCCACCAGTTCCAGGAGCGCTGCCAGCCCTCGCGGCCCACTGCGGGGCCCTCGACGACGATGTGCCCGCGGGCGTCCTCGTAGGCGTTGGCGAAGTGCATGGCGTATCCCTGACCTATCTCGAACCAGCGGGTCTGCCGGGCGCCGCCCGCTCCGCGCGGCATGACGGCGATCCGTGAGGCCTGCGCGTCACTCCAGCCGTAGGGGATTCCGGAGTGTTCGCCGGGGTCGAAGGTGACCGAGCCCTCGAGGAAGACGACGTAGTGCTCGGTGATCGCGAAGTCGTGCTTCAGCGCGGCGCTCGCTCCGGGTACTTCCTGGCTGTCCAGTGCCGTGCCGTCGGCGGAGGCGACGTGGTGGATCAGGTACGGGGGGAACGGGGAGGAGGAGAAGAAGTGCAGCTCGCCACTGGCCGGGTCCTCCTTGGGGTGGGCGGTCATGGTGGAGGTGAGTTTGCCGCCGAAGTCGTAGGCGTCCACCGTCTCCAGATCGGCCGTCAGCTCGAAGGGCAGCGCCGCCTCCGACAGGGCCAGGAGCCGCCCGCCGTGCTCGATGACGTGCGTGCCGGCCGTGCTGACCGTCAGGTCGGGTCCCTGGTCGGTCATGTAGGGGGCACCGTCCAGGGCGGGGGTGTGGACCCAGCGGTTGCGGTACCACTCGGCACGGCCGTCGCGCAGCCGCACGCCGTGCACCATGCCGCTGCCCTTGAACCAGTGGGTGGGGGTGATGCCGGGCTTGGGGTTGTGGCTGTTGCGGATCAGACGGCCGGTCAGTTCGGGCGGCAGGGTGCCTTCGACGGTCAGCTCGGCGGCGGTGATCTCGTCCGTGACGGGAGCGTAGTGACCTGTCAGGTAGGGCTTGCTGGCCATGGCGGACCTCGGTTTCGGCTTCGGTTTCGGTTTCGGTTTCGGTTTCGAGAGAAGGGGTGCACTGCGAGGTGGTGTGTGGTTGAACACTCACTCCTCGGGCCAAAAGAAGCGGCCACCGGGTACGCCGACACGGGGCCGCCTGCCGCAGAGCGTGTCAGTAGTGCGTGATCCCGGCGGCCAGGGTGCGGGTCCAGGGTGCGGAGACCGCCTCGGCGTCGATGGAGACCAACAGGTGGCAGAGCATGCCGACGGCGAAGAACTGCTGGACCTGCTGCTCACTGCCCCCCGAGGCACTGCGCACGTACTCGACGGTGCGGGCGTACCCCGCCCGCACCGCCTCCCTGATCGCCGGCTCGGAGACGGCAGCCGCCTGGGCGTGCAGCTGGACGAGCATGAGGTCGTTGTCGCTGATCAAGCGGGCATAGGCGTCACCCATCGAGTCGAGGACCACTTCGGGGGCAGCGCCTCCGGCGTTCGCCGCGCCACCTTCGAGAGCGGCGCGGACCCGGACGAAGCAGTGGTCGACGACCGCGGTGAACAGCGCCTCCTTGTTGGGGAAGAGGCGGTAGACGTAGGCCTGCGAGATACCGGCGGCCTTTGCCACCTCGGTGGTGGTGGTCCCGAAGTACCCCCGGGCCGCGAACGCCCCGATGGCCGTGCGCAACACCGTCTCCCGGCGTTCTTCGGCTGTGGACAGTTGGCGGCGTTCCGTCTTCATGTGAGTACTCAACCACTCACTCTCCTGGGACGTCAAGCGCTTCACCGGTTCAAGCGCCTCGCCGTCCGCGGGGAACGACGCCTGGACCTCCACGACGGACTCGCCTCGCTCACCTGCGGTCCGGCCCACCGCATGACGTCGCCGCCAGGGCCGTCCCGTGGTTGAGCAGCATCCGGACGGTGCAGAGCCGGGTTCGGCCACCTAGGTCTTCGCCTTGAAGTGCTCCTGGAGCTTTCGCTGGACTCCCTGGAGCACCTCGCTGGTTTGTTTCAGTCTTGACAGGCGGGATTCTGCTGTTCGGGCGTAGTCCTCATCCTCCCTTTCCGCAGCGAACAGATACCCACTGAGAGCGTCCACAGCCGATTCCACGTCTGCACCATGACCAGTCTTGAGCAAAAGGCGGTCCAGTGGAATCCTGTCGTCAGCAACCACATTGGCGACCACCGACGGATGCCAGTCTTCGGCATTGGTAAGCGAATGGTGTGTATCGAACCTCACGGTGACCAGTTCCCCTTCGGGAACCTCAGCACTGTAACGACCCTCATCGTTGGTATAGGTCTTGTCGATGAGAGTCCGATCACGATAGACGCTGACCTTGATCATCGCGATCGGCTCGTTATCGACGACTGCCCGCACTTGCCCATGCATGACACTTTCTCCGCAATTGAACTGCCGCAGTTCATTTGCTATTCACTGCCGCTGCAATAGCGGCCATAAACTCTCTTGGGCCGGCATCCGCGCGGCCCCAATCTCAGTATCCTCCGGCCGTGGTGGTTCGCAACGCGTGCCGGGGGAGGCAGGGAATTCATGGATGACGACCCTGGCATCGGGGAATTCCCCGCCGGCGTCTACGTGGACAGCAGCACGCTCGGGTACCGGTGCGAGTCAGCCTGGTGGTTGCCTCTCGCGCCAGTTCACGAACATGTGCGGGCCCGATCCCGGGATCCGCTCGCTGAACGGATCCATTACGCCGGTCAGGACGGCCAGGAAGCACTCCGCCATGCCACCGTCGAAGACCGTCCAGCGGTTCGCCCCGTGCCGCGCCTGCCTCCGAAAGGTGGCCACCCTCCACCTGCCGGGTGCGCCCTTGCGTAGCCAGAAGGCGACAGTGCCGCTCGCCGAGTCCGCGAAGGGCAACAGGAGCGGCACGTCCTGCCCTCCAAGGAGAGCGCCCAGTTCCTGGCAGTCCCGGTCCGAGAGTGCGGGATCGGCGCTGTCAAGGAGATCCCCGTAGGGCGATCCCTGAACGGGAGGCGTACTGACGGACAGGTACTCGTCGATCTCTCCCCCGCCGTACAGCTCCACGAATTCGCGGTAGTCCAGTGGGAGTTCCCACTGCACCTCGCCGGCGAGCCCGTCCCAGACCGCCGTGTCCCCTCCGGAGACAGGTGGCGGGAGTAGCTGACGCAGGCGAGCGACAGCAGGCCGAGGCATAGCGGAGTTCCTTCCTTGCCTCGTGGGTGACCGGCCCCGGCGCCCGCCATGAGAGGTCGAGCATGGTCACGTTCGACGCACCGCTCGACACCGGACGTTGATGATCAGGTCAGCGCGCCACCCGGTGGCGGAGGTAGACGATGCCCGAGTTGAAGGTGCGGGTCTCGACGAGATCGAGATCCACCCGGCGCTCGTGCTGGGGGAAGAACGGAATGCCACCGCCGACCAGCACCGGGTAGACCATGGCCCGGTACTCGTCGATCAGACCCGATGCGGCCGCCTCGGCGGCGAGGGTCGCGCCGCCGATCGCGATGTCCCCCTCCCCCGGCTCGGCTCGCAACCGCTCGATCTCCTCCGCCAGACCGCCGGAAGCCAGGCGGGCATTGCCCTGCACCGCCGACAGCGTGGTGGAGAACACCACCTTCGGGAGCGGATTCCAGAGTGCGGCCCACTCGAGCATCGAGTCGTCGAGCGACGGATCCTGATCGGCGGTCTCCCAGTACAGCATCGTCTCGTACAGCCGTCGTCCCAACAGGTGGACGCCGACCTCGCGGATCTCGTCGATCCAGAAACGAAAGACGTCCTCGTCCGGCACCGTCCAGTCGAAGTCGCCGTCCGGCCCGACGATGAAGCCGTCAAGTGAGACGCCCATCGAATAGGTCACGCTGCGCATCAGAAGTCCTCCTCGGTGACGGGTCGACACTACGCCCGCGGAACATCGCGAAACCCGTCGCGGCTCGCGGCATTTCCCGTGTCGAGCCACCTCGCTGGCGGGCGGTGCGTCCACGGTGTCCTCCCCGGCCTCGGGCGTCGTCGCGTCACCTGGACGGCCTCGACCTCGTCGAGACCGCCTCGGGACGTCACCGTCGAGGAAATCACCGCACGCACGGCCGCTCCCCCGCGCCTGCCCGCGAACCGCGGAGGCGGTTGCCCGTCGGCCCGGCGCGGTCGGTGGCGCCCCTCACCGGACGGCGAGCTCAGGACGGCGTGACGGCCAGCACGCGGTTGAGGGCGCCGCCCGGGCGGGTGGTCAGGTCGTCCCAGGTGCCCTCCTCCACGACGCGGCCGGATTCCAGGACGGCGATACGGTCCGCGCGGCGGATGGTGGCGGGGCGGTGGGCGATGACGACGGTCGTCCGATCACCTCCGGCGAGCGCGGCGGCGAGCCGGGCGTCGCCGGCGTTGTCCAGGTGGGCCGTGGTCTCGTCCAGCACGAGGACCCTCGGCCGGGCCAGCAGGGCGCGGGCGAGAGCGACACGGGCCCGCTGGCCGCCGGAGAGCGTGGAGCCGCGCTCCCCGACGAGTGAGTCCAGGGCGGCGATCCCGTCCACGCCGCACACCAGGGCGGTTTCGGCGAGCACCTCGTCGTCAGCGTCCGGTGCGGCGAGGCGCAGGTTCTCCGCGAGGGTGCCGTGGAAGAGGGGCGTCTCCTGCCCCACGACGGCGACGGCACGGCGCAGTTCGGCGTCCGCCACGTCGCGGAGGTCGACGGGGTCGCCGTCACGGGGCACCAGCTGGACGGCTCCTGCCGACGGGTCCCAGAAGCGGGCCAGCAGGTGGGCGCAGGTCGACTTGCCGGCCCCCGAGACACCGACCAGGGCGAGCGTCTGCCCGGCGGGAACCGTCAGGTCGACTCCGTCGAGTACGGGTCCGCCCCCGTAGTCGAAGCACACCCCGTGCAGTCGGACACCCAGCGGGCCCGGGGGAAGCCGACGGACGGCGGCGGTTGGCGGGGCCGACGCGGGGGCCTTCACGGCCGCGTCGACGCGGGCGGCCGCGGCGCGCAGCCCCACGGCCTGGCTCAGCGACCGGGCCGACTCGGCGACCGGCCCCAGCACCGACAGGGCCAGCACCATGGCGGCCGGGGCCCATGCGCCGTGCGGCCGCCCCGAGTTCACGGACTGCGCGGCCGCGAGCACCACGCCGAGGACCGCGAGCACGATGAGCAGATCACGGACGGCTGCGGCCATGGCCTCCCAGGAGGCCTCGGCCCGCTGTGCCGCACCCACCCGCCGGCCCTGCTCGGCGAGGCGGCGGCGCCGCTCGGCAAGCCCTCCGAAGACGAGCAGTTCACGCAGTCCGTCGACGGTCTCCACGGTGTCGGCCGAGAGCTTCGCGATCTCGGCCCTGGTGCGGGCCCCGCGCGTGGCGCGTCCACGCGCGTCGGTGAAGGGGGCCACGGTCAGGAGCGCGGCGCAGGGCAGCACCGCCGCCAGCAGCCACGGCTCCACCGCCGCCAGCGTGACGGCCCCGCCAATGAACACCGCGCCGGATGCCAGGAGTTGGGCCGTGGTGTGCGCGTAGAAGAACTCCAGCGCCTCGACGTCGGCCAGCGCGGTGGTGGCCAGGTCCCCGCTGCGGCGTCCGGCCACCCGGGCGGGGGCGCTGCGGGCGAGCCCGTCGAAGACCCGCACGCGCAGTTCGGCCAGCACCCGGTAGGCCAGGTCGTGCGAGAGATCCATCTCGCGCCAGGTCATCAGGGCGCGTACGAGGACGAGCGCGATCAGCGCCGTGACCGTACCGGGTGAGGGGGCCCGCTCTTCGATGACGGCGGTTCCGACGCTGTGTGCGGCCAGTGTCAGCAGCGCGACCAGTGAGCCCTGTTCGGCGAGTGCGGCGACGCAGGTGCGGGCCGCCATGACACGGTGCCCGGTGAGGGCGGGCAGCAGGGCGCGCAGTGAGCCCCGCGGGGGCACGGACGCGTCGGTGGTGCCGCCCGGTGTCACCACGGTGGTGGTGCCGACGGTGCTGCTCATGCGGCGAGCCCCTCTTCCTCGGTGTGACCGGCCTTGACGAGCTCCGCGTAGACGCCTCCGGCAGCCACGAGGGCGGCGTGCTCCCCGACGGCGTCCACGCGACCGCCGTCGAGGACGACGATGCGGTCGGCGTGCCGGACGGCGGCGATCCGGTGGGCGACCAGCAGGACGGTCCGGTCTCCGGCGGCGTCGAGCAGTTCCCGGACGATGTGGGCCTCCCGGCGTTCGTCGACCGCGCTCGTGGCCTCGTCGAGGACGAGTACCCGGGCGTCGGCGAGCAGGGCCCGGGCGAGGGCGAGGCGCTGGCGTTGTCCGCCGGACAGGGTGGCGCCCCGTTCGCCGAGCAGGGTGGCGTAGCCGTCGGGGAGGGCGGTGATCTCGTCGTGGACGCCGGCCGCCCGTGTCGCGTGGGCCAGTTCCTCGTCCGTGGCGTCCGGCCGTGCCAGGCGCAGGTTGTCGGCGATGGAGGCGTGGAAGAGGTAGGTATCCTGCGAGACGACGGCTATGCCCTGCCGCAGCGAGTCGAGTCCGTACCCGGCCACGTCTCGGCCGTCGACGGTGATCCGGCCCCGCTGCGGGTCGCGGTGGCGCAGAAGCAGGGTGAGCAGCGTGGATTTGCCGGCGCCGGAAGGCCCGACGACGGCGGTGGTGCGCCCCGCCTCGGCGGTGAAGGTGACGTCGCGGAGGACCGGCCCGTCGGCTCCGTCGTATGCGAACTCCACGTGTTCGAAGCGTATGCACGGCGGATCCGGCCAGTGCGCTCGCTCCGGCGCCGGGTCGCGGACCTGGGGATCGGATACCTCGGGGTCGGCGGTGCGCAGTGCGGCGAGTCCGTCCGCCGCCGACGCCCCCAGGTATCCGGCGTGCCATTCGCGGGACAGGTCGCGTACGGGCCTGAAGCACTCGGAGGCCAGGAGCAGCACCAGGTAGGTGCCGGTGGGCGTGGCGGAACCGGTGACGGCCGACCAGCAGGCGAGCAGTGCGGCGGCCACGGTGCCGCCCTGGATGGCCAGGTCCGTGAGACCGGTGTCGACCAGTGACACGCGGAGCTTGGCGACGGTCGCCCGGTGCAGCGCCGCGGAGCGTTCCTCCAGGCGCTCGCGGGTGCGTCCGACGGCGCCCGCGGCCCGCAGTGCGGGCATGCCCTGCAGTGCTTCGAGGTAGTCGGCGCCCAGGCCTTCGTAGGTGTCCCAGTGTTCCTTGCCGCGCTCGGCCAGGAGCCGGTCCCAGGCGCGTGGACCGAGCAGGCCGAGCAGCAGGGCGGGTACGAGACCGAGCAGGGCGACCGGTTCGACAGCGGCCAGGACGGCGAGGAGCAGCGGCGGCACGGCGACGGTGACGAGGAGCTGCGGCAGGTACCGGGAGACGTAGGCGTCGACGCCCTCGACCCCGTCGACGAGGGTGGCGCGTACGGCTCCGGCACGCGCGGCGGTCAGGTACGCCGGTCCGAGCCGTCCGAGGTGGGCGAGGAGTTCGTCCCGCAGCCGCACCCTGACCCGCGCCCCGGCACGGGTGGCGGTGCGCCGTTGCCAGTGACCGAGCCCCGCACGGGCGGCTACGACGCCGAGTACGCCCCCGAGGAGCGGCGGGAGCCGGTCCGTGTCGCCCCGGGCCACGCCGGCGAGGGCGATCGCGAGCAGCACGGCCTGCGCGAGGTGGGCGAGGGTGACGGCTCCCTGCAGGAGGGTCGCCGCGAGCAGGGGGCGCTGTGCGTGCCGTGCGGCACGCCGCAGCTCTGGGTGGACGATCACGGGGTTCCCCCTCCTGAGTGGGTGGTGCCGAGGGCCACGCCGTGGACGATCCGGGCCCTGCCGGGTGCGGCTCCTGGTGCGGCACCGAGGCCGGCTGCGCCGTGCGGTGACGGTGCGTTCGACGGACGTGGGCCGAGGTGACGTCTCCGGGAGCGGCCGCGAGGGGCTCCAGCCAGACCGCCGGCCCGCGCGGTGACAGCGCAGCCAGGCGGTACCGCTCCCGGGCAGCAGGTCGACAGCGCCCCAGAGCGCAATCTAGTGAACATCATTTTCATATTCCACGCCCGGGAGAGGGTGATCCGGGTAACACACCGGCCAGCCGCCCTCGGGGTCCCGGCCGACCCTGCCCGCGACGTTGAGCACATCGGCGAGCAGCCCGGGGGTGACCACCTCCTTCGGCGTCCCGTCCGCCACCACGCGGCCGTCCCGCAGGGCGACGATCCGCTCGGCGAACCGGGCCGCGTGGGCCAGGTCGTGCAGCACCATCACGACGGTGAGGCCGCGCTCCTCGCGCAGGCGCACCACGGTCTGCAGCACGTCGAGTTGGTGATGCAGGTCCAGGTAGGTGGTCGGCTCGTCCAGCAGCAGGACGCGGGTGTCCTGGGCGAGCGCCATCGCGAGCCGGACCCGCTGCCGTTCACCGCCCGACAGCGCGTCCACGTCCCGGTCGGCCCACTCCTCAACCCCGACGTCGCGCAACGCGCGCCGTACGACGGGGTCGTCGCCCTCGCGCAGCATGCCGAGCGGGCCGCGCGCCGCGTACCGCCCCTGCCGGACGAGGTGCCGGACCGTCATGCCGGGGACGGCCGGGGCCGACTGGTGCAGCAGCGCGACCCGTCGCGCGGTGGCGCGCCGGGAGAGGCCGGCGACGTCGTCGCCGCCGAGCAGGACCCGCCCCTGACCCGGCCGCAGCAGGCCGGCGGCCAGCCTCAGCAAGGTCGACTTGCCGCAGCCGTTGAGGCCGATGAGGGCGGTCAGCTCGCCGGGTTCGACGGTCACGTCGACACCGCGCAGCACGGGACGGCCGGGGTAGCCGAAGTGGACTCCCTCGGCACGGATACCCACGGATTCGGTCATGTTCTGTCCTTCGTCGACATCAGAACGTTCGGCTCGGTGCCCGGCGTACGACGACCAGCAGCAGCACCGCTCCGATACACGTGGTGAGCGCCCCGACCGGCAGCGTGAGCCCTTCGGTGTCCAGCACGACGGCCAGCAGCCGCGACATCAGCTGGGCCGCCGCGTCCGCCCCGCTCACCACGGCGGCCCCCACGAGGGCGGCACCGGGCAGCGTCACCCGCAGGTCCGCACCGAACACCGCCAGGGCCAGGTGCGGAACGAGCAGCCCGACGAAGCCCAGCGCGCCCACCGCGGCCACCGCGCTCGCCGTCAGTGCCACGGCGCACAACAGGGCAAGGGTCCGGGCACGCACGGCGGACAGCCCGGCCGCACCGGCGATCTCGTCGCCGCAGCGCAGCAGGGTCAGCGGCCCGGCCAGCAGCCAGGCCAGTACGCCCCAGGCCAGCGCCCACGGCCACAGCAGGTGCCAGTGCTGCCACACCCGCCCCTCCGTCGTGCCGACGAGCCACTGCACGACACTGCCGAGCTGTCCCGGTGCGACCAGCAGCACCATGGCGGTGAGCCCGCCGAGCACCGCCGACACCAGCACCCCGTGCACGGCGGTCTGCGCGGGATCGCCCCCGCCACGGCCCGCGAGCAGCCACGTCAGCGCGGCTCCGGCGAACCCGCCCAGACACGCGGCGACGACGACGGCGAGGGGCGATTCCCAGCCCGCCAGTCCGAGGCCGGTCGCGGTGACGGCACCCAGTACCGCGCCCGGGGTCACACCGGTGACCTCGGGTCCGGCGAGCGGGTTGCGCAGGGCGGACTGGAGGATCAGGCCCGCCACGCCGAGGCAGGCCCCCGCGCCGAGGGACACCAGCAGGCGGGGCAGGCGGAGTTGCAGCAGAATGTGCCGCTCCGTCGTGTCGCCGCCCCCGCCGAGGACCTCCCGGACCACGGCCGGGGACATGCCGCGGCCGGCCAGCAGTCCACCGCAGACACACACGACGAGGAGCAGGAGGAGCACTCCGAAACGCCGGCTCAGCACGCTCCCTCCTCCGGACCCCCGGCTCACCGGGCGCCCTCCTGCGACGCGGCCGGCGCGACCCGCCGGTCCGGGCGGGCGGCCTCGGAGCCCGCCGCCGGACCGGAGGCCTTCGGTCTCCGCCTTCCCGACCGGAGCAGAGCGACCCCGACCGGCACGCCGAACAGGGACGTCCAGGCGCCGACAGGGGTCTCCACCGGTGCCAGTGCCAGCCGGGCCGGTACGTCGGCGACGGCCACCACCACGGCACCCCACGCGGCCGACCAGGGCAGCCAGCGCACGGCGTGCGCCGTCGGATCGAGCCGTCGGGCCAGATGCGGGGCGAGGAAACCGACCCATGCCACCGGACCGCACACGGCCGTCACGGGCGCGATCAGCAGGACCGCGATCGCCAGCGCGGCGAACCGGGCCCGGTGCACGCGGACACCCAGCGCCTCGGCGTCCTCGTCCCCCAGCCGCAGTACCGAGAGCACCGGTGCGCACAGCACGAGTGCGGGCACCGCGACGAGCAGCCACGGCCACAGCCCGGCGACGTCGTCCCAGGTACGGGCGGAAAGCGAGCCGAGCAGGTAGCGGTAGATCAGCTGGAGGTCCATCTGATCGGCCATGATCATGAGCACGAGCAGCGCGGCCTGCAGGGCGGCGGCGACCGCGGCCCCGGTGAGCAGTACCGCGGACGGGCTGCGCCCCAGTCCGGCGGCCAGCAGTGTGAGCGCGCCGCCGAGCGCGGCCCCGCCGACGGCCAGGAGGGGCTGGGCGACGGCGGGGACGGACACCGCCAGCACCAGGGGAGCGGCGACCCCGAGCGCGGCCCCGGAGGACACGCCCAGCATCTCGGGGACGGCGAGCGGGTTGCGCAGCGCCTCCTGCAGCACGAGGCCCGCCGCGCCCAGGCAGGCACCGGCGAGCAGCGCCAGCACCAGCCGGGGGACGCGCAGTTCGGTGACGACGATCCCGGCGAGCGTGCCGTCCGCGTCCCGCAATGCTCCGGGAAGGCGGTGCAGTGGCACGTAGGGCGTGCCCAGGCTCAGCATGCACACGGACGCCGCGACCAGCAGCGCGCTCACGACGAGAAGCTGCCACCGCCTGCTCGCCCTGTCCGCGCGCGGGTCGCGCGGGGACCGTACGGCCCGCCGCCCTCCCGACGTCACGTCCTCGGCCGCGGCCCGGGCGGTCGGCTCTCTCATCGCAGCGCGGCCGTGGCCTCGTCGAGGACGATGCCGAGCGAGCGGGTGCCCCGTCCCTTGGCCCACACCTCGGAGTTCACCTCGTGGACGTCCCCGTTGCGCACGGCCGGGATTTTGCCCCACAGGGGATTCTTCGCGAGCTTCTCCGACAGCTTGCCGTCCGGCTCGCCGAAGCTGATCGTCTCGACGAACAGCACGTCGACGTCGCGCGCGAGGATCTCTTCGAGGCTGTAACTTCCCTCCACACCACGAGAGGTCCAGGGATAGTCGGCCAGCTTGGGAAACAGACCGGCGGTCACGTCCGTGCCCGGAGTGGCGACGCCGAAGTTCTCGTCACTGCCGAAGATGACGAGCGCGGTCTTGTCGCTCTTGGCCCGCTCGGCGCCGGCGAGCTTGGCACGGAAGGCCCTCTCGGCCTTCTCGCCCTCGGCGGTGCGGCCGGTGAGCGCGGCGACGTCGCGCAGATAGCCGACACTGTCCTGCCACTTCTCGGGCTGCATGGCCCAGAACGTGGTGGCGCCCTTCAGGGCGGGGGCCAGCTTGCCGTGTGTGTCCTCGAGGCCGATCACGAGATCGGGCTTGTGGGAGAGGATCGCCTCCACCTCGGGGGCGATGAACCCTCCGGGAATAACGTCGATCTCGGCCGCCCGCTCCTTCCCCAGGAAGTCGGGGTGGGCCAGGAGAGCGTTGTTCGTGGCCGTGGGGACGATGCCCAGCTCGGTCAGGATGTCGTCGCAGAGCCCGAACAGGCAGACGATCCTCTCGGGTTCCCGCTCCAGGGAGATCTTGACGCCGTTCGCGTCGGTCAACTGCCGTGTCGCCTTGATGGGTTCCACCGTGACGTCGGTCCTGGCGTCGGCCTTCGCGGCCTTGCCACCACCCGCGGGTTCGGTGGATGTGCCGCATCCGACCAGGACGGAACCCACTAGCGCCGCGGTGATCCAGCGTCGGACGAATCTCGACGGTGAGGCCGGCATCGGTGCCCTCGCTTCTTCTCATGGTCCTGAACACGAGGCAAGGTACACGATGATAATCGTTTTCATCAGAGGCTGGTCGGGAGACCATCAGGGAAGACGGGTCCGCGATGAGCTCCGGCCAACTGCTGTTCGTCTCCGACCCCATGGGCGGATCCGTCCGCGTGCCGACCGTTCCGGACGGTGTGGAGGCGCACCGTCCCACCGGCCGCCATCCGTCCCAGCACGCGGGTTTTCCGGCGCTGCCGGGTGGGCGGTGCGGTGACCGGTCGCTCGGGTCGCCCGGCCGTCGGCCTGCCCGACGACGGTCATGGTCCGGCCGGCCTGGCGACTCGACGCGGTGGTCGCGTTCGAACCTTCGTCGGTGGCCGCGAGCTCGAGCCGCATGCGCGGAGGGCGAGGGCGAGGGCGAGGAAGCCGACGGTGGTGAGGATGCCGGCGGCCACGCGCCACGTACGGCCAACAGCCACACGCCACGCACGGCCTACGGCGACGCGCCGCGTACGGTCAACGGCGTCCGGCGCGGGCCGGGCGGCCGAGGCGGACCGCGACGCCCGGTGAGTACAGGACGCTGACCGGGGCGTGGGCGGGGGCCGGGATCCCGGCGCTCGCGATCAGGTCCTCGTCGCAGGCGAGGAGCTCGGCACGGTACAGGGGCCAGCGGGGATGCTGATTGGGCAGATACGCCGCACCGCCGAAGAACGCGTTGTGCATGCCCCAGCGGGCGGTGAGGAAGTGTTCCAGCCCGGTGGGCTCGTCGATGCGTTCGCCGGGCCGTACGGTGATGCGGCTGTAGGCGCCGCGCGGGCCGGGCCAGCGGCGGGAACTGGTGTAGGTCACGGTGTCGCCGACGGTGCGGACGGACATGCGGGACCACAGGTAGGGCAGCCGGAAGCCGACGCGGCCCATCACCACGGGCAGGAGCCGTGAGGCGTCCATCGACCGGAAGACCACACCGCGCCGCCCGTGCGCGTCCACCGAGTACAGCCGCACGTTGGTCTCCGGGAACGAGCCGAAGTACGGCACCCCGGGCAGCCCCAGCCAGCCGACCCGGTGCATCCGGAAGGCGACGAGACCGACGTACGTGAGCCCGTCGTGCGTGTCGGGAACGGTGCCGCGTGGCATGAGCCCCGCCACGGTGGCGGGCTCGACGGCCCAGTGGACGAACGCGAGGTCGAGCCACTCCTGGGTGAGGAGCGGCGCCCGTATCGTCGCGGGGGCGTCGGGCGTGACGGCGCTGGGCTTGTGCACGACGCAAGAATGGCAGACGGCGGGCGGGCACCGGGCCGGGGCGCTCCGTGGGGCCGCCGCTCGGGGCAGGCCTGGCCGGGACGAGCGGGGGTAGAGCGGCGAACCGGCGAGATTCAGCCGTGTTCGACGGAACGGGTCTGCCGATCAGCCCAGGGTGTCCCGTCGCGCCGTGCCCCACTCCCACATGCTGCGCACCACTGGTTCCAGCGCCCGGCCCCGGCTGGTCAGAATGTAGCGGACGCGGGGAGGCCAGCCCGGGGTGCGGTGACGCTCGATGACGCCCGCACCGGTCAACTGGGCCAGCCGGTCCGAGAGGACCTTGTCCGAGAGAGCGGGCAGGGCGGCGGACAGTTCGGAGTATGTGGCCTGACCGCGGCGCAGGAACTCGCGGACCACCAGCGGCGTCCACCGACCACCCAACGCGGCGAGGGTGATGTCAACAGGGCACCGCGGTTCGTGGCCAGGCGGAACCAGGGCGCTGTCAGGACAGTCCGCCAGCGGGCCGTCCTGATCACCTGCCGGTGCGTGTCCAACGGTTTGGTGAGTCACGAAGCCCCCTCCTAATGTCCGTCGAAAACCCCGCCAGCTTGCCTCCAGGGGGGCCTTGTGCGCATCCACCACCTCAACTGCGGTTCTCTCCGCAAGATTCCACCACTCGGCGAGGAACTTCCGGCCGGCGCCGTGAACCGCGAACGGGCCGTTGCCTGCCATTGCCTGCTCATCGAGACGGACTCGGACGGGCTGATCCTGGTCGACACCGGCCTCGGCACCGCCGACCTGCAGCACCCTGACCGGTCGCTGGGTGCGGACTGGGTCGCCTACGCCCAGCCCGAGCTGAATCCCGAGGAGAGCGCCCTGCGCCAAGTCGTCCGCCTCGGGTACGCACCCCAGGACGTGCGGCACATCGTGCTCACCCACCTGCATCGCGACCACACGGGAGGACTGCCGGACTTCCCGCACGCGCAGGTGCATGTCCACCCCGACGAATACCGGGCCGTCACCGACCCCACGGCAGCGCACCACCGGCACACCCTCGACCGCTTCGTGCCGGCGCACCGGGCGCACAATCCGCTGCTCACACCCGCGACCATGTCCGACCGCACAACGTGGTTCGGCTTCCCCGACGTGATGCGACCGCAGGGGCTGGCATGCGAGTTGCTGCTGGTGCCACTGCCTGGCCACTCGGCGGGACACTCGGGTGTCGCCGTGCGCGACGGCCACGGACGGTGGCTGCTGCATGCGGGCGACGCGTACATGTATCACGGCGAGCTCGAGCACACGCCGCCCCTCTCTCATCCCGTCCTCGACCCGGTCCAGCAGGGAGCACAGACCGACGTCACAGCTCGCGACGCGACCCGCGACCGACTGCGCTCCCTCCGACGCGACCACGCGGACGAGATCACGGTCTTCAGCGCACACGACCCATGGGAGCTGGCCTACTTCACCGCCTCCGGAAGTTAGCCGCCGTCGCGTCATCGCGTTCGTCTTCGAGTCGACCGTGCTGACGGACGGTCTACTCCCTGCTGATGCCGGTCCGCCTGGACGGCTGACGGCACGGCGCCCGTACCCCGGCCGTTCCCCGGCCATTCCCCGGCCGTCCCCAGCGCCCGCCGCGTTGTCAGTGGGCTGGCCTAGAGTTTTCAGCACTTGATCACCGCGGTGCGGGGAGGCACTCATGGGGTGGGTGGCGGCCGGGGACTACGAGGTGGCCCTGGACGACGGGAAGGTGGTGTGCCGCAACGCCGCCGGACGACGGCTCAAGTCGGTGCCGGCCGAACTGGCGGACGATCCCGCCGTGGTGGGGCTGCGCCAGCTCACCGAGTGGCTGGAGCGGCACGAACGCCAGTGCCTGACCGACGTGGAGCGGTGGATGGTGCGGTCACTGCCCGTCCCCCTCGCCGTGCTCACCCGGGTGTGGCCCGACCCGGCCTGGCGGTCCGCCCTGCGCGACCTCGTCGTCACCGGCGCCGACGGCGAGGTCGCGGGGTTCCTGCGGGACGCCGACCCCGACCGCGGCCTCGGTCTCGTCGACCTCGACGGGGACACCGTGCGCATCTCCCCCGGCCTCGTACGTCTCCCGCACCCCGTGCTGCTCGAAGACCTGGGGGAACTGCGGGAGTTCGCCGTCGAACTCGGCGTCGAGCAGCGCGCCCAGCAGCTCTTCCGCGAGGTCTGGCACCGCCCCGCCGCGCTCGACGCGGAGAGCACCTCGGTCGAGGAGTACGCGGGCGGTGCCTTCAAGGAACTGCGTTTCCTGCACGGGCGGGTCACCCAGCTCGGTTACCGCGTGCGCGGCGGATACGCCGTCTGCTCCGTACGGGAGGGGGGCCGGGGCGTCGAGGCCCGCGTCTGGGTCGGCGACTACGACGGCTACGAGGAGACGGAGACCGGTCCCCTGATGTGGACCGACAGCGCCGGCCGCGTGCTGAAGCTCGGCGGGATCGGGCCGGTGGCCTGGTCGGAGGGCATGCGCATGGCTGCCGCGCTGTACGCCGGACGTGACATCGAGGACGAGGAGCGGGCGGCGTGAGCACCGTGAACGGGACCACCACCATGACAGCCGACGGGACCGCCGCCACACCGGGCGGAGCCACCATCGCGCAGGAGGGAGCCACCATCCCGCCGGGCGGAGCCGCCGCGTACGACGACGCCACGCCCGCCACTCGTCGGACCACCGCCTACGACGACGCCACCGCAGCCGCCCTCCTCGAGGCCGGCGCCCTCCTGCCGCCGGGCAGCACCGACCGGGAGGACGCCGACACCCTCACCGTCCGTACCTACACCCATGCCGCTCTGGGCGACCGCAGTGTCGTCCGGCTGGTGTCGGGCACCCTCGGCGAGGCCGAGGACCTCGCCCTGGACTTCCTCGGCCTCGTGCGCGACGCGGAACCCTCCGCGACGTCCTGCTCCTCACGCACCGCCTCCCCGGCGCCACCGGCCCGGAACTCGCCGGACTGCGCGGCACCGAACGCCGGCCCTACACCCCGGACGGGTCCCTGCGCCTGTACGGGCTCTTCGCCGAGCCCGTCCTCACCGCGACCGGATACGCGGGCGCCGTCACCTGGACCGCCGACGCCGCGGGCCGGCTCTACACGGTCTCCGACGTGGCCCCGGACAGCGCCGGGCGGGCCACCGGCGCCGCCGACCGCGCCGTGGCCATCGGGGACACATCCCTGACACATCGTGAACTGTCGCGTGCGGGACTCGCCGTGTCCGGCGCGACCGTCTCTCCGACGGGCCGCCTGGGGGCGGGCGCGGGTGTACGGGCCGTGCGTGCCACCGGCGCCGCATGGCACGCCGAGCCCCTGGACCACCTGTGGGCGGTACCGGTGGCCGAGCAGGTCTCCCGCGCCCTGACGGACGAACGGGACCTGCTGTTCCTCGACGTCACGCTCATCGGCACGGTCCGCGAGGCAGCGGGCGAGTGCCTGGTCGCCGACTGCGGCGGCCGCACGCTCCGGCTCGCCGCCGCCCATGACGATCCCGCGCTTCCCGGCCGCGAGAACCTCCGCCTTCTGGCGTCCGCCCGGGGCCTCCGGCTGCGCGTCGTCGCCCGGCTCACGCCGGCCCCGCAGCCCCGCGCCCTGCTCCTTGCCGTCAGCCATCCCACCGACCCGGGAAGCCGCCTCGACCTCGGTCTCGACCGGCTCCGTCGCGCGGACCTGCCCGCCGCACCGGCACCCGGGGGTGCCCCGGCCGCCGCGCCCGCCGTCGACGAGGCACCCGTGCACCTGCTGCGGCGCCGGCTCCACCAGGCCGTCTCCGGAGGCCGCCGTGTGCTGGCCTTCCCGGGGAACCGGGACGCCGACGGCACGCGTCTTCGCCGGCACGGCCTCGGCACCGCCGCCGAACTCCTCACCGAGCTCCACGCCGCCGCCGGGGACCGCGCACGCGACCCCTTCGGCCGGCTGCTCCCGGCCGACACCGGCCGCTTCACCCGCGCCTGGCTCGGCGCCGCCGTCCACACCGGGGAACTCGACCGCATTCTGTGCGCCGCCGCGTGGGGCGCGGACCTCACGGACGTCACCGATCCGGCGGCTCCCGTCGATCCGGCCGTGCTCGTCGATCCGGCCGTGCTCGTCGATCCGGCCGTGCTCGTCGATCCGGCCGTGCTCGTCGATCCGACGGCCCCCGCCCGCCCCCGGACGCCTGGCGATCGGCCCACCAAGCCGAGCGACTGACCGTAATATCGGATGATCTCGTAGGGGGAGGCGGGCATGGCCAGGCAGCGTCCCGGTACGCCGACGCTCGAGGAGGTGGCCGCCCTCGCCGGTGTGGGGCGGGGCACCGTCTCGAGGGTCGTCAACAACGCGGCCGGCGTGCGGGATTCCACACGCCGCGCCGTGCAGCGGGCCATCGCCGAACTGGGATACGTGCCGAATCTCGCGGCCCGTTCCCTGGCCGGCCACCGGGCGGACGCCGTCGCGCTGGTCATGACGGAGACGGACTGGCGGCTGTTCGGGGAGCCGTTCTTCACCGAGATCGTCCATGCCGTCGGCGACGCCCTGACCGACACCCCGGTGCAGTTGCTGCTCACCCTGGTCCGTACGGACACCGAGCGGCAGCGTTTCGTGGAGTACGCGCGGGGCGGCCGGGTCGACGGCGTGCTGCTGATGTCCGTACGTGCCGAGGACCCGCTGCCGGACCTGCTCGCCAAGGCGGGACTGCCCACCGTCATGCTGGGGCGGCGTTCCGGCGACGAGAGCGTCACCTACGTCGACGCCGACAACACCGGCGGCGCGCGCGGCGCGGTCACGCACCTGCTGGACGGCGGCCGGACCACGATCGGGGCGATCAGCGGACCGCTCGACATGTACGTCGCCCAGTGCCGGTTGCGCGGATACCGGGAGGCGCTGGAGTCGGTGGGTGTGGAGGTCAGGCCCTCGCTGGTCGCCGAGTGCGCCGATTTCACGGAGGAGAGCGGGCGCCGGGCGATGACCGCTCTGCTCTCCCGTCACCCGGAGCTCGACGCGGTGTTCGCCGCCTCGGACACCATGGCGGCCGGGGCGCTGAACGCGCTGCGCGCGGCGGGCCGGCGGGTGCCGCAGGACGTCGCGGTGATCGGCTTCGACGACTGCCGGCCGGCCGAGTCCACGGAACCGCGGCTGACGACGGTCCGGCAGCCGCTGGAGGAGATCGGCCACACGATGGTGCGGCTCCTGCTGGAGGAGATGGAGGACTCCGCCGTCGCCTGGCGCCACGTCATCCTGCGTACCGAACTCGTACTCCGGGACTCCGCCTGATCCGACGTCGGCACCCGGCAGCGCTCCCGGCGGCACGTCTCTCACCTGGGGCTTCGAAATCCCTTCGACAAACCCGACGCACACACTCTTGTCAGGGACATGAGCGGCTTCTACAGTCCCCAGTCAACCGGTAAGTGGGAGCGCTCCCATCAGAGTCGGGAGCGCTCCCGCACCGGCCCCCTCCATCCCCCGCACCCTTCCGGAGAGACCCCCATGCGACCGTTTCGGCCCCAAGCCCGCACTCCGCGCGGCCTCCTGGGCGCACTGATCGCGACCCTCGCGGTCGTCGCGTCACTGATGACCGCGACGGCGCAGGCCCAGGCGGACACCACGATCTGCGAACCGTTCGGCACGACGACGATCCAGGGACGCTACGTCGTCCAGAACAACCGCTGGGGCTCCAGCGCCACCCAGTGCGTCACCGCCACCGACACCGGCTTCCGGGTCAGCCAGGCCGACGGATCCGCACCCACCAACGGGGCGCCGAAGTCGTATCCGTCGGTCTTCAACGGCTGCCACTACACGACCTGTTCACCGGGCACCAACCTCCCCGCCCGGCTCGACACCGTCTCCGAGGCGCCCTCCAGCATCTCGTACGGTTACGTCGGCGACGCCGTCTACAACGCCTCGTACGACATCTGGCTGGACCCGACACCCCGGACCGACGGGGTGAACCGGACCGAGATCATGATCTGGTTCAACAGGGTGGGCCCGATCCAGCCCATCGGTTCCCAGGTCGGCACGGCCGCGGTGGGCGGACGGACCTGGGAGGTGTGGACCGGCAGCAACGGCGCCAACGACGTGCTGTCCTTCGTGGCCCCGTCGGCGATCACCGACTGGAGCTTCGACGTCATGGACTTCGTCCGGGCCACCGTCGCGCGCGGACTCGCCGAGGACGACTGGTACCTGACGAGCGTGCAGGCCGGCTTCGAGCCGTGGCAGAACGGCGCCGGACTGGCCGTGAACTCCTTCTCCTCCACGGTCTCGACCGGCGGCGGCGCGGGCACCCCCGACCCCGGCGGCCCCGGGGACCCGGCGGCGTGCGAGGTGACGTACGGCACGAACGTCTGGCAGGACGGCTTCACCGCGGACGTCACCGTCACCAACACCGGCACGACCCCCGTCGACGGCTGGCGGCTCGCCTTCACCCTGCCCTCCGGTCAGCGGATCACCAACGCCTGGAACGCCTCCGTCGCCCCGAACACAGGTGCCGTCACGGCGACCGGCATGGCTCACAACGCCCGGATCGCCCCCGGCGGCAGCCTGACATTCGGCTTCCAGGGCACCCACGGCGGCACGTTCGCCGAGCCGGACGGCTTCCTCCTGAACGACACCGCCTGCACCACGGCGTAGCGGCCGCGCACGGCCCCCGCCTCCCCGCCCGTCCGGTCGACGCACCCTCCCCGGACGGGCGGGGGTTCCACCGCACGCTCCTCCTGATCACCAAGCCTGATTGCCGGACATCGACCGCCGGGCCCCGATCACCAGGTCCCGACCACTCCCCTCGATCGTCTCGATTGTCATGGACCGATCATGGATCGGTCATCAACGACCGGGAGCCGCAGCACCCGGAAGAACAGGAGACCCCTGTGGTTCGACGCAGCAGATACCTCTCTCTCACGGCGGTACTGGCCACCCTGCTCGGCGCGCTCGGCGTGACGTTCCTGCTCGGGCAGGGGCGGGCCGACGCGCACGGCGTGGCGATGATGCCCGGCTCACGCACCTACCTCTGCCAGCTGGACGCCAAGACCGGCACCGGCGCCCTGGACCCGACGAACCCGGCCTGCCAGAGCGCCCTCGACCGGAGCGGCGCGACGGCGCTGTACAACTGGTTCGCCGTGCTCGACTCCAACGCGGGCGGACGCGGCGCCGGTTACGTGCCGGACGGCACCCTGTGCAGCGCCGGCGACCGGTCCCCGTACGACTTCTCCGCCTACAACGCCGCCCGCGCCGACTGGCCCCGGACGCACCTGACGTCCGGTTCGACGATCCAGGTGAACTACAGCAACTGGGCGGCCCACCCGGGTGACTTCCGGGTCTATCTGACCAAGCCCGGCTGGTCGCCCACGTCCGAGCTGGGCTGGGACGACCTGGAGCTGATCCAGACGGTGACCGACCCGCCCCAGCAGGGCTCGGCGGGCGCCGACGGGGGCCACTACTACTGGGATCTGGCGCTGCCTTCGGGCCGCTCGGGTGACGCGCTGATCTTCATGCAGTGGGTGCGTTCGGACAGCCAGGAGAACTTCTTCTCCTGCTCCGACGTCGTCTTCGACGGCGGCAACGGCGAGGTGACCGGCATCGGCGGGTCGGGGAGCACCCCGACGCCGACCCCGCCCCCGACGACCCCGCCGCCCACGCACTCCGGTGACTGCATGGCCGTGTACGCCGTGGAGAACTCCTGGAGCGGCGGCTTCCAGGGTTCCGTCGAGGTGATGAACCACGGGACGGAGCCGTTGAACGGCTGGGCCGTGCAGTGGCGGCCGGGCAGCGGTACCACGCTCGGCGGGGTGTGGAACGGCACACTGTCCGGCGGGGCCGACGGCACGGTGACGGTCCGGAACGTGGACCACAACCGCGTCGTCCCACCGGACGGCAGCGTGTCCTTCGGCTTCACCGCCACGTCCACGGGCAATGACTTCCCGGTGGGGACGATCGGCTGCGTGGCACCGTAGCGCGACCGGGGGGGGGGGGGGGGGGGAGGGGGGGGGGGGGTGGGGGGGGGGGGGGGGGGGGGGTTTTGGCGCCCCGTATGTGTGTGCACCGGTCCCCCCCCTTTTTTTGGTTGTGGTGTTGGGGAC
>NZ_JBVJVN010000003.1:254904-445603 GCF_055603605.1 Streptomyces sp. NPDC037271
GGAGCATGCCGCCGTGGGAGAGCAGGAAAAGAAGGGGGGAACCCCCCCCCCCACCCGCCCCCCCCCCCCCCCCGGGGGCTCCGGTACGTACTTTGACCTCACGTGCCGGTTACAAATCGCTCAACCTCTGGTTGCGGAGCGGTGATCGGGCGACGATGGGGCCATGACTCTGGCCCAGCGCGCCCTCGAACGGCTGCAAGCCTGGCCCGACCTCACCGCGGGTCCGGCCAGTTGCGGAACCGGATGGGCACTGCGCTCCGTCCGCGACGAGATCGTCCACTTCCACTCGGACCGGGACGTGGACCTCCACCTCACCCACCGGGCCATCCAGCGATTCCAGTACGACCTCGGCGGCTCCAGCGCCATCCGCCTGGTTCCCGGCTCCCGGTGGGTGACCGTGCACCTGGACTGCGACGCCGACGTCGACCTGCTGCTGAGCCTGGTGAGCATCGCGCTGAAGGCCCATCAGACGCGCCCCCCGGCGGATCTGCCCTCGAAGTGCAACTTCCACCGCGTCACGGTGCTCCCCCGCTCCGCGGCCGGGGAGACCTGAGGCACACCGCCGGCGGTGCCCCACGCCGAGGAGGGCACCGCCGGCCCGGTCTCAGTGGTCCGCCGGCTGCTCCGCGCGGCGCCGGATCCCGAGCGCCGCGACCACCGCGCCGAGCACACAGAGCACACCGGTGACGACCACGGCCACGTGGACGCCGTTCATGAACGCCTGCCCGCTGCCCTCCACCACGGCGGCCCGCAGGCCGGCCGGCATGTCGGCGGAGACGGGAGCCACGCCCATCGCCACGGCGTCCTTGGCCTCCTGCAGACCGTGGGCCACGGCCGGGGGCACGCCCGCGCCGGTCAGCTCCCCGGTGAGCGTGGCACCGACCTTGCTGCTGATCAGGGAGACGAGGACGGACGTGCCGAGCGCGCCGCCGATCTGCAGGGTCGTCGCCTGTAGACCGCCGGCCACACCGCCGTCCCGGACGGGGGCGTTGCCCACGATGGCGTCGGAGGAGGCGGCCATCACCATGCCGACGCCGAGGCCGAGCGCGATGAACGGCGGCCACATCGTGGCGTAGGAGGAGTCGGTCTGCCAGGTGAGCATGCCGAAGCAGGAGGCCGCCTGGAGCAGCATGCCCAGCGGCATGGTCAGCCGGGGACCGAAGCGCTGGGTCAGGGCCGCGCCCAGCGGCGAGGCGACCAGCGAGGCGAGGCTGAGCGGAAGCGTCCGCACGCCCGCCTCGACCGGCGTGAAACCACGCACGTTCTGCAGGTAGAGCATGACGAAGAAGATCACGCCGAGCATGACGAAGAAGTTCAGCGCGGTGATGACCGCGCCGATGGTCAGCGCACGGTTGCGGAACAGGCGCATCGGGAGCAGCGGGTGCTCGACACGGGTCTCGTACCAGCCGAACACGAGCAGGAGTACGAGGCCGGCGGCGACGGAGCCGAGGGTGCCCGCGGACGTCCAGCCCCAGGTCTCGCCCTTGACGACGCCGAAGACCACGGCCAGCAGGCCGAGCGCGAGCAGGACGAGGCCGGGGATGTCGAAGCGTTCCCGGCCGGAGGTGTTGCGGCTCTCGGGAAGGACGAGGATGCCGAAGGCGATGGCGATGATGCCGATGGGGGCGTTGATGTAGAAGACGGACTCCCAGTTGACGTTCTCCACGAGGAGACCGCCGACGATGGGTCCGAGGGCCGTCGCGACGGCGGAGACCATGGCCCAGATGCCCACGGCCATGCCGAACTTCTTCGGCGGGAACACGGAGCGGAGCAGTCCGAGGGTGTTGGGCATCAGCAGTCCGCCGAAGACGCCCTGGAGGGCGCGGAAGGCGACCACGCCCTCGATGGACCCGGCCAGGCCGATGGCGACGGAGGCGAGGGTGAAGCCGGCCACGCCCACCAGGTAGTAGGTGCGCCGGCCGAACCGGTCACCGAGCTTGCCGCCCAGGATGAGGGTGGCGGCGAGCGCGAGCAGGTAGGAGTTGGTCACCCACTGCAGCTCGGCGGTCGACGCGTGCAGGTCGCTGCCGATCTCGGGGTTGGCGATGGCGACGACGGAGCCGTCGAGCTGGACCATGAACAGTCCGAACGCGACGGCGAGGAGGGTCAGCCACGGATTGGACCGCAGGCGGCCGGCCGCCGGTGGGGCGGTTTCGGCCGCGGGCGTGGTGGGGTGATCCACGGACGTGGACGGCATGGGTGAGCCTTCTCTTCCAGGTTCAAGGGGTGGTGCGGGGGACGGGGCGGCCCTCGGGCGCACGGTGGGCCGGCCGCGGGCACGACGGTGTGCCCGCGGCCGGCGGGAATGCCTGGGCCCCGCCCGGTCAGCGGGCGGCGGCGGGGTGGAGGTGCCGCGTCAGCGCGTCGAGGGCGTCCAGGGCGGAGCCGAGCGCGCCCTGCTGGCCCTCGGTGAGGGACGTCAGTGCGTCGCGGATGAACGCGGTCTCCAGTTCCCGCACCTCGGACAGCCGCTGACGGGCCGTGGCCGTGAGGTGGAGGTGGGCGACCCGCTTGTCGGCACTGTCCTGCCGACGCTCCAGGTCGCCCTGCTCGGTGAGCTGGGTGACCAGGGCGCTGACGTTGTTCGGCTTCATCAGCAGGGCCTCGGCGGCCTCGCGCACCGTGGTGCCCTCGCGCTGGGCGACGAACCGCAGCAGCGCGATCTGGCTCTCCGGGGGCTTGGGGTGCGGGTACTGGGCGGTGACCTGTCGGTCCAGCGCCCGGTGCAGCGCGGGAAGGCATGCCGCGAGCCCGGAGGCCACACGGTCGATGTCCCGGCGAGGGGTGCTGGAGTCGGTCACCCGGACACGATAGATATGACTGGATAGGTATGTCAAAATAGGTAAAGCCGCACGCGGAACCCACACGCGGAACCACACCCGGCACCACACACGGAACCCGCGGGTGCAACCCTCTCGCAACCTTCGCCGTGCTGGCATGCGGGACATGCACGACACATACGAGGAGACTCCCCGCGTCGAGCTCACCCCCGGGGCCGCCGCACTGCTGCGCCGGCTCCGCGCGGCGCACGGCCCGCTGATGTTCCACCAGTCCGGCGGCTGCTGCGACGGCAGCGCCCCCATGTGCTACCCGGCCGGCGAATTCCGCACCGGTGACGCGGACGTCCTGCTCGCGGAGCTGGTCGTCGAGGGCGTCGGGGAGCCGGTGGCGTTCTGGATGTCGCGCCGCCAGTACGAGGCCTGGAGCCACACCAGACTGATCGTGGACGTCGTCGCGGGCCGGGGCGGCGGCTTCTCGCTGGAGGCACCCGAGGGGGTGCGCTTCCTCATCCGCTCCCGCGTCATCGACGCGTAGCGCCCCCCGAGGGCCGCCGGCCCCCTCCCCCCGTCACGGCCGCCGCCTACGGTCTGAGGCTGCCGACGATGTCCGCCGTCGCGGTCAGGCCGCTGTGGATGGTCGGCGCGATGTTCGTGCCGGCCAGATAGAAGCCGAGCAGCAGGCACACCAACGCGTGCGAGACCTTGAGCCCGCCGTTGCGCAGGAAGATCACCGCCAGGACGGACAGCAACAGCACCACAGAGATGGAAATGGCCATCGTCAACCTCCTCCGCCACGTCCACTTCGCGGCGTTCGGCCGTAAGTGTGGCGTAGCGGAGGGTTCGTCCGGGCGGCTGACCTGTCCTCCGAACGAGTACTGTTCCGTCGGCTCCGTCGGTGTCCTACGCGTCCCGGTGGGCGTCGAGGAACGCCTCCAGGCCGCCGAGGTCGTCGGTGTTGAGGTGGTCGACGCCGGCGGCGAGCAGTTCGGTCCACAGGGCGTCCCTCGCGGGGCCCGCCACGTCGGGCGTGGCCCAGAACCGCACCCGTTGCCCGCGGGAGTGCGCCGCGCCGACGATGTCCCGCAGCTTGCGCCGTTCGGCAGCCGGGAAGGCGCCCACGCCCCGCCAGGTGAAGTTGAGCGTCCAGTTGTCGCTGATCAGCGGGACGAAGGAGGCCGGTGCGGAGCTGCCGAGGTCGGCGAGGCGGCCGTCGTAGAAGGCCCGGCGGATGCGCTGCGCCTCCATGGGCGCGCGGGCCGCCCGGTCACCGGAGATCACCGCGGTGACCGCGCCGGGGAACACCCTGCCGTGGGCGTAGGTGGTGAACAGGTGCTTGTAGCGGCGCAGATGACGGTCGAGTTCGAGGTACGTCGACGATCCCTCGGTCTTGATGTCGATCAGGAGTTGCAGGGCGCGGCGGTCCCGCCGGTAGACCCGGCCGTGGTGGGCGCGGACGCGGGCGGCGAGGGGGTCGAGGTAGAGGGATTCCAGGGTGCGGGACGGGTCGAGGTCCTCGGGGTCGTGGGCGACGAGGAGCTGGTCGCCCACCAGGTAGATGTCGGCCTCGACGCTGCCGAAGCGGTGGTCGAGGGCGTCGAGGAGGGGGCGGGGGTGCTCGTAGTCGTTGTGGGCGTGGGCGCGCCACAGCGGGCGCGGGCCGTGCCTGCCTTCGCTCGCCAGCGCGGTGCCGGCGGGCAGGGCGACCGCGCCCGCGAGGGCGGCGCCGAGAGTGGTGAGGGCTCTGCGTCGGGTGGTGAGGGCCATGCTCTGCCTCCCTGGAGGTGCCGTACGGGACGCCTGTGAGTATGGGGTCCCGATGTCGTCAGGGGGCAGGGCCGTGCGGGGAGTTGGCCGGACCGCCGCCGGTCGTTCATGTCGTCCGGCGGCGGACGCGGAAGATGCCCGCCCCTGGTGGGACGGGCATCACCCGGAATGGGACGGCATCACCTGGAAAGGGACGGACGGGCGTCAGGGTGCTCGCAGGTCGATCAGTTCGGCCAGCGCTTCCCGGTGGGTGCCCGCCGCGCCGTAGGCGATCGAGTCGGCCTTGGCCCGCTTCAGGTACAGGTGGACCGGGTGTTCCCACGTCATGCCGATGCCGCCGTGCAGTTGCAGCGCCTCCTCGGCGGCGTGGACGGCGACCCGGCCCGCGTACGCCTGCGCCACGGCGACGGCCACGTCGGTGTCCGCGCCGGTCGCCAGCGCGTCGGCCGCGTTGCGGGCGGCGGCGCGCAGGCCGGCGACCTCCAGCCACAGCCCGGCGAGCCGGTGTTTGAGCGCCTGGAACCCGCCGACCTGGCGGTTGAACTGCTTGCGTTCCTTGAGGTAGCGGACCGTCTCGGTCAGCAGCCAGTCGGCCAGGCCCAGTTGCTCGGAGGCGAGCAGCCCGGCTCCGGCCCGCAGGGCGCGCCGTACGACGGGTCCGGCGTCGCCGAGCCGGTGTCCGGACACGCCGTCGAGGGCCACGCGGGCCACGGGCCGGGTCAGGTCCAGGGACACCTGTGGGGTGACGGTCACGTCGGCGGCGCGGACCGCGTACAGCCCCCCGTCGTCCGCGGGCACCAGCAGCACGTCGGCGACGGCCGCGTCGGCGATGCCGGCCAACCCTCCGCGCAGCCGGCCCTCTTCGAGCCGTACGTGCGGGACGGCACCGCCCGGTGCGACGTGCAGGCCGACGGCGAGTACGGCGGTGGTCGTCGCGGACGCCACTTCGGTGAGCAGGTCCTCGGCTCCGCAGGCCAGGAGCGCCTCGGTGGCGACGACGGCACTCGTCAGGTACGGCACCGGTGCGACGGCGCGCCCGAGCTCCTCCAGTACGACGGCGGCTTCCCGGTGGGTGGCGCCCTGACCGCCCAGTTCCTCGGGGATCAGCAGGCCCGCGAGGCCCATCGAGTCGGAGAGCGTCTTCCACAGCGACACGTCGTGCGGGGCGGCCGACTCGGTGCGGGCGATGACGTCCGCCGGGTCGCAGTGGTCGGTGAGCAGGTCCCGGACGGCGGCGCGCAGCGCCTCTTCCTCCTCCGAGTAGAGCAGACCGGGTTCCGACTGTGCGCTCATCGGGCGAGGTCCTTCCATGCGACGTCCTTGTCGGTGCGCGGCTCGGCGGGCAGGCCCAGGACGCGCTCGGCGACGATGTTCAGCAGGACCTCGCTGGTCCCGCCCTCGATGCTGTTGCCCTTGGAGCGCAGGTAGCGGTACCCGGCGTCACGGCCGGTGAAGTCCACGTGCTCGGGGCGGCGCATGGTCCAGTCGTCGTAGAGCAGGCCCTCCTCGCCGAGGAGTTCGACCTCCAGGCCGCTGATCTCCTGGTTGAGGCGGGCGAAGTTCAGCTTCATGCCGGCGCCCTCGGGGCCCGGCTGGCCGGCCACCAGTTGCTGGCGCAGGCGTACGCCGGTGAGGCGGGCGACCTCGGCCTCGACCCACAGGCCGAGCAGCCGCTGGTGCAGGTCGTGGGTGCGCAGTTCGGGGCGTTCCCGCCAGGTCGCGGCGATCTTGCCGATCATGCCGCCCTCGCGGGGGATCGGGGTGCCGCCGATGGCGACGCGTTCGTTGTTCAGCGTGGTCTGCGCGACGCGCCAGCCGTCGCCGGTCTCGCCGAGGCGGCGGGAGTCGGGGATGCGGACGTCGGTGAGGAACACCTCGTTGAACTCGGCCTCGCCGGTGACCTGGCGCAGCGGCCGGACCTCGACACCGGGGTCGGTCATGTCGCACACGAAGTAGGTGATGCCCCGGTGCTTGGGCACGTCCGGGTCGGTGCGGGCGATGAGGATGGCCCAGCGGGCGAGGTGCGCGCTGGACGTCCACACCTTCTGCCCGTTGACGACCCAGTCCTCGCCCTCCCGGACCGCCCGCGTACCGAGGGCGGCCAGGTCGGAGCCGGCGCCCGGTTCGCTGAACAGCTGGCACCAGACCTCCTCGCCGGTCCACAAGGGGCGCAGGAGGCTCTGCTTCTGCTCCTCGGTGCCGTACTGGAGGATGGTCGGGGCGGCCATGCCGAGGCCGATGCCGATGCGCCGGGGGTCGTTGTCGGGGGCGCCCGCGGCCGCCAGTTCGGCGTCCACGACGGCCTGGAGGGAGCGCGGGGCGGCGAGTCCGCCGAGGCCCTCGGGGTAGTGCACCCAGGCCAGTCCGGCGTCGAAGCGGGCCCGGAGGAAGTCCAGGCGTTCGGTGGCGGCCGGTGGATGCGCGGCCAGCAGTTCCTTGGTACGGCGGCGCAGTTCCGCTGCGTCGGTCATGCGGCGGCTCCCTTCTCCAGCTTCTCCGGTACGACGGCCACCCGGCCGGTCGTCCTGCCGTCGGCGACGCGCTGCACGGCGTCGGCGGCCCCGTCGAGCGGCACCCGCTCGCTCACCAGCGGCTTGATCGCGCCCCGTGCGGCCAGCTCGGTGAGCTGTTCGTGGCAGTGCTGGACCAGCTTGGGATTCCTGGTGTTGTACAGGCCCCAGTGCAGGCCGAGGATCGCGTAGTTCTTGATCAGGGCGTGGTTCAGCGCGGGGCTGGGGATCGTGCCGCTCGCGAAGCCGAGGACGACGATCCGGCCCTCGAAGGCGACGGTCTTGGCGGACTGGGCGTAGGCCTGACCGCCGACCGGGTCGTAGATCACGTCGGCGCCCCGGCCGCCGGTGGCGTCCTTCACGGCGGCGACGACGTCCTCGCCGTGCCGGTCGACGACCACGTCGCAGCCCAGCTCGCGGGCGACGGCCGCCTTCCCGGGTCCGCCGACGACACCGATGACGGTGGCGCCGGCGGCCTTGCCGAGCTGCACGGCCGCGCTGCCGACTCCTCCTGCGGCGGCGTGGACGAGCAGCGTCTCGCCGGCCTCCAGCCGGGCCCGGCGGTGCAGGCCGAACCACCCCGTCTGGTAGCCGATGTGCAAGGCGGCGGCCTCGGCGTCGTCCAGGGCGTCCGGCGCGGGCAGCAGGGCGCGGGCGTCCGCGACGGCGTACTGGGCGAAGCCGCCGTGCGGCAGTGCGGGGGTGGCGATGACGCGACGCCCGTCCTCGGTCTCACCGCAGATCTCCACGCCCGGTGTGAACGGCAGCGGTGGCCTGACCTGGTACTGGCCCCGGCACAGCAGTGCGTCCGGGAAGTTGATGCTCGCCGCGCGGACCCTCAGCAGCACCTGACCGTCGCCGGGCGTCGGCGGCGCCACGTCCACGAGGCGCATCACCTCGCCCGGCTCGCCGTTCTCGTGCACCTGCCATGCCTGCATGCGGGGCCTCCACCGACTGCGTCGTCCGACCGGGTCTCCCGCATACTAAGCGGTCGCTTGCCGATCAGGGAACAGGTCGCGGTCGGCAACAGGCGGCGGGTGGCAACAGGTTTCGGGTGGCAACAGGTCCCGGGGTCAACAGGTCGCGGGGTCAACAAGTCGCGGGCGGTCGTCGAGTCACGACCGGGGCGTTCCGTCACGACTGTCCGGCGGGCCGCGCCCGTACGTGCATCCGCTCCCCCTGCGGGCCGAACAGGCTGAGGAACTCGACCGGCCCCTCACCCGTCGACCCGAACCAGTGCGGCACCCGGGTGTCGAACTCGGCCGCCTCCCCCGCCGACAGCACCACGTCGTGGTCACCGAGCACCAGCCGCAGCCGGCCGGAGAGGACGTACAGCCACTCGTACCCCTCGTGGGTCCGCGGATCCGGCTCGTCCTTGCCCTGGGGCACCAGCACCTTGAAGGCCTGGAGCCCGCCCGGCTGGCGGGTGAGGGGCCAGTGGGTGCGGCCGTGGCGCACGATGGGCTTGGCTCGCACCCGGGGGTCGCCGACCGGCGGGGCGCCGACCAGTTCGTCCAGCGGCACCTGGTGGGCCTGGGCGATCGGGAGCAGCAGTTCGAGGCTCGGTCTGCGCAGGCCCGACTCCAGCCGCGACAGGGTGCTCACCGAGATGCCGGTCGTCTCGGAGAGCGCCGCCAGGGTCACCTCCCGCTCCTTGCGCAGCTGGCGGAGCCTCGGTCCGACACCGGCGAGAACGTCGTCTGCAGTCATGCCCTTATTGCAGAACCGGCAAATGCATTTGTCAATCCCGTACCGCTCGGGCGACCTTCTACGTGGAGGTGGTCACCGTGACCCAGAACAAGGACCTGACCCAGAACAAGGACCTGACCGAGAACTACGACGTGGTAGTCGTCGGCGGCGGTGCGGCCGGACTCTCCGCCGCGCTCGTCCTGGGCCGCTCGCGGCTGCGCACGCTGGTCGTCGACGCCGGTGAGCCGCGCAACGCGCCCTCGGACCACATGCAGGGCTACCTGACCCGGGACGGCATGCCGCCCGCGGAGTTCCTGGCGCTCGGCCGGGAAGAGGTCGCGCGGTACGGCGTGGAACTCGTCCGCGACCGGGCGGTGGACGTGGCCCGGGGCGAGGACATCGCCGTGGAGCTGGCAGGCGGGCGCACCGTGCACGCTCGTCGGCTGATCGTCACCACCGGCCTCAAGGACGAGCTGCCGGCGGTGCCCGGCGTCGCGGAGCGGTTCGGCCGGGACGTGCTGCACTGCCCGTTCTGCCACGGCTGGGAAGTACGCGACGAGCGCTTCGGTGTTCTCGCCGCCGGCCCGCTCAGCGTGCACCAGGCGCTGATGGTGTCCGGCTGGTCCGACGACGTGACCCTCTTCCTGCACACGGTCGCCGAGGAGGAGCTGTCCGACGAGGACCTGCGACGGCTCGCCGCGGCCGGGGTCAAGGTGGTGCCCGGCGAGGTCGCCGGCCTGCGGGTCGAGGACGACCGGCTCACCGGGGTCCGGCTCGCGGACGGCACGGAGCACGACCGCTCGGTGGTGTTCGTCGCCCCCAAGGCCGTGCCGCAGACCGGCCTGATGGAGCGGCTCGGCGCCGAACTGCAGGAGACCCCGTTCGGCGCCTACCCCGTGGTGGACCCGACGGGCCGGACCACCGCGCCCGGCGTGTGGACCGCCGGCAACGCGATGGGATTCGCCGAGCAGGTCGTCCACGCGGCGAGCGGCGGCTACCGCGCGGCGTCGGCGATCGTCGGCGACCTGATCATGTCGGACCTGGACGCGGCCATCGCGGGCTAGGCAGCGCGGGCGGACCGCGCCGCGGGGACACTGTGGTGCCGGATCGGCGCGCGGCGCTGGACGGGTACGCTCCCACGCCCGTGCGGCAGGGCAGTACGCGCCCGGCACGCGACCCCGCGCTTTCGGCGGGACGTGACCGCCCGGCACGCAGCCCCGCCCTTTCGGCAGGGTGCGTAACCGCCCGGCACCGCGCAGCCACCGCACCGTCCGCCGCGAGGACCGGCGAGGCGTGCCGCCCGCGGGTGTGGTCCGGCCTCTCCGGTGCACTCTGACTGCATGCTGCTCGCCCGGTTGGTCCAGGTGTCCCGGGAGGTCGCCGCCACGTCGGCGCGGTCCCGGAAGACCGCCCTGCTCGCGGAGCTGTTCCGGGAGGCGGAGGCGGCGGACGTGCCGGTCGTCATCCCGTATCTGGCGGGCCGGCTCCCCCAGGGGCGGATCGGCGTCGGCTGGAAGGTGCTGAGCCGCCCGGTGGCGCCGGCCGCCATGCCGAGTCTGACCGTGCGCGAGGTGGACGCCCGGCTCTCGCGGCTCGGCGCGGTGTCCGGCGCCGGTTCGCAGGCCGAGCGGACGCGGCTGGTCGGCGAGCTGATGGGCGCGGCCACCGAGGACGAGCAGCGCTTCCTGGTCGGGCTGCTCACCGGTGAGGTCCGGCAGGGCGCCCTCGACGCGGCCGCCGTGGAGGGCCTGGCCGCGGCGACCGGCGCGCCCCCGGCCGACGTACGGCGGGCGGTGATGCTCGCGGGCTCGCTGCGGACGGTGGCGGAGGCCCTGCTGGCCGACGGGCCCGGCGCCCTGGAGCGGTTCCGGCTCACCGTCGGCCGCCCCGTCCTGCCGATGCTGGCGCACAGCGCCTCCTCGGTCGCCGAGGCGGTCGGCAAGCTGGGCGCCTCGGCCGTCGAGGAGAAACTGGACGGCATCCGCGTCCAGGTGCACCGGGACGGCGACACCGTACGGCTGTACACCCGCACCCTGGACGACATCACCGACCGGCTCCCCGAGGTCACCGCGGCGGCACTCGAACTGCCCGGCGAGCGGTTCATCCTGGACGGCGAGGTGATTTCGTTCGACGCGAACGGACGCCCCCGCTCCTTCCAGGAGACCGCCGGGCGGGTCGGCTCCCGCACGGACGTGGCCACGGCCGCGCGGGCGGTGCCCGTCTCCGTCGTGTTCTTCGACGCGCTGTCCGTCGACGGCCACGACCTGCTCGACCTGCCGCTGACCGGGCGGCACGCGGAGCTGGCCCGGCTGGTCCCCGAACCGGCGCGGGTGCGGCGCACCCTGGTGCGCGGGCCCGAGGAGGCGCGGGCCGCCGAGGAGTTCCTCGCCGAGACGCTGAGGCGCGGACACGAGGGCGTCGTGGTCAAGGGACTCGACGCCGCCTACAGCGCGGGCCGGCGCGGCGCGTCCTGGCTGAAGGTCAAGCCCGTCCACACCCTCGACCTGGTCGTCCTGGCCGCCGAGTGGGGCCACGGCCGCCGCACCGGCAAGCTCTCCAACCTCCACCTGGGCGCCCGCGCCCCCGACGGCTCCTTCGTCATGCTCGGCAAGACGTTCAAGGGCATGACCGACGCGCTGCTGGCCTGGCAGACCGAGCGCCTGGGGCAGCTGGCCGTCGAGGAACACGACTGGGGAGTGACCGTACGCCCCGAGCTCGTCGTCGAGATCGCCTACGACGGCCTCCAGCGGTCCACCCGCTACCCGGCCGGCGTCACCCTCCGCTTCGCCCGCGTGGTCCGCTACCGCGAGGACAAACGCCCCGAGGAGGCGGACACGGTGGACGCCCTGCTCGCCGCGCACCCCGAGGCGGCCCCGTGAGGCGCAGCGCCGGCCTGCTGCTGTACCGGCGCGACCGGCGCGACCCCGGCCACGGCCTCCAGGTTCTCCTCGGCCACATGGGCGGTCCCTTCTACGCCCGTCGGGACGCCGGGGCGTGGACCGTCCCGAAGGGCGAGTACGACCCCGCCGAACCGGCCTGGGAGGCGGCCCGGCGCGAGTTCGAGGAGGAACTGGGGCTGCCGCCGCCCGAGGGCGAGGCCGTACCGCTCGGGGAGGTACGGCAGGCGGGCGGCAAGGTCGTCACGGTGTGGGCCGTCGAGGCCGGCCTCGATCCGGCGGCGGTCGTCCCCGGCACGTTCCGCATGGAGTGGCCGCCGAGGTCGGGCCGGTTCGAGGAGTTCCCCGAGCTGGACCGGGTGGCGTGGTTCCCGGTGGACCGGGCGCGCGAGGTGATCGTGAAGGCGCAGGCCGCGTTTCTCGACCGGCTGGCTGAGCACTCGCACTGACGAGAAGCGACCAGTGGCGGGCGTACTGCACGGGACCCGTCCGCGTTGCGGCGACCCGCGCCGCGCGCCAAGGTCGAAGCACGAGTCCGCACCAGGGAGGTCGGCCATGCCCATCGCGACGGTGAACCCGGCGAACGGCGAGACGCTCAGGACGTACGAGGCCATGGGCGAGGAGGAGATCGAGCGCCGGCTCCAGCTCGCGGAGGCCACTTTCCGCACGTACCGGACGACGCCGTTCGACGAGCGCGCCCGGCTCATGCGCCGGGCCGCCGACCTCCTGGAGGCGGACCAGGACGAGATCGGCAAGGTCATCACCACGGAGATGGGCAAGCCGGTCAAGCAGGCCCGCGCGGAGGCCGCCAAGTGCGCCAAGGCGATGCGCTGGTACGCCGACCACGCGGCGGAGCTGCTCGCCGACGAGGAGCCCGCCGAGTCGGACGTGAAGGACTCCGGAGCCTCCCGGGCCCTGGTCCGCTACCGGCCGCTCGGTCCGGTGCTCGCGGTGATGCCGTGGAACTTCCCGCTCTGGCAGGTCATCCGGTTCGCCGCCCCCGCTCTGATGGCGGGCAACGTCGGGCTGCTCAAGCACGCCTCGAACGTGCCGCAGACCGCCCTCTACCTGGAGGACCTCTTCCACCGGGCGGGCTTCCCCGAGGGCTGCTTCCAGACCCTGCTGATCGGGTCGGCGGCCGTGGACGACATCCTGCGCGACGAGCGCGTGCGGGCCGCCACCCTCACCGGCAGCGAGCCCGCCGGCCGCGCGGTCGCCTCCACCGCCGGAGAGATGATCAAGAAGACGGTGCTGGAGCTGGGCGGCAGCGACCCGTTCGTCGTGATGCCGTCCGCCGACGTGGACCGCGCCGCCCAGGTGGCGGTGAACGCGCGCACACAGAACGCCGGGCAGTCCTGCATCGCCGCCAAACGGTTCATCGTGCACACCGACGTGTACGACGCCTTCGCCGAACGCTTCACCGAGGGCATGAAGGCGCTGACGGTCGGCGACCCGATGGACGAGGGAACCGAGGTCGGCCCGCTCTCCAGCGAGCAGGGCGTGAACGACCTCGTCGAACTGGTCGACGACGCGGTACGCGGCGGCGCGAGCGTGCTGTGCGGAGGCGAACGCCCGGGCGGGCCCGGCTGGTACTACCCGCCGACCGTGCTGGCCGGCGTCACCCGCGGGATGCGCATCCACCGCGAGGAGGCCTTCGGCCCGGTCGCCACGCTGTACCGCGCGGCCGACCTGGACGAGGCGGTCCTGATCGCCAACGACACCGACTTCGGGCTCAGTTCCAACGTCTGGACGCGCGACGACGCCGACGTGGACCGCTTCGTACGGGACCTGGAGGCCGGCGGCGTGTACGTCAACGGGATGACGGCGTCCCATCCGGCGTTCCCGTTCGGCGGGGTCAAGCGGTCGGGCTACGGGCGTGAGCTGTCCGGGCACGGAATCCGGGAGTTCTGCAACATCACCACCGTATGGCACGGAGCGTGAGCCTTACGCGACTACGATCCCCTTTGTGAACCGCGAAGTGACCCTGCCTCTGATCGTCGACGACCGCGGCACCCTTCAGGTCGCCGCGTCCGACGTGAGCAAGCTGCTGCGCACGGTGGGCGGGCGCTGGCTGCGGCTGGTGGAGGCCGGCGAGGTGACTCTGGACGAGGACACGGTCGCCGCCCTCACCATCGAGCTCGCCAAACTCGCCGACCGGATCGACGTGGCCTGCATCGCCCACAGCAGCGGCCAGTCCTCCTGACGCCGTTCGTGCCCGCCGCCCGCACCGGCCGGTCCCCGGGACGGAGTATCCCGGCGGGAGATCGCCGCCCCCGTGAGTGATCGTGGATGGACACCCCCGAAAAGGAGCACCGCTTTCCGGCCGGGGCGAGAGCGTTCCACGAGGCGGAAGCAGGCACGGTTCATGGCGACTTCGCGCAGCCCCTCCGTGTCCGTTCCGGAGCACGTGACCGCGACGGAGGAGACGCTGGAGCCGGCGCGCGAGCGCCACGCCGGCCATCCTCAACTGCCGCTGCTCCTCCGGGTGATGGAGAACACCGGCGCGTTCGACAGCACCACGCGGCAGGGCCCCGTCGCCCAGCGATCCGTCCTTGGGCCATCGACGAACTACTGCGCTGGATTCCCCATCGCAACGCGGTCGGGCTGTCCCGGATCGCGCTGGAGGACGTGGACGTCAGGGGCGTACGCATCCGGGCGGGCGACGCGGTCCACGTGTCGTACCTGGCCGCGAACCGCGACCCGGAGGTCTTCTCCGACCCGGACACGATCGACTTCGCCCGCAGCCCCAACCCGCACGTGTCCTTCGGCTTCGGCCCGCACTACTGCCCCGGCGGCACGCTCGCCCGGCTGGAGTCCGAACTGCTCGTCGGCACGGTTCTGGACCGGGTACCCGGCCTGAAGCCCGCGGTGCCGCCCGAGGACGTGCCCTTCAGGTAGGGGGCGCTGATCCGCGGGCCCGAGGCCCTGCCGGTGACCTGGTGAGCGGTGTGCCGGCGGTGTCGGATGGGCTGCTGGTGCCGCCGGGGCAGGGCAGGGTGGTGCGGGCGCCCGCCCAGCACGTGACCTTCAAGGTGACCGGTTCGCACTCGCGCACGGCCTCCGCCTACCCGGCGGGCGAGCCGGCCAGGATGTCCTTCCAAGCGAGCCCACCCCCGGACCACGAGCGCTACTTCGAGGAACCGCTGGAGATCCTGGGCGACGGGGGCCGCCGGACCACGAGGCCGTCGAGGCGTTGCGGGCCACGTACGACATCGGGCAACCGACGCCGTTGAGGCACGGTCAGCGGATGGGCATGCCCGCCAGCGTCCGCGCGATCACCAGCCGCTGGATCTCACTCGTGCCCTCGAAGATCGTGTAGATCGCGGAGTCGCGGTGCATCCGCTCCACCGGGTACTCCCGGGTGTAGCCGTTGCCGCCCAGGATCTGGACCGCCTGGGCGGTCACCTTCTTCGCCGTCTCACTCGCGAACAGCTTGGACATCGACCCCTCGGCCGCCGTGAACGGCTTGCCGTTGACCGCCATCCACGAGGCCCGCCACACCAGCAGCCGCGCCGCGTCGATGGAGGTGCGCATGTCGGCGAGCTGGAAGGCGACGCCCTGGTTGTCGATGATCGGGCGGCCGAACTGCTCGCGGGTCCGCGCGTACTCGAGGGCGACCTCATAGGCGGCCCGGGCGGTGCCGACCGCCATGGCGCCGACCGCCGGCCGTGAGGCCTCGAAGGTGGCCATCGCCGCGTTCTTCACCCGCTCGCCCCCCTTCTTGGCCTTCTCCCGGGCGCGGGCCAGGCGGGCGTCGAGCTTCTCCTTGCCGCCGAGCAGGCAGGAGCCGGGGACACGCACGCTGTCGAGGATCACCTCGGCGGTGTGCGAGGCGCGGATGCCGTGCTTCTTGAACTTCTGGCCCTGGGACAGCCCCGGCGTGTCCGGCGGGACGATGAAGGAGGCGTGGCCCTTGGAGCCCAGTTCCGCGTCGACGACCGCGACGACGACGTGGACGCCCGCGATGCCGCCGTTGGTCGCCCAGGTCTTGGTGCCGTTGAGCACCCACTCGTCCTTGGCCTCGTCGTACACGGCACGCGTGCGCATGGAGGCCACGTCGGAGCCGGCGTCGGGCTCGGAGGAGCAGAACGCCGCGACCTTGACGTCGCCGGCGTCGCCGTACATCTGGGGGATCCAGGTGCCGATCTGCTCGTCGGTGCCGTTGGCGAGGACACCGACGGCGGCCAGACCGGTGCCGACGATGGACAGGGCGATACCGGCGTCACCCCAGAACAGCTCCTCCATCGCCATGGGGATGCCGAGGCCGGTGGGGTCGAAGTACTGCTGGGCGTAGAAGTCGAGGGAGTAGATGCCGACCTTGGCGGCCTCCTGGATGACCGGCCAGGGAGTTTCCTCACGCTCGTCCCATTCGGCGGCGGCGGGACGGATGATGTCGGCGGCGAAGCCGTGCAGCCAGTCCCGGACCTCCTTCTGTTCGTCGTTGAGCTCCATGGTGAACTCGGCCATGTCCCCTCCAGTGACGCACATACATGTTACTTGCGGTAACGCGAGTCTTTTACCGGTGGGTAGGAAAAGTCAACTCCCCAGGCCCCGCCGCCCTCCCGTTCGATGCGCGGTGCCCGCCGGGTGTTAGTTTGCGCAGGCGTCACCGAAACAGCACGGGTGGGGAGAGCACATGGACACCACGCAGCGGACCGATCAACAGCAGTCCGCCGACCGCCGCCGGCGCGAGCTGCTGGAGGCTGCCGACCGGGTGGTGCTGCGCGACGGCCCACAGGCCTCGATGAACGCCATCGCCGCCGAGGCCGGCATCACCAAGCCGATCCTCTACCGCCACTTCGGCGACAAGAGCGGACTCTACGCCGCCCTGGCGAAGCGGCACACGGACGCTCTCCTCTCCTCGCTGCGGGCCGCCCTGGACGCTCCGGCGGAACGGCGGGAACGGGTCGAGGCCACCTTGGACACCTACCTGGCGGCCATCGAGGCACGCCCGCAGGTGTACCGCTTCCTGATGCATCCGGCGGAGGGCAGCACCCCACAGGGCGACCAGGGCTTCGACGTCGGCAAGCACTCGGCACCCCTGCTGCGCCGCATGGGCGAGGAGCTGGCCCAGGTCATCGAGGAGCGCCTCGACGTCGGACCGGGCACCCAGCAGCTGGCCCGGGTCTGGGGGCACGGCATCGTCGGCATGATGCACGCCGCCGGGGACTGGTGGCTGGGCGAACGCCCGTGCCCCCGGGCGGAGTTGGTGCGTACCCTCGCCGACCTCCTGTGGGGCCGCCTCGCCGCGGCCGGCGACAAGGCGGGCGGCCCGGGCTTCTGACGGCCCCGGGCCGCCTCCGTGGACCGGACGTGCCCGTGCGGCGCGGCCACCCGCCGGTGCGGCCCCGTAACCCCGGCCGACGCCCTCAGCGGCGCCAGGAAGCCCTCGCCACCTGTCGCATCAGCTTCCGGTGACGCCGGCCGGCCAGACGGTCGGCGTACACCCGGCCCTCCAGGTGGTCGCACTCGTGCTGGAGGCACCGGGCGAAGAATCCGGACCCGTGCACGGTGACCGGCTCCCCGGTCACCGTGAAGCCCGACACGACCGCGTGGTCGTGACGCTCGGTTCCGGCCTCCAGGCCCGGCAGCGACAGACAGCCCTCCGGCCCGCGCACCACCACCCCGTCGGTCTCGACGAGCCGCGGGTTCACCACGTGGCCGAGGTGACGTTGGTCCTCGTCGTCCGGGCAGTCGTAGACGAAGACGCGCACCGGCTCACCGATCTGGTTCGCGGCCAGACCCACGCCGTGCGCGGCGTACATGGTCGCGAACAAGTCCTCCACGAGGGCCGCGAGTTCCGGACCGAAGTCCGTCACCTCCTCGCAGGGTGCGTGCAGGACGGGGTCGCCGAGGAGACTGAGGGGCCGGACGCGCCCGCGGGCGCCCGGGATGGAACCTTGTCGCATGGCGGCAAGAGTAGGGTCCCTGTGTCCCCCGGCGGCTCGCGCCCACCGCCGGAACGCCATGACCGGTGCCGCGATTCGGGAGTGCGAACGGATCTCGATAGGCTGAGGTCCACACCACGTGGCCGTCAGGCTTCAGGCGCGGCGCGTACGCAAGGAGGATCGAGAACTGATGGCAGGCAACTCGGACCCGCTCACGCCCCGGGCCAAGATCGCCGTGACCGCGGGCAAGGCGGTCGCGGCGGCATCTCGTGCCGCGGGGCGCGGCAGCGGTTCGGTGATCGGCGGCAAGGTCGCGCTGAGACTCGATCCCGACCTCCTCGCCCGGCTCGCCCAGCACCTGGACGTGACCCTCGTCTCGGCGACCAACGGCAAGACCACCACCACCCGGCTCATCGCGGAGGCCCTCAAGGCCGCCGGGCCGGTCGTGTCCAACGCGCTCGGCGCCAACATGCCGGCCGGCATCACCTCGGCGCTCGCCGGCGGCTCGGAGGCCCGGTTCGGCGTCATCGAGGTCGACGAGAAGTACCTCGCCGGCGTCGCCCGGGACACCGACCCGAAGTGCATCGCCCTGCTCAACCTCTCCCGCGACCAGCTGGACCGCGCCGCCGAGACCCGGATGCTCGCCGAGAACTGGCGCGAGGGTCTGGCCGGTTCCAAGGCCGTGATCGTCGCCAACGCCGACGACCCGCTGGTGGTGTGGGCCGCGTCCTCCTCCCCCAACGTGATCTGGGTCGCCGCCGGGCAGATGTGGAAGGACGACGCATGGTCCTGCCCGTCCTGCGGCGGCGTGATGCAGCGTCCGGGCGACGACTGGTTCTGCGGCGAGTGCGGCTTCCGCCGGCCCACGCCGAGCTGGGCGCTCTCCGGCGACCACGTCCTCGACCCGCACGGCTCCGCCTGGCCGATCCACCTCCAGCTGCCGGGCCGCGCGAACAAGGCCAACGCCGCCTCGTCGGCCGCCGTCGCCGCCGTGTTCGGGGTGCCGCCGCAGGTCGCCCTGGAGCGTATGTACCAGGTGCAGGCGGTCGCCGGACGCTACGACGTCGTGCAGTTCCAGGGCCGTGACCTGCGTCTGCTGCTCGCCAAGAACCCGGCGGGCTGGCTGGAGACCTTCTCCCTGATCGACCCGCCGCCGACCCCGGTGATCCTCGCGGTGAACGCGCGCGGCGCCGACGGCACCGACACCTCCTGGCTGTGGGACGTGGACTACACCAGGCTGACCGGCCATCCGATCTGCCTGGTCGGTGACCGGAAGCTGGACCTCGCGGTGCGCCTGGAGGTCGCGAACCAGCAGTTCCAGGTCTGCGAGGACATCGACCAGGCGGTGCAGCTGTGCCCGCCGGGACGCATCGAGGTCATCGCGAACTACACCGCCTTCCAGGACCTGCGCCGCCGCGTCGGCAACTGACCGCGAGACTTCAGGGGACTTTCGTGAGCGACAACCAACTGCGGATCGTCTGGATCTACCCGGACCTGCTCAGCACGTACGGCGACCAGGGCAACGCCCTCGTCGTGGAACGCCGGGCCCGCCAGCGCGGCCTCGACGTCGCCCGGCTCGACGTGCGCAGCGACCAGCCGATCCCGACCTCCGGCGACATCTACCTGATCGGCGGCGGCGAGGACCGTCCGCAGCGGCTCGCGGCCGAGCGGCTGCGCCGGGACGGCGGCCTGTACCGGGCGGTGGAGAACGGCGCGATCGTCTTCTCCGTCTGCGCCGGCTACCAGATCCTGGGCCAGGAGTTCATCAACGACCTGGGGCAGCGCGAGCCGGGCCTCGGCCTGCTCGACGTGGTCTCGACGCGCGGCGAGGGCGCCCGGTGCGTCGGCGACGTCCTCGGCGACATCGACCCGCGTCTGGGCCTGCCTCCGCTGACCGGCTTCGAGAACCACCAGGGCGTCACCCACATCGGCCCCGGCGCCCGCCCCTTCGCCCAGGTCCGCTTCGGCAACGGCAACGGCACGGGCGACGGCACGGAGGGCGCGTACAACGACACCGTCTTCGGCACGTACATGCACGGCCCGGTGCTGGCGCGCAACCCGCTGATCGCGGACCTGCTGCTGAAGCTGGCGCTCGACGTGAACGCGCTGCCGCCGACCGACGACCGCTGGTACGAGGCGCTCCGCAACGAGCGCATCGCCGCCGCGCAGCAGCCTGCGTAGACCCGGCTGCCCCGCAGCGGCCCGCACCCGCAGGCGGCGGCGCGGCAGCCTGCCCGGTGTCCACGGAAGGGCCCGTCTGATGACTCATCCGCACAGGTGAGCGGGCACGTCCAGTAGGCGGACGCGCGGTTCGGTCCCGCCCCCCGATGCCGCTAGGGTGGCGGGAATCGAGCCGGACAGCGCGGTCCGGCCCCCGTGCCACTTGAGAAGGTATTCCGGGCTATGCGCATTGGTGTCCTCACGTCCGGCGGTGACTGCCCCGGCCTGAACGCCGTCATACGGTCCGTCGTGCACCGCGCCGTCGTCGACCACGGCGACGAGGTCATCGGCTTCCGGGACGGCTGGAAGGGCCTCCTGGAGTGCGACTACCTCAAGCTCGACCTCGACGCGGTCGGTGGCATCCTGGCCCGCGGCGGCACCATCCTCGGCTCCTCCCGGGTCCGTCCCGAGCACCTGCGGGACGGGGTGGAGCGCGCCCGGGGCCACGTCGAGGAACTCGCCCTGGACGCGATCATCCCGATCGGCGGTGAGGGCACGCTGAAGGCGGCACGGCTCCTCTCCGACAACGGCCTGCCGATCGTGGGCGTGCCGAAGACCATCGACAACGACATCGCCGTCACGGACGTCACGTTCGGTTTCGACACGGCCGTCACCGTCGCCACCGAGGCCCTGGACCGGCTGAAGACCACCGCCGAGTCCCACCAGCGGGTGCTGATCGTGGAGGTCATGGGCCGTCACACCGGCTGGATCGCGCTGCACTCGGGCATGGCGGCCGGCGCCCACGCCGTCGTCGTCCCGGAGCGGCCCTTCGACATCGACGAGCTGACCGCCAAGGTCGGCGAGCGTTTCTCGGCGGGCAAGCGGTTCGCGATCGTGGTGGCCGCGGAGGGCGCCAAGCCGAAGCCCGGCACCATGGACTTCGACGAGGGCGGCAAGGACGTCTACGGCCACGAGCGCTTCGCCGGTATCGCCCGTCAGCTCTCCATCGAGCTGGAGGAGCGCCTCGGCAAGGAGGCCCGGCCGGTGATACTCGGGCACGTCCAGCGCGGCGGCACGCCGACCGCGTACGACCGGGTGCTGGCGACGCGGTTCGGCTGGCACGCGGTGGAGGCCGTGCACCGCGGGGAGTTCGGGATGATGACGGCCCTGCGCGGAACCGACATCGCCATGGTGTCGCTGGCCGAGGCCGTGAAGACGCTGAAAACGGTGCCGGTGGAGCGCTACGACGAGGCGGAGTGCGTTCTCTGAGGCGTACCCGACGACAAACCGCCCCCGGTCGCAGCCGCGACCGGGGGCGGTTCTACTCTGGTGCGGACAGACAGCGCTCAACCCCCACGAAACAGGAGCCGGCGGATGGATCACAGCGGGCACGGCATGACGATGGATCTGCCGCCGTTCACGCTGGGGCGAGGTCTCGCCTGGTCGGCGGACCCCTTCTTCCTGATCGCCTGCCTCCTGGGACTGGCGCTCTACGGCTGGGGCGTACTCCGTCTGGTGCGGCGCGGCGACAAGTGGCCGGTGGGCCGGACCGTGTCCTTCGTCGTCGGTGTGCTGAGCGTGGCGCTGATGATGTGCACCAAGCTGAACGACTACGGCATGGTCATGTTCAGCGTCCACATGGTGCAGCACATGATGATCAGCATGGTGTCGCCGATCCTGCTGCTGCTCGGCGCCCCGATCACCCTCGCCCTGCGCGCGCTGCCTCCGGCGGGGCGAGGCCGCAAGGGCGCCCGTGAACTGCTGTTGATGCTGCTGCACAGCCGCTACATGCGGATCATCACGCACCCCGCGTTCACGATTCCGCTGTTCATCGCGAGCCTGTACGGGCTGTACTTCACCCCCCTCTTCGACTTCCTCATGGGCTCCCAGGTCGGGCACATCGCGATGATGGTGCACTTCCTCGCCGTCGGTCTGGTGTTCTTCTGGCCGATCATGGGCGTGGACCCGGGCCCCCACCGGCCGGGCTACCTGATGCGGATACTGGAGCTGTTCGCGGGCATGCCGTTCCACGCGTTCTTCGGCATCGCACTGATGATGGCCTCCTCGCCCATGGTCGAGACGTTCCAGAACCCGCCCGCGTCGCTCGGCATCGACGCGCTCTCCGACCAGAACGCGGCCGGCGGCATCGCCTGGGCCTTCAGCGAGGTCCCGTCCGTACTGGTGCTGCTCGCGCTGCTGTTCCAGTGGTACGCCTCCGAGAAGCGACAGGCCCGACGCAGCGACCGCGCCGCCGATCGCGACGGCGACAAGGAACTTGCGGCATACAACGCCTATCTGGCCTCACTGAACACACGCGGCGGCTGAACGGCGGCTCCGTTCAGTAGCATGTGGCGCGTCGGGGGAACCGCCCGGGGGGAGCGGTATGGCACGTCACACGTTCTCAGAATCAGAAGGGCCGGGGTCACAGCGGCCGGAAGTGGGCCGGGTCGTCGCCGGCCGCTATCTGCTGCTGCGCCCGCTCGGCGACGGCGGGCGGGACCGGGTATGGCTCGCCCACGACCAGCTGCTGAGCCGCGAGGTCGCGCTGGAGGCCGCCCGCACCGGTACCCGGAACCTGCCGCGGCCGCCCGGCCATCCGCACGTCGTGACCGTTCACGAGGTGGTGGAGCACGAGGGCGTGCCGTGGATCGTCATGGAGTACGTGGCGGGCGCCGTCGACCTGAGGGAGCTGGTGGCCCGGCGCGGCCCGCTGGCCCCGGCCGACTGTGCCCGGATCGGACTCGCGGTGCTCACCGTGCTCGGTGCGCCGGACGCCGGGCGCGACCGGAACGGGCCGCACCGGGAGGTGGAGCCGGCCGACATCCTGCTGGCTCCGGACCGCGCTGGCGCGCCGTACGGCAGGATCCTGCTCCTGGACCCCGTCGTCGCCCGGCGCGGCGACGGGGACGGTCTGCTCGCACTGGGCCGCACGCTCCACTACGCCGTCGAGGGGCACGAGCCCTCCGAGCGGGAGGTACCCGGCCCGCCCGTACGCGCCGGTGCGCTCGGGCCGCTGCTGGAGCGGCTCCTCGCCGGGGACCGGGCGCGTCGCGTCACGGTGGCCGAGGCGGAGGCGGAACTGGCGTGGATCGTCACGCCGCAGACCGAGACGGACGCCCGGCCGCGGACCGACCCGGGTTCGCAGCCGCCCTGGTCCGCGGCGCACCCGGCCGTGACCGGCCCCGCCGCCTTGGCCGACCGGCACCCCACCGCCGCCCCCGGCGGGCACCGGCGTCGGCGCCCGCGGGCGCTGCGTGCCGCCCTGTCCGGCGGGCTCGGTCTGGTCCTCGCCCTGGGCGGCGTCTGGTACGCCCTGGCCGACCGGGCGGCCGACGGGACCGGAGCTCCGTACGGCCACGCCGTGGGGCTGGCGGCGCCGCTGCGGGACGGGGACTGCGTGCGCGCCCGCTGGCCGGGCGGCGACCGGTTCACGGGGACGCCGCGCCTCACCGTGGACCCGGCCTGCCGCGGCGGGGCGCCCGACGGCCAGGTGATGGCCTTCGTGCCCGCCGCCTCCGCCGAGGAGGCCCGCGAGCTGGGGCCGGCCCGGTGCGAGGAGCGGACGCGGGAGCTCCGGGCCCGGCTGGCCGACGTGCGCAGTGTGGCGGTCGTGCCGGCCGACGGCGGTTTCGAGACCGCCCTCAGGCGCACGGCGTGCCTGGTGCTGGGCGCGCACGGGCCGGTGTACGGGCCGCTCGGCCGGCACCGTGAGCCCGGTTCGGTGTTCGCGGACACGGCGACGATGCAGCGCCGGGACTGCCTGGACGTGCGCTCGGCGCGGGAGGTCCGGCTGGTGTCCTGCGCGGGCCGGTACGACGCACAGGTGCTCGGTTTCACCCGGCTGGCCGCCGGTGTGACGCTCGCCGAGGCGCCCGCGGCGGCGGACACGGCGTGTGCGCGTCAGGTGCCGCCGCGCGACTACGGATTCGACCCCTCCCTGTACGAGGCCGGCTCCCGGACGGCCGCCGGCGCGTGGAAATCCGGCTCACATCTCGTCGTCTGCACCGTACGGAGGCAGAACGGGGGCACCATGGAGGGGAACGGACCATGAGGAGGGTGTTGCGATGCCCGGTTCCACGGACAGTTCGACGAAGACGATGGGGGCGCTCACCATCGGGGGCCTGGTCGCGGTGACGGCCTACACGGTGGCGCTCGGGAGCAACGGCTGGCTGTGGTTCGGCTGGGTCGTGCTGGGGCTGATCACGCTGGGGCTGGTCGCCACGCACAGCACCTGAGCCCCGCGCCGGGGCGGCCACCGGGTTTCACTCGCGGCCGAGCCGGCCCGCCGAGTGCACTCCCGGCTGGTACTTCGGCAGCCGGACGGTGATCTTCATGCCCGCGCCGACGGCCGTCTCGATGACGAGGCCGTGGTCGTCCCCGTAGACCTGGCGGAGGCGGTCGTCGACGTTGGACAGCCCGATGCCGCCCGACGGGCTGACCTCGCGTGCCAGGATGCGGCGCAGCAGGCCGGGGTCCATGCCGGCGCCGTCGTCCTCGATGACCACCAGGGCCTCGGCACCCGCGTCCTGCGCGGTGATCTGGATGCGACACCGGTCCGCCTTGCCCTCCAGGCCGTGCTTGACGGCGTTCTCGACCAGCGGCTGGAGGCAGAGGAAGGGCAGGGCGACCGGCAGCACCTCGGGGGCGACCTGGAGGGTGACGGCGAGGCGGTCGCCGAAGCGGGCCCGCACCAGCGCCAGGTAGTGGTCGATGGCGTGCAGCTCGTCGGCGAGGGTGGTGAAGTCGCCGTGCCGGCGGAACGAGTAGCGGGTGAAGTCGGCGAACTCCAGGAGCAGCTCGCGGGCGCGCTCGGGGTCGGTGCGCACGAAGGACGCGATCACCGCCAGCGAGTTGAAGATGAAGTGCGGGGAGATCTGGGCGCGCAGGGCCTTGATCTCGGCCTCGATGAGCCGGGTGCGGGACTGGTCGAGGTCGGCCAGCTCCAGCTGGACGGAGACCCAGCGGGCGACCTCGCCGGCGGCCCGGACCAGGACGGCGGACTCGCGGGGCGCGCAGGCGACGAGGGCGCCGTGCACCCGGTCGTCGACGGTGAGCGGGGCGACGACCGCCCAGCGCACCGCGCAGTCGGGGGTGTCGCAGCTGAGCGGGAAGGCCTCGCCGCGGCCCGTCTCCAGCGGTCCCGCGAGACGCTCCATGATCTCGGTGCGGTGGTGGGCGCCCACGCCGTCCCAGACCAGGACCTCCTTCAGGTCGGTCAGGCACAGCGCGTCCGTGCCCAGCAGCGAGCGCAGCTTGCGGGCCGACTTGCCCGCGGTCTCCTCGGTCAGTCCCGCCCGCAGCGGGGGCGTGGCCAGGGAGGCGGTGTGCAGGGTCTGGAAGGTGGCGTGCTCGACCGGGGTGCCCAGACCGCCGAGGTTGTTCTGCGGGCGGGCCGTCCGCCGCCCCAGCCAGAAGCCCGCGGCCAGCAGCGGGAGCACGGCGACGACCAGGCCCGCCAGGAAACCGCTCACGGAGCCGCTCACGGGGTCACCTCCTTGTGCGGTTCGTCCGAGCGCCGTTCGTCCGAGCGCCGTTCGTCCGTGCGCAGCTCTTCCGGCAGGTGGAAGCGGGCCAGGATCGCCGCCGTCCCGGCCGGTACGCGGCCCGGTGTGGCCAGGGAGACCAGCACCATGGTGAGGAAGGCCAGCGGCACCGACCAGAGCGCCGGCCAGGCCAGCAGCGCGTGCAGCGCACCGCCGCCGCCCGGGAAGCCGGCCATGGTCGCGGCGACGGCGAGCAGGGCGGAGCCGCCGCCCACCAGCATCCCGGCCGCCGCGCCGGGCGGGGTCAGCCGCCGCCACCAGATGCCGAGGACGAGCAGGGGGCAGAAGGAGGAGGCGGACACGGCGAAGGCCAGACCGACGGCGTCGGCGACCGGCAGCCCGCCGACCAGCGCGCTCGCCGCCAGCGGCACGGCCATGGCGAGGAGGGTGCCGAGCCGGAAGTGCGGCACGCCGCGGGACGGCAGCACGTCCTGGGTGAGAACGCCCGCGACGGCCATGGTCAGCCCCGACGCGGTGGACAGGAACGCGGCGAAGGCACCGCCCGCGACCAGTGCCCCGAGCAGGTCGCCGCCCACTCCCCCGATCACCCGGTCGGGCAGCAGCAGGACGGCGGCGTCCGCGTCGCCGGTGAGGGTCAGCTCGGGGGCGTACATGCGGCCGAGGGCGCCGTAGACGGGCGGCAGCAGGTAGAAGGCGCCGATGAGACCGAGGACGGCGACGGTGGTGCGGCGGGCGGCGACGCCGTGCGGGCTGGTGTAGAAGCGGACCACGACGTGCGGCAGGCCCATGGTGCCCAGGAAGGTGGCGAGGATCAGGCCGTACGTGGCGTACAGCGGGCGTTCGGTGCGGCTCTCGGCGCGGGAGGGCGACAGGGCGTCGTCGGCGCCGCGTCCGGCGGCCGGGACGGGGGTGTCCTCGGCGAAGGTGAGGCGGGTGCCGGCCTCGATGCGGTGGGTGCCGGTGGACAGGCCGAGGCGGGTGTCTTCGTGGGCGCGGCCGTCCACGGTGCCGTCGACGGTGACCGTCAGGGGGCGGTCGAGCTTGAGGGTGAGGCTGTCGTCGACCCGGACGGAGCGCTGCTCGCGGAAGGTGGCCGGCTCCTCGAAGGGGCGGCCGGGGGCGCCGTCGCCCTGCCAGGCCAGCACCAGGAAGAGGGCGGGGACGAGCAGCGCGGTGAGTTTCAGCCAGTACTGGAAGGCCTGGACGAAGGTGATGCTGCGCATGCCGCCGGCGGCGACGATGGCGGTGACGACGACGGCGACGATCACTCCGCCGAGCCAGTCGGGCGCCCCGCCCAGCACGGCCAGGGTCAGTCCGGCGCCCTGGAGCTGGGGCAGCAGGTACAGCCAGCCGACGCCGACGACGAAGGCCCCCGCGAGCCGCCGCACGGCCTGGGAGGCGAGCCGGGCCTCGGCGAAGTCGGGCAGCGTGTACGCGCCGGAGCGCCGCAGCGGGGCGGCGACGAAGAGGAGCAGGACCAGGTAGCCGGCGGTGTAGCCGACCGGGTACCAGAGCATGTCCGGGCCCTGGACGAGGACCAGGCCGGCGATGCCGAGGAAGGACGCGGCGGAGAGGTACTCGCCGCTGATGGCGGCGGCGTTGAGGCGGGGCCCGACGGTGCGGGAGGCGACGTAGAAGTCGGAGGTGGTGCGGGAGATGCGCAGGCCGAACGCGCCGACGAGGACGGTGGCCACGACGACCAGGGCGACGGCGGGTATGGCGTAGCTGGAGTTCATCGTGCCTCGTCACACAGGGTCGTCCGCAAGGTCACCGGTCCTCGACGAGGCGCACGAAGTCGCGTTCGTTGCGCTCGGCGCGACGCACGTACCAGCGGGCGAGGAGGACGAACGGGGCGTACAGGCCGAAGCCGAGGAGGGTCCATTCCAGGTGGTGGGCGTCGGGCATCGCCGCGAACAGCAGCGGCAGCGGTCCGACGAGGAGCCCGAGGACCGCGAACGCGGCGAGGCCGGCGCGCAGCTGGCTGCGCATGAGGGAGCGGACGTAGGTGTGCCCGAGGGTGGTCTGCTCGTCGATCTCGGTGCGCGGGCGGTAGTAGCCGGAGGCCCGTCGGGTGCGCCTGGGCGGGCCGGTGACGGTGACGCGGCGTTCGGTGGGGTCCTGGGGCATGGTCACGGCCTCCGCATGAGCAGGTCCCGCAGTTCGCGGGCGTGGCGCCGGCTGACCTGGAGCTCCTCGGTACCGACCAGGACGCTGACGGTGCCGGTGTCCAGGCGGAGCTCGCCGATGTGGCGCAGGGCGACGAGGTGGCGGCGGTGGATGCGGACGAAGCCGCGGGCGCGCCAGCGCTCCTCCAGGGTGGACAGGGGGATGCGGACGAGGTGGCTGCCCTTGTCGGTGTGCAGGCGGGCGTAGTCGCCCTGGGCCTCGACGTGGGTGATGTCGTCGACGGGAACGAAGCGGGTGACGCCGCCGAGTTCCACGGCGATGTGGTCGGGGTCGGGTTCGTGCACGGGCACGCGCGGGGCGGGGGCCGCGGTGCCCCGCCGCTCGACGGCGCGGCGGACCGCCTCGGCGAGCCGCTCCCGGCGGACGGGTTTGAGGACGTAGTCGACGGCCTTGAGGTCGAAGGCCTGCACCGCGAAGTCCTCGTGCGCGGTGACGAAGACGACCAGCGGCGGCCGGGCGAACCCGCTCAGCAGCCGGGCGAGGTCGAGTCCGTCCAGGCCGGGCATCTGGATGTCGAGGAAGACGACGTCGATGGCGTCCGGCCCGTCGGGGCCCGACTCCAGGGCGCGGTTGATACGGCGCAGCGCCTCGGTCGCGCCCTCCGCCCCCTCCGCCGTCCCGATGCGGGGATCGGCGTTCAGCAGGTACACGAGTTCCTCGAGCGTGGGGCGTTCGTCGTCGACAGCAAGGGCGCGCAGCATGAAGGTGGAGTGTAGGAGCAATCCGTACGCCTGCACACGCCCCCGAGGTGGACGTATCCGCTGGATACAGTGCCCTCATGAGCAGCAGGCCCACACCGTTCGACGAACTGGACCGGAAGATCGTCACCGCCCTGATGGCGAACGCCAGGACGTCCTTCGCCGAGATCGGCGCGGAGGTCGGGCTGTCCTCGACGGCGGTCAAGCGCCGGGTGGACCGGCTGCGCGAGACCGGCGTGATCACCGGGTTCACGGCGACGGTGCGGCCCTCCGCGCTGGGCTGGCGCACCGAGGCGTACGTGGAGGTCTACTGCGAGGGAGCGGCGCCGCCCAGACGGCTGGCGGAGGTCGCGCGGGGCTATCCGGAGATCACGGCGGCGATGACGGTGACCGGTGGCGCGGACGCGCTGCTGCACGTGCGGGCACGGGACGTGGAGCACTTCGAGGAGGTGCTGGAACGGATCCGCGCCGAGCCCTTCATCCGCAAGACGATCAGCGTGATGGTGCTGTCCCATCTGATCGCGGACAGTCCGGAGGCGGGCGCGAGCCACCCGGCGCCCGACGGCTCGCCCCGGGGAGCGACCGGAGACGCAGCAGACGTGCGCTGACCTGGCGCAGGACGCAGCGTTCCTGCGCCAACACGCAGCCATTGTCGCTTGTCGTCCGTCTCCTCCCCTTCCTACCGTGGTGTCATCACCCAGTCACACCCCGTCAGGAAGCGGAGGAACCCCTCTGTGCCCGAATCCCGTGTGCCGCGCCGGCGGCGCTTCCTGGTCTGCGAACCCAGACACTTCGCCGTGCAGTACGCGATCAACCCGTGGATGAGCACCGGCCGGCCCGTCGATGTCCTCCGCGCCCTGGACCAGTGGCAGGCGCTGGTCGACGCCTACCGGGCCCACGGCCACACCGTCGACACCGTCGGGCCGGTCCCGGGCCTGCCCGACATGGTCTTCGCGGCGAACTGCGCGGTCGTCGTCGAGGGCCGCGTCCTCGGCTCCCGCTTCCACGCACCCGAGCGACGTCCCGAGTCCGTGCCCTACGAGGCGTGGTTCAAGACGGAGGGCTTCGAGGTCCACCACCCCGAGGCGGTCTGCGAGGGCGAGGGCGACCTGGTCCCGGCCGGCCGCTGGATCCTGGCCGGCACGGGATTCCGTACCTCCCGCGAGGCGCACCGCGAGGCGCAGGAGTTCTTCGGCGTGCCGGTGATCTCGCTGACGCTCGTGGACCCGTACTTCTACCATCTGGACACGGCGCTGTTCGTGCTCGACGACGGGACCGGCGGAACCGGCGGAACCGGCGGAACCGGCGGAACCGGCGGAACCGGCGGAACCGGCGGGAACATCGCCTACTACCCCGGGGCCTTCTCGCCCGGCAGCCGCGAAGTGCTCGAACGGCTCTACCCGGACGCGGTGATCGCCACCCGCGAGGACGCCATGGCGTTCGGGCTGAACTCCGTCTCCGACGGACGGCACGTGTTCCTCTCGCCCGGGGCCAGGGGACTCGCCGGTCAGCTCGCCGGCCTCGGTTACGTCCCCGTCCCCGTCGACCTGTCCGAGTTCCACAAGGCCGGTGGCGGCATCAAGTGCTGCACCCAGGAGATCCGGGAGATCCGCTCATGACCGCACCCGCCCGCACCCGAGGGTCCGAGGAGCTCATCCGCGCGGAGGAGCCCGTCCTCGCGCACAACTACCACCCGCTGCCCGTCGTCGTGGCCCGCGCCGAGGGCGCCTGGGTCGAGGACGTGGAGGGCCGCCGCTACCTGGACATGCTGGCCGGGTACTCGGCGCTCAACTTCGGCCACCGCCACCCGGCGCTGACCGAGGCCGCCCACCGCCAGCTGGACCGGCTCACGCTCACCTCCCGCGCCTTCCACAACGACCGGCTCGCGGACTTCGCCGAGCGGCTGGCCGCGCTGACCGGCACGGACATGGTGCTGCCGATGAACACCGGCGCCGAGGCGGTGGAGAGCGGCGTCAAGGTGGCCCGCAAGTGGGCCTACGAGGTGAAGGGCGTCCCGGCCGACCGGGCGACGATCGTGGTCGCGGCGGACAACTTCCACGGCCGTACGACGACGATCGTGAGCTTCTCCACGGACGAGACGGCCCGCTCGGGCTTCGGTCCCTTCACCCCCGGCTTCCGGGTCGTCCCCTACAACGACCTGGCGGCCATGGAGGCGGCGGTCGACGAGACGACGGCGGCCGTGCTGATCGAGCCGATCCAGGGCGAGGCGGGGGTCAACATCCCGGACGACGGCTATCTGGCGGGCGTACGGGAGCTGACCCGCCGGGCCGGGTGCCTGTTCATCGCGGACGAGATCCAGTCGGGTCTCGGGCGCACGGGGCGCACCCTGGCCGTCGAGCACGAGTCGGTCGTGCCGGACGTGGTGCTGCTCGGCAAGGCGCTGGGCGGCGGCATCGTCCCGGTCTCGGCGGTGGTCGGCAGCCGGGAGGTGCTCGGTGTGCTGCGCCCCGGCGAGCACGGTTCGACGTTCGGCGGCAATCCGCTGGCGGCGGCGGTCGGCACGGCGGTGGTGGAGCTGCTGGAGACGGGCGACTTCCAGCGCCGGGCGGCCGAGCTGGGCGTGGTGCTGCGCGAGGGCCTGACCGCCCTGGTCGGCAGGGGTGTCGTCGGTTTCCGTGCGCGCGGGCTGTGGGCGGGCGTCGACGTCGACCCGGCGCTCGGCACCGGCCGCGAGGTCAGCGAACGCCTGATGCGCGAGGGCGTCCTCGTCAAGGACACGCACGGCTCGACGATCCGCCTGGCGCCGCCGCTGACCGTCACCGGGGAGGAGCTGGAAGGGGCGCTCGGGACGCTGGAGAAGGTCCTGACGTCCTGACCTCGGCTCGAGGTGCTGTCACGGAGCGGCTCGGCCCCGGTCGAGCCGCTCCACGTGCGCCATGTTGTCCCGGTCCTCGGCGTCCGCGCCGGGCCCGCCCGCGAACCAGGCGTCGAGGATCTCCCGCAGCAGCGGCGCCGAGGTCAGCCGCAGGCCGAGTGCGAGCACGTTGGCGTCGTTCCAGCGGCGGGCCCCGTCCGCCGTGTACGCGTCGGTGCACAGGGCCGCCCGCACGCCCGGCACCTTGTTCGCGGCGATCGACGCTCCCGTACCGGTCCAGCAGCAGACCACCGCCTGGTCGGCCGTGCCGTCGGCGACCTCGCGCGCCGCGCGCTCCGAGCACACCGCCCACCGCGGGTCCGCCCCGGGGCGCAGCGCGCCGTGCGTCACCACCTCGTGGCCACGCCCGCGCAGCTCCTCGACGAGGAGGCGGGCCACGGGTTCGTCCATGTCGGAGGAGACGGAGATCCGCATGGGGGAAGGGTACTCACCTCATCGGCTCAACCGCATGACCGAAGTCACGACCATACCCACGATGATCGGGGGAACGGTACGACCTGGAAACCGTACGACCGAGCAGCGCTCCGCCAGGGGCGTCTGCGCGTGGAAAGGGAGGCCGCCACGTCCCCCACCGAGAACGGCCAGGAATCCGACACCGCCGCGGTCCGCCGCCACCCGGCCCTCTTCCGGGCCGTCAGACGCCGGCAGAACCCGCGGCTCCGCCGGTCGGACATCACTGTCACGGACGAGGCCGCGGTCAAGCGGGCCGTGAAGGCGGCCTCTCTCGGCAATGCCATGGAGTGGTTCGACTTCGGCATCTACGCCTATCTGGCGGGCACCATCGGCCGCGTGTTCTTCCCGTCCGGGAGCGACACCGTGCAACTGCTGTCCTCGTTCGCCACGTTCGCCGTGGCGTTCCTGGTGCGCCCGCTCGGCGGCATGGTCTTCGGCCCGATGGGTGACAAGGTCGGCCGCAAGAAGGTGCTGGCGCTGACGATGATCCTCATGGCGATCGGCACCGCCGCCATCGGGCTCATCCCCAGCTACGCTTCCATCGGCTTCTGGGCCCCCGTCCTGCTGATCGTGTTCCGCCTGCTCCAGGGCTTCTCGACCGGCGGCGAGTACGGCGGTGCCTCCACGTTCATCGCCGAGTACGCGCCCGACAAGCGGCGCGGTTTCTTCGGCAGCTTCCTGGAGCTGGGAACGCTGGCCGGGTACACCGGCGCCGCGAGTCTGGTCACCGCGCTCACGGCCTGGCTCGGCAGCGACACCATGGACGCCTGGGGCTGGCGCATCCCCTTCCTGATCGCGGCGCCGCTCGGCATCGTCGGTATCTATCTGCGGCTGAAGCTGGACGACACGCCCGCGTTCCTGAAACTGGAGGACGCCAACGTCCACATCGCGGAGGCGGCGACCGCGGTGGAGACCACCGCCCGGGGCGACCTCGCCAAGATCTTCCGTACGCACTGGCGCTCGCTGGTGCTGTGCATCGCGCTCGTCGGCGCGTACAACATCACCGACTACATGCTGCTCTCGTACATGCCGACGTACCTGTCGGACGAGATGCACTACAGCGAGAGCCACGGTCTGATGATCCTGGTGGCCACCATGGTGGTGCTGATGCTGATCATCAACCAGGTCGGCCGCCTGTCCGACCGCTTCGGCCGCAAGCCCCTGCTCATGACCGGCATGGTCAGCTTCTTCGTGCTGTCCGCCCCGGCCTTCGTGCTGGTGCAGGAGGGCAGCCTGCTCGCCGTCTCGGCCGGCATGCTGATGCTCGGTCTCTCCCTGGTCTGTCTGCTCGGCACGATGTCGGCGGCGCTCCCGGCGATGTTCCCGACCAACGTCCGGTACGGGTCCCTGTCGGTCGGCTACAACCTGTCGGCGTCCCTGTTCGGCGGTACCACGCCGCTGGTCATCACCGCCCTGATCAGCGTGACCGGCTCCGACATGATGCCGGCCTACTACGCGATGGCCGCGGCGCTGATCGGTGTCGTGGCGGTGGCCTGTATGAAGGAGACGGCCCAGCAGCCCCTCGAGGGCTCCCCGCCCTCGGTGCAGACCGACGAGGAGGCGGCGGAGATGGTGGAGGCGCAGGCCCCGACGCCGAGGTTCTGAGCGGCGGCACGGCCGGCGGGCCGGGTACGTCCGGTTCCGGGCGGGCCCGTCCCGCACCTACACTGGCACCCCGGCGGACGCCGGTTGACCAGTGAGAACAACGGCGAACGAGCCGTCCCGCCGGGGTGAGGAGCGACGCCGTGTTCTACTACGTCCTCAAGTACGTACTGCTGGGCCCGCTGTTGCGCGTCCTCTTCCGCCCCCGGATCGAGGGGCTGGACCATGTACCGGCGTCGGGGGCGGCCATCGTCGCGGGCAACCACCTCTCGTTCGCGGACCACTTCCTGATGCCCGCGGTGCTCAGGCGCCGCATCACCTTCCTCGCCAAGGCCGAGTACTTCACCGGCCCCGGCCTCAAGGGCCGGCTGACCGCGTTCTTCTTCCGCAGCGCCGGGCAGATCCCCGTCGACCGCTCGGGCAAGGAGGCGGGGCAGGCCGCGATCCGCGAGGGGCTCGGCGTCCTGGGCAAGGACGAGCTGCTCGGCATCTACCCGGAGGGGACGCGCTCGCACGACGGCCGGCTGTACAAGGGCAAGGTCGGCGTCGCGGTGATGGCGCTCAGGGCCGGGGTGCCGGTCGTGCCCTGCGCGATGATCGGCACCTTCGAGGCGCAGCCGCCGGGGCGGAAGATCCCGAAGCTGCACCCCGTGGTGATCCGCTTCGGCGAGCCCCTGGACTTCTCCCGCTACGCCGGCCTGGAGAGGGAGAAGGCCGTGCTCCGCGCCGTCACCGACGAGATCATGTACGCCGTCCTGACCCTGTCCGGACAGGAGTACGTCGACCGGTACGCGGCCGAGGTGAAGGCCGAGGAGGCCGCGAAGGCGGCGAAGCGGCCGAGGTTCCCCCGGCTGCCGCCCCGCTAGGAACCCGTTGCCCGCCGTCCGGCGGCGGTCGTGCACCGTCGCCCCCGGTTGAAACCGTCGTCCGCCGTCGGCAGCACGTCGTCTGCCATCGGCAGCGCGTGGCCGCCGTCGGCAGCACGTCGTCCACCGTCGGCAGCACGTCGTCCACCGTCGGCAGCACGTGGCCGCCGTCGGCAGCACGTCGTCCACCGTCGGCAGCACGTCGTCTGCCGTCGGCAGAACAACGTGGCCGGGCGGCCGGCCCGCCCCTACGGTCGCCTCATGACACGTGCTGTGGTGGTCGGAGCGTCGGGGCAGATCGGACGAGTGGCCGTGGGGGCACTGGCCCGGGACGGCTGGGAGGTGACGGCCGTCTCGCGCGGCGGCGAGCGGGACGGGGACTGGCCCGGGGACGTGCGGGTGGTCCGGGCCGACCGGGAGGACGACGCCGCCCTGTCGGCGGCGGTCGGTGACGGCTGTGACGTCCTGGTGGACATGGTGGCCTTTGGAGTCGGGCACGCGCGGCAACTGGTCTCGCTCGCCGGGCGGGTCGGCTCGGCCGTGGTGATCTCCAGTGTGTCGGTCTACGAGGACGACAAGGGCCGCAACTTCGACACCCAGGCCGAACCCGGCGGCTTCCCCGAGTACCCGGTGCCGCTCACCGAGGAGCAGCGCACCGTCCGGCCGGGCGACACCTCGTACCCCACCCGCAAGGTGGCGCTGGAGCGGGAGCTCCTCGCGGCCGGCGACCGGTTGCCCGTCACTCTGCTGCGCGCGGGCGCGGTCCACGGGCCGTACTGCAGGACGCCGCGCGAGCTGTACTTCGTCAAGCGCAACCTCGACGGCAGGCGCCGGCGCGTCCTCGCCTACGGCGGTGCGAGCCGCTTCCACCCGGCGAGCGTGCACACCATCGCGGAGCTGGTCCGGCTGGCCGCCCCGCGGCCGGGTACGCGCGTCCTGAACGCCGTCGACCCGGATGCGCCGACGGTGGCGGAGATCGCGGCGGCGATCGACTCGGTGATGGGCGTAGAGACGGAGGACGTACTGGTGGACGGGCCGCCGCCCGCGGACGGTGTGGGAGACACGCCGTGGTCCGTTCCCTCGCCGGTCGTGTGCGACATGTCCGCGGCCGAGCGGGAGTTGGGCTACCGGCCGGTGGTCCGGTACGCCGAGACCCTGCCGGACACGGTCGCCTTCATCGAGGAGCGGCTGGCCGGACGGGACTGGCGGGAGGCGTACCCGAAGATGTTCCGGGCGTACGGCGACCTCTTCGACTACGCGGCGGAGGACGCCTGGCCGGCGGCGCGGCAGGGCTGAGCAGGGCAGGGCAGGGCAGGGCAGGGCAGGGCACGATACAGGGGCGGCCGGGGTGGGCCGCCCCTCCTCGTGCCCGCTGTCGTCACGGCGCTTCCTCGCCGGTCCGACGAGTGGAGGAACGCGTTCGGCCGACGGCTCCTCAGCCCCGCGAGGCCGATGCCTCGTCCAGCAGCCTCCGCAGCCGCGACGCGTCGCGCGCCACGGCCGTCACCGGCGCGGCGGGCCCGGCGAGCGGCGTCACGGCCGGTCACGTCAGCCGGATTCGTCCGACTGATCACCGGGGCCGTCGGTGACCTGACGCATGCTCAGCAGTCCCCGCACGCCCGCCTGGAGAGCCTCCGGCGAGAAGCTGCCGAACAGCGCGTACTGGGCCCCGAAGCCCTGCACCGTGGCCATCAGTGTCCGGGCCACGGCGTCCGGGTCGACGTCGTCGCGCATCATGCCGGTTTCCTGGTAGCGGATCACGACCTTCGCCCAGGCGGCCGTCGCCTTGGCGAACCCCTCACCCAGGAGGGCGGACAGCGCGTCGTTGCGCAGCGTCTCGGACCAGGCCTGGATCATCAGCCGCGGGAACAGCCACTCGCCGCTGTCCGTCACCGCCGGCCGCTCCCGCGCCATGTGCGCCAGGGTGCGGGCGATGAGTTCGTCGGGCATGGGCGGCGGGCTCTCCTGCGCGGCACGTTCGTACACGTCGCGGATGGCGTCCAGCACCTCGGTGACGATGGCCTCGATCAGCTCCTCCTTGCCGCTGAAGTAGCGGTAGACGGCCCCCGCGGAGAGGTCGACCTCTTTCAGCACGTCCTGCATCGACGTGGCGTGGAAGCCGTTGCGGGCGAAGCACAGCGCGGCGCCGTCGAGGATCTGCCGGCGGCGGGCGTCGAGGTGTTCCTGGGATACGCGGGCCATGACGCCAATCTAAAACGAACATTCCTTCTTGACAAGGCGCCCGAGACCGCCGCACCGTGGAGGCGGGACTAAAACGAACGATCCTTCTTTCAGAGGAGTCACCCATGTCCGGCCCCTCCGCTCCTCACGGCCGCCGTGTGGCCGCCGTCGTCGTCCTGCTTCCCGTACTGGCGGCACTGGCACTGTGCGCCTTCGCCTGGCCGGCCGCCCGTACGTCCGCCCGCGATCTGCCGCTCGGCGTGGCGGGACCGCCCGCCGCGATCACGCAGGTGGAGCAGCGGCTCACCCAGCGCGAGGACGCCTTCGAGATCCACCGCTACGCCGACGGGGCCGCGGCCCGCGACGCCGTCGAGGACCGGACCGTGTACGGCGCGGTGGTCGCCGGCGACCGGGGCACGAAGCTGCTCACGGCGTCCGCGGCGAGCCCCTCCGTGGCCCAGCTGCTGCAGCAGGCGGTGACCGGGCAGGCCTCCGCCACGGGGACGCCGGTCCAGGTGGTCGATGTGGTGCCCGCCCCCGAGGCGGATCCGCGCGGCGCGGCCCTGGGCGCGAGCGTGCTGCCGCTCGCACTGGCCGGGATCGCGACCGGCGCCGTGGTGACCCTGCTGGGGTTGCGCGGCGTGCGAGCGGCCGTCGCGGTGACCGGCGCCGCCGCGTCGACAGGCGCGGTCGCGGCGGTGGTCGCGCACAGCTGGCTCGGGGTGGTCACCGGTGACTGGTGGGCCGTGGCCGGCGTGTTCGGGCTGTCGGCCCTGGCCGCGGGCGCGGGCGTCGCCGGGCTCGGGGCGCTGCTCGGGCGCGCGGGTGTCGGGCTGGGCGCGGCCGTGATCATGCTGCTGGGCAACCCCTTCTCCGGCGCGTCCTCGGCGCCGGAGATGCTGCCCCGGCCGGCCGGCGCGATCGGCCAGTGGCTGCCGCCGGGCGCGGGCGGCTCGCTCCTGCGCTCGGTGTCCTTCTTCGAGGGCGCCGCGGCCACCGGCCCCGCGCTCACGCTCACGTGGTGGTCCCTGCTGGGCCTGGGCGCGGTCCTGCTCGGCGGCGCACTGCGACAGCGCGCACCCGGCGCCTCACCGGCGCCCGACCGGGCCCCGGCCCCGGCCGCCTGATCCCCGGCCGTGCACGACCGGGCCGCGGACCCCGCCACGGTACGGGGCCCCGGCCCGGCCGCCGTGCGCACCGGTGCGTCAGGGCCGGAGTGCACGCCGGCACCCTGGCCCGGGCGCCGCGCGTGCGGGACGGTGAACGGCGGGCGGCGCGCGTCAGCCTTCCGCCGTGTTCCGGCAGTTGACGCGCCGGCGGCCGAAACGGACCAAACGGCGTACCCCCTTTCGGCGTAGGAACACCCTCGATTTCCGACCGGCCGAAGTTGCGCGACCGCTGCTGCTCACGCGGCGGAACGAGCCGCTCCGCCGCTGGTCCCGGGCTCGTCACCACCCCCGGCGGTGACTCGAACGCGGAGGTGTCCACCCGAACGGGCGAGTGGCGTGTAACAACACAAAGGGCACGTTCCGTTGGGATTCTCCCACTGGGCGAGACAAGATCCGTGACTGACGACAAGCCCTCGCCGCAGCGGCGGGGCGGTCCGGGCGGACGCCGAGTCCTGCCGCCGCCCGGACGACCGGTCGACAGGAGTGGATCGGCAGGAGTGGAGGACCCGAGCACGACGGGTCGCCGGAACGGTCGTCTCCGAGAGAGAAACCGGGCCGAGCAGCCCTTGGGGTGAAGCCGCACTCGTGCGGCCGGGCAACTTCGCCAGCCCGAATCCGACAGGTCATCCTTCACAGGCGGCTGACGAAGGGTTGCGCATGTCTGCGCTCAATCGTGTCCCGTCGCTGATGGCCCGTGCCGGTACGGCCTCGGCCCTCACCCTCGCCGCGATCGGCGGATCCGTCGTGGTCCCCGGTGCCGCCTCCGAGGCGGCCGCGGCGACCTATGCGGCGAAGGCCCTCAAGATCGCGGCCTCCAAGAAGGGTTCACCGTACAAGTGGGGCGCCGTCGGACCACGCAGGTTCGACTGCTCCGGGCTGACCCTGTATTCGTTCAAGAAGGCCGGTAAGAAGCTGCCGCGCACCGCGGCTCAGCAGTACAACAAGACCCGTCATATTTCCGCCAAGAACCGCAAGGTCGGCGACCTCGTCTTCTTCCACTCGGGCAGCAGCGTCTACCACGTCGGCATCTACGCCGGGAAGGGCAGGATCTGGCACGCCCCGAAGACCGGGGACGTGGTCCGTCTGCAGAAGATCTGGACCGGCAGCGTCTGGTACGGCCGGGTCAATTGACGTCCGATCCTCGCCCGGAAGGGCGGGGTCTCCTGGCACGGCCCGCCCACGGCCTCGGCGGGTCCCCGCTTCGACGCGCTGTGCCGGTACCCGTACCGGCCCTGCCCCCACCCGACGCGCCGAGGCCGCCGGTCCGGCGGCCCTGGCGACGTCGGCCGCCCCGTCGATGTGCCGGTCGGGGACGGCCCCGCGCCCCGCACGCCCCGCGCTCCCACACGCGCACGTGCGGCGGTTCGGTACTGCCCTCGACGCTCACACGGAACAGACTCGCGGCGAGTGCCGCCGGCGCCTCACCGTTCGGGCTCCTGCCGTCCCGCGACCCGCCCCACGGCCGTGGCCGGCTCGGGCGGCACCGGACTGCTCGGCGGCGTCCAGGGCAGTTCGATGAAGACGGTCTTGCCGCCCTCGCGCGTGCGCCGCACCCTCAGCTTGCCGCCGCACTCCGCCGTCAGCCAGCGGATGATCACCATGCCGCGGCCGTTGTCCTGCTGGACGGCGGCGGGCAGACGCTTGGGAAACCCCGGATGGCTGTCGGTGACGCCGATGCGCAGTCGCTCGTCGCGGTCGAGCACGAGGTCCACCGTGAAGGTGGGTGACTGTCCGAGCGTGTGCTGGACCGCGTTGGTGGTCAGCTCGGAGACGATGAGCCGGACGGTTTCGGACACCTCGGTGTCCGCCGGCAGGCCCCACTCCACCAGCGTGCCGACCACATAGGTACGCGCGGCGGCCACCGAGGCGGGATCGCTCGGCAGAGTGACGGATGCTTCCAGATGGTCTGCCATGGCGACGTCGTCCCTTTCCCACGGGACCGCAGCCGGACACGGAGCGGATGGTTCGAGTACGGTCCCGGACTGGTGCTTTGCCGTCAGACTGCCACCACCAGGCCCGGTAAGGGCGGCGATCCACCAAGATCTGCATATATCTGTCGCTCGATGCGGTGAACTCTGCGACGGCAGAGCGTATTTGGGCGGCTCATAAGGAGTAGAGGAGTGGCCCATGCAGCACGGCCCCGTGGTGCGCCGCCGGAAGCTGGGCGCGGAACTGCGCGCCCAGCGCACGTCGGCGGGTATCACCAGCGGCGAGGCGGCCCGGCTGGTGGGCTGGCACCAGTCGAAGGTCAGCCGGATCGAGACCGGGACGAGCGGGGCGAAACCGGCCGACGTGCGGTTACTGCTGGACGCCTACGGCGTGGACGACGAGCAGCTGCGGGAGCTGCTGGTGATGCTGGCGGGCTCCGACGACGCGGGCGGCCGGAACCACTGGTGGCACGCCTACCGAGGGGTGCTGCCGCCGACCTACCGTGACTTCATCAGCCTGGAGTCCCAGGCGAGCGCGATGCGCACACTGGAGACCACCGTGGTCCCCGGTCTGCTGCAGACGCCGGAGTACGCCCGCGCGGTGACGCGTGCCGCGGTGGACGGGCTCCCGGAGGAGCGGCTGGACACCCTGGTGGAGGTGCGACTGGCCCGGCAGGACGTCCTGCGGGCGCAGCCGCCACTGGAGCTGAGCGCGGTCCTGGACGAGTCGGTGCTGCGCCGGGAGGTGGGCGGGCCCGGAGTGATGTCCCGTCAGCTGGCGCGGCTGGTCGATGCCGCGCGCCTTCCCCATGTCCGGCTCCAGGTCCTGCCCTTCGCCGCCGGGGCGCACATCGGTGTCACCGGGCCTTTCGTAATCTTCTCCTTTTCGAGCACTTCTGATCTGGACGTGGTTGTTCTCGACCACTTGACGAGTAGCCTGCACCTCGAACGGAAAGAAGACCTAGAGGCCTACACCGAGGCCTTCAACACCCTTCTGATCCATGCCCTTTCGCCCGAGGACTCGTTGGACTTCATCGCCGCGACAGCGGCAGGCGCGTAAGGAGGCACCATGACAGACTCCGTGTCCGAACTCCCCCGGAACATCCCGTCCAGTACCGATCTGCCCGGCATGCGGTGGCTGCGCAGCAGCTACAGCACCGGGGCGAACAACTGCGTCGAAACGGCACGGCCGTCGTCCGGCCCCTGGGCCGGACTGCTCGCCGTGCGCGACTCCAAGGACCCGGCCGGGCCCGCGCTGCTCTTCTCCCCCGGGAGCTGGGCGTCGTTCACGGCCGGGATCCACCGCCGCTGACTCCGGCCGGGCATCGGACGACGCACGGCCGTGTCACGCCGACTCATGGCCGCGTCTCGCCGATCACCCGCACAGCGCGTTCGATCTGTTCCCCGGAGAGGTCCGCACGAGCGGTCAGCCTGAGCCGTGAGATGCCGTCGGGCACGGAAGGAGGGCGGAAGCAGCCCACGGACAGGCCGGCCGTACGACACTCGGCCGCCCACCGTACGGCCCCCTCCGGGGAGGGGGCGCGCACCGAGACGACCGCGGCGTCGGGGCGTACCGCAGACAGCCCCAGGGCCGTCAGACGGGCGTGCAGTCCGGCCGCCACCGCGCGTGCCCGCGCCGCCCGTTCGGGCTCGCGGCGCAGCAGGGTGAGCGCCGCCAGCGCCGCGCCCGCCGCCGCGGGTGCGAGGCCGGTGTCGAAGATGAACGTCCGGGCCGCGTTGACCAGGTGCTCGATCACCCGGGCGGGACCGAGCACGGCCCCGCCCTGGCTGCCGAGCGACTTGGACAGTGTCACCGTCACGACGACGTCGTCGGCGCCCGCGAGTCCCGCCGCGTGCGGGGCGCCCCGGCCGCCCTCGCCGAGGACGCCGAGGCCGTGGGCGTCGTCGACGACCAGCCCGGCGCCGTGCTCACGGCACGCCCCGGCGAGCGCGGCGAGCGGCGCGGCGTCGCCGTCGACGGAGAAGACCGTGTCGGAGACGGCGACGGAGGGGCCGCCGTGCGCCGCCAGCGCCTTGCGTACGGCGTCCGGGTCGGCGTGCGCCACCACCTGGGTCGTGCCGCGGGCCAGCCGGCAGCCGTCGATGAGCGAGGCGTGGTTGCCCGCGTCGGAGACGACGAGGGAGCCGTGCGGCGCCAGCGCGGTGACCGCGGCGAGGTTGGCCGCGTAGCCGGAGGAGAAGACGAGCGCGGCCTCGAAACCGCAGAAGGCGGCCAGTTCGCGTTCGAGTTCGGCGTGCAGTTCGGTGGTGCCGGTCACCAGCCGGGACCCGGTCGAGCCGGCCCCCCACGTCCGCGCGGCCCGCGCCGCGCCCTCGGTGACCTCCGGGTGCCGGGCCAGTCCGAGGTAGTCGTTGCTCGCCAGGTCCAGCAGCGGCGAGCCGGACGGACGGGGGCGCAGAATCCGTACGAGTCCGGCCCGGCGGCGCGCCTCGGCCTGCTCGTCGATCCAGCCGAACGCCATGGGTCGGTCCTCCGGTGTTTTGTAGGCAGTGGACAGACATTAGCGGTACGGCCGCCCCCGCGAGGTGTGGCGATACCCACACGGCGATCTGTCACTGTTGTGCGAAGTCTCCTTGGCCCCGGGTGGCCCCTTAGGACAGGATCGGCTCTCATGGACCTGCTGAACACGCTGGTGGACAAGGGGTTTCGGCGCGTGTCGCCGACCCGCGAGGAGGCGCTCGCCGTCCTCGCCACTTCCGACGACGACCTGCTCGATGTGGTGGCCGCGGCCGGCAAGGTGCGCCGTCACTGGTTCGGCCGACGGGTGAAACTCAACTATCTCGTCAACCTGAAGTCGGGCCTGTGTCCCGAGGACTGCTCCTACTGCTCGCAGCGGCTCGGCTCCAAGGCCGAGATCCTCAAGTACACCTGGCTGAAGCCCGACCAGGCCTCGCAGGCCGCCGCCGCGGGGGTGGCCGGGGGCGCCAAGCGGGTGTGCCTGGTGGCCAGCGGACGCGGTCCGACCGACCGGGACGTGGACCGGGTCTCGGACACCATCAAGGCCATCAAGGAGCAGAACGAGGCGGTCGAGGTGTGCGCCTGCCTGGGCCTGCTCTCCGACGGCCAGGCGGAACGGCTGCGCGAGGCGGGCGCCGACGCCTACAACCACAACCTCAACACGTCCGAGGCGACGTACGGGGACATCACGACCACGCACACGTACGCCGACCGGGTGGACACGGTGCGCAAGGCGCACGCGGCCGGGCTGTCCGCCTGCTCGGGACTGATCGCGGGCATGGGCGAGAGCGACGAGGACCTGGTCGACGTGGTCTTCTCGCTGCGCGAGCTGGACCCCGACTCGGTGCCGGTGAACTTCCTGATCCCGATGGAGGGCACGCCGCTGGCCACGGAGTGGCACCTCACCCCGCAGCGCTGCCTGCGCATCCTGGCGATGACGCGGTTCGTCTGCCCGGACGCCGAGGTGCGCATCGCGGGCGGGCGCGAGGTCCACCTGCGCACGATGCAGCCGCTCGCGCTGCACCTGGCGAACTCCATCTTCCTCGGCGACTACCTCACCAGCGAGGGCCAGGCCGGCCACGCGGATCTGGAGATGATCGCGGACGCCGGTTTCGAGGTGGAGGGCGTCGGCCGGGAGACCCTGCCGGAGCACCGGGCGGCGGGCCGGGGCGGCTGCGGGTCGCACGAGGGTGGCGGGGCCTGCGGTTCCGCCCCGGCGGAGGAAGGCTGTGGCTCCGCCCCGGCGGAGGGAGGCTGTGGCTCCGCCCCGGCCGCGGGAGGCCGCGGATCCGCCGCGACCGCCGAACCGGTGGTGGCCGGCGAAGCCCGTACGGACCTGGTCGCCGTACGCCGCCGTGGTGCCGGAACGGACCTCGCGCCCAATGCCTGAGCCCGCGCTGACCGTGGACGAGTTGCTGGCGCTCGACCGGCGGCACGTCTGGCATCCGTACGGCCCCATGCCCGGCCGGCAGGACCCGCTCGTCGTGGAGTCGGCGAGCGGGGTGCGGCTGCGGCCGGCCGACGGCTCCGCCGAGCTCGTCGACGGGATGTCCTCCTGGTGGTCGGCGATCCACGGCTACAACCACCCGGTGCTGAACGAGGCCGCGCGCGACCAGCTGGACCGGATGAGCCACGTGATGTTCGGCGGTCTCACCCACGAGCCCGCCGTACGACTGGCGAAGCTCCTTGTCGACATGTCACCCGATGGCCTGGAGCACGTCTTCCTCGCCGACTCCGGGTCGGTGTCGGTCGAGGTCGCGGTCAAGATGTGCCTGCAGTACTGGCGGTCGCTGGGCCGCCCGGCCAAGCGGCGTCTGCTGACCTGGCGCGGCGGCTACCACGGCGACACGTGGCAGCCCATGTCGGTGTGCGACCCCGAGGGCGGGATGCACGAGCTGTGGACGGGCCTCCTGCCGCGCCAGGTCTTCGCGGACGCGCCGCCGGCGGAGTACGAGGAGTCGTACGCCGATCACCTGCGCGCCCTGATCGAACGGCACGCCGACGAACTGGCCGCGGTGGTCGTCGAGCCGGTGGTGCAGGGCGCCGGGGGGATGCGGTTCCACTCCCCCGCGTATCTGCGGGTGCTGCGCCAGGCGTGCGACGCGCACGGCGTGCTGCTGGTGTTCGACGAGATCGCGACCGGGTTCGGGCGTACGGGCGCGTTGTTCGCGGCGGAGCACGCGGCGGTGACGCCGGACGTGATGTGCGTGGGCAAGGCGCTGACCGGCGGCTATCTGACCATGGCGGCCACACTGTGCACGTCGGAGGTGGCCGACGGCATCGCGCGGGGCGAGGTGCCGGTGCTGGCCCACGGGCCGACGTTCATGGGCAATCCACTGGCGGCTGCCGTGGCGTGCGCGTCGATCGGGCTGCTGCTCGGCCAGGACTGGCTCGCGGAGGTCAAACGGATCGAGGCGGGCCTGCGGGAGGGCCTCGCGCCCGCCGCCGGAACGCCGGGCGTGCGGGACGTACGGGTACTCGGCGCGATCGGCGTGGTGCAGCTCGACCACGCCGTCGACATGCGGGCGGCGACGGCGGCGGCCGTGCGCGAGGGCGTGTGGCTGCGGCCGTTCCGCGACCTGGTCTACACCATGCCGCCGTACGTCACGGACGACGCGGACGTGGCACGGATCGCCCGCGCGGTGTGCGCGGCGGCAGGGGAGGGATGACATGCCGGTACTGGTGATCACGGGCACCGGCACGGAGGTCGGCAAGACCGTCGTGACCGCCGCCGTCGCCGCGACCGCGCTGGCGGGCGGCCGGTCGGTGGCCGTGCTGAAGGCCGCGCAGACGGGCGTACGGCCGGACGAGTCCGGGGACGCCCAGGAGGTGGCGCGCCTCGCGGGTCCCGTGACGGCGGCCGAAGTCGCCCGCTACCCGGAGCCGTTGGCGCCGGGGACGGCCGCGCGGCGGGCCGGGCGGGCTCCGGTGCGCCCCGAGGAGGTGGCGGAGGCCGCGGGCAAGCTGGCCACCGAGCACGACCTCGTGCTGGTCGAGGGCGCGGGCGGGCTCCTCGTACGCTTCGACGCGGCCGGCGGGACGCTGGCGGACGTCGCCGGACTGCTGGGAGCGCCGGTGCTGCTGGTGGCGTCGGCCGGGCTGGGCACGCTGAACACGACGGAGCTGACGGCACGTGAACTGCTCTCGCGCGGGCTGGAGCTGACGGGTGTGGTGATCGGCAGCTGGCCGGGGTCCCCGGACCTCGCGTCGCGCTGCAACCTCGCGGATCTGCCGGAGGTGGCCGGAGCCCCCCTGCTCGGCGCCGTGCCCGCCGGAGCGGGCTCCCTGCCGCCGGCCGCCTTCCGGTCGGCGGCCCCGCACTGGCTGGCGCCCTGTCTGCGGGGCTCGTGGGACGCGGACGCGTTCCGGCGACGGGAGGGTCCCTGACCGGTGGCGGGTCAGTACCGCGGGAGGTCAGTACCGCGGACACCGGTCAACGCCTGGGCGACACAGCCCCTGGCCGGCGCGGACCGCGGACACCGGTCAACGCCTGGGCGACACAGCCCCTGGCCGGCGCGGACCGCGGCACCCGGACCACGGACACGCTCCGAGCGGCCCCAGACCCACTCCGACCGGCAGGGCGCGCGCCCGTACGTCGGCCACCACCCGAGCACCCCGGGCGGCGGCCGCCCTCACCGGTGGCCTCCCCGGCCGGCGAGCCGGGTGGAGCGCGTCCGGGACCGGACACGCTCCGCGCCCGGGAGGCGTCCTGACCGGCGGTACGGCTCGAGGCCGGCCGCCGGTCCGCACCGTGGGGTCAGGGGTCCGTGCCGTCCCGGCCGGCATCCCCGGCCGACCGCCCGGACCGTGCGGGACGCCGGCGCGGGGCACGGCCCGGTCTCTGGGCGGTCCGGCATCGGCGAAGGAGCCGCCCGCACGGTGGGTGCACGGCGCTTGTACGGGGGACAATCGTGGTAAGGCACCACCTCGTGAGGGAGGTCCCATGGCGCTGCGATCCACCCGTGCCCGCGGGGTGCCGCGGGACGCCGTGCACCATCCGCTGTTCGCCCGCTGCTACGCCCGGGTCAGTGTGCGGGCCGAAAACCGGATGGGCATGGGGCCGGTGCGCGAGCGGCTGCTTGCCGGGCTGTCCGGACGGGTCATCGAGATCGGCGCGGGCAACGGCCTGAACTTCGCCCACTACCCGGGCACCGTCTCGGAGATCGTCGCCATCGAACCGGAGCGCACGCTGCGGCGGTTGGCCGTCGAGGCGGCGCTGCGCGCCCAGGTGCCGGTCGACGTCGCGCCGGGCGCGGCGGAGGCGCTGCCGGTCAAGAGCGAGGCCTTCGACGCGGCTGTGGTCTCGCTGGTGCTGTGCAGCGTCCGCGATGTGCCGCGGGCGCTCGGGGAGCTGAGGCGGGTGCTGCGGCCCGGCGGCGAGGTGCGGTTCTTCGAGCACGGCCGGGGCGGCGGCCGGGTGATGACCTTCACCCAGCGCGCGCTGGACCGGACGCTGTGGCCCGCGCTGTCCGGCGGCTGCCACGTGTCCCGCGAGCCGGTGGCCGCGCTGCGGGAGGCCGGGTTCGCGCTGGGCCCCTACCGGCGGATGATGATGCCGGAGAACGGGCCGCCGCTGCCGAGTTCTTACTGCGTGCTCGGCACGGCGTGGCGGCCGGCCGAAGCCGAGGCGTAGTCGCAGTCGCAGTCGCAGTCACAGTCACAGTCACACGCTCCACCGGCGCAGCTCGTCCGCGATGTCGTCGACCGATGCCTCACCGCTCTTGACCAGCAGAGCGAGATCCCGCACCTGCTCGGGAGTGGTGGCGACCTTGACCCCGCCGGCGACCAGGTAGGCGTAGGCGACCGCGGAGGCGAACAGGGCGTTGGAGCGTTCCAGAGCGGGGACGTGGATCAGCAGTTGGAGCAGCGCTGCGGCGCGGGCGTGCGGTCCCTCGTAGACAGGCGTGTCGAATATTTCGGCCCGGTGGCGGGCGACGGCCGCCACGAGCGCTCCCCAGTCGGTGACCTGGGGATCTCCCGGGGTGCGCTGTTCGGCGAGCATGAGCAGCCAGGCGAGATCGATGGTGAGGTCGTTCATCCGAGTTCGTGTGGTCCGGATCGTTGGCCGGGATCGTTGGCCGGGATCGTCCGACGGCTCAGCGGCGTCCGTCGCCGACCTCCTCGGCGAACACCTTCTCGTACTGCCGCATGAAGTCGGCCGCGGCCTCCACGAAGGTGCGGCCGGCCTCGCCGGTGTCCTGCCGGACCAGCTCCTCGATGTAGCGGTTGACGCTCATTCCCCGGGCCAGGGCCCGTTCGCGGGCCGCCCGGGCGGTTCCCTCGTCCACCCGCACGTTCAACTGGGCCTTCTGGGGCTTCGCCATACCTCGAAGCTAGCGCCGGAACGCTAGCGGCGGCAAGGTCCGCCTCCCGCGGAAACCCCGCGGAAACCCCGCGAAATAACGGCGAACCGGTACCACAGGAGGATTCCGGGTGTGGTACGGGTCACACTACTCTGGCGGCCCGCGGAGAGCACCGAGGAGGCCGTCTTGTCCACACCCGCTGCGAAGCACGCCCCCGGTCGGGCGTCGGCCGACGACATCGCCGCCCGGGCGCGCGGCCTGACCAAGGCGTACGGCTCGGGCGAGACCACGGTGCTCGCCCTGGACTCGGTGGACGTGGACATCGCGCGCGGCCGTTTCACCGCGGTCATGGGCCCGTCCGGCTCCGGGAAGTCCACGCTGATGCACTGCCTGGCGGGCCTCGACACCGTCTCGGCCGGCCAGGTGTGGCTCGGCGACACCGAGATCACGGGACTCAGGGATCGGGAGCTGACGCGGCTGCGCCGGGACCGGGTCGGATTCATGTTCCAGTCCTTCAACCTCATTCCGACGCTGAACGCGTTGGAGAACATCACGCTGCCCCAGAACATCGCGGGCCGGAGCCCCGACCCGGAGTGGCTCGACCAGGTCATCGACACCCTGGGCCTGCGGGACCGGCTGAGGCACCGGCCGGCCCAGCTCTCCGGGGGCCAGCAGCAGCGGGTGGCCTGTGCGCGGGCGCTGGTCTCCCGGCCCGAATTGATCTTCGCGGACGAGCCGACCGGCAACCTCGACTCGCGGGCCGGTCTGGAGGTGCTCGGCATCCTGCGGGAGGCCGTGGACGAGCTGGGTCAGACCGTCGTCATGGTCACCCACGACCCGGGCGCCGCCGCCCGCTCCGACCTGGTGCTCTTCCTCGGGGACGGACGGATCGTGGACGAGATGGAGAGGCCGACGTCGGAGGCGGTGCTGGAGCGCATGCGCATGTTCACCGGCGCGGGCTTGCCGGGTGCCCCGGGCTCCCCCTCCGGGGCGGGCTCCCCCTCCGGGGCGCGGTCATCGTCCGGGGCGGGGTCACCCTCCGCGCCCGGCTCACCCTCCACGCCCGGCTCACCCGACAAGGACTGACGCCGTGCTGAAGGCGACGCTCAGGAGCTTCCTCGCGCACAAGGGACGGCTGGTGCTCTCGGCGCTGGCGGTCATGCTGTCCGTGGCGTTCGTCGCGGGCAGTCTGGTCTTCTCCGACACCCTCACCCGTACCTTCGACCGGTTGTTCGCCTCCACCGCCGCCGATGTCACCGTCCGCCCGCGGGAGGGGCTCGACGAGTCGGTGCCCTCCGGCAGGACGGCAACCGTGCCGGCCGCGCTCGCCGACCGGCTGGCCGAGGTCGACGGGGTCGCCGCCGCGCGCGTGGACGCGGAGGTCGAGAACATCACCGTCGTCGGCGACGGGAACGAGTCGGTGAGCCCGACCACCGGCGCCCCCACGATCGGCACCAACTGGAACCCGACCGACCGCAGCCCCGTGGAACTCACCTCGGGTCACGCCCCGCGCGGCCCGGAGCAGGCGCTGCTCGACTCGGAGACCGCCGACCGCGCGGACGTACGTATCGGCGACACCCTCACCGTGATCGCCCCGCCGGGCTCGTTCGACGTCGAGATCGTCGGCATCGCCACGTTCACCACGACCAACCCCGGCGCGGCGCTGCTCTTCCTGGACACACCGACGGCGCAGGCGAAACTGCTGGGCGACCCCCGCGCCGCCACCGGCATCTCCGTCGAGGCGGCGGCCGGGACCAGCGACGACCTGCTCAAGCGGCGCGTCGCCGACGCCCTGGGCGCGGACAGCTACCAGTACCGCACGGCCGCCGAGCAGGCCCAGTCGGACGTCGAGCAACTGGGCGGATTCCTCGACGTCATCAAGTACGTCATGCTCGGCTTCGCCGGGATCGCCGTCCTGGTCGGCGTGTTCCTGATCGTCAACACCTTCTCGATGCTGATCGCGCAACGCACCCGCGAGCTGGGTCTGCTGCGCGCGCTCGGCGCGGACCGGCGTCAGGTGCGACGCTCGGTACTCACCGAGGCGGTGCTGCTCGGCGTGGTCGCCTCGACGCTGGGCCTGGCCGCGGGCATCGGGCTGGCCGCGGGACTGATCGGGCTGATGAACGCGATCGGCATGAACATCGACTCGGGCGAGATGGTCCTCGGCTGGGCGACGCCCGTCGCGGCGTACGTCGTCGGCGTCGGGGTGACGTTCCTCGCCGCCGGTCTCCCGGCACGCCGTGCGGCGGCCGTCTCCCCGATGGCGGCCCTCGCGGACGCGGAGATCGCCGGGGTGGGCCGGCCGCTGCGGACCCGGGCCGTGGCCGGCGCCGTGGCCGGAGTCCTGGGTGTGGCCGCGCTCGTGGGGTGCGCGGTGGCGACCAGGACCTCGTCGGCGGCGTCGCTGCTGGTGCTCGGCGTCGTCCTGACCCTCCTCGCGACCGTCATCGCCGGTCCGCTGCTCGTCCGCCCGGTGATCCGGGCACTCGGCGCGGTTTTTCCGGTGGTGTTCGGTGCCGTCGGCCGGATGAGCCGGCGCAACGCCCTGCGCAACCCCCGCCGCACCGGCGCCACGGCCTCCGCGCTCATGGTGGGCATCGCACTGGTCGGTGGGATGTCGGTGGCCAGCGCCTCGATGACCGAATCCTTCGACCGGCAGATCGACAAGGTGATGGGCGCCGACTTCGTCGTGCAGAACGGCGGTTTCATGCCGTTCCCGCGGGAGGTCGGTGAGCGGGTGCGCCAGACCGAGGGCGCCGGGCTCGTCGTACGGTCCCGGTTCGTGCCGGTCGCCGTGCGGCTGCCGGACGGCGACCGGGTGGAGGCGACCGCCACGGGCTACGACCCGCGCCTCGACGACGTCGCCAACATCCCGTACGCGCGCGGGGACACGAAGGCGGCGCTCGCGCCAGGTCACCTGGCGATGGACGCGGACTTCGCCCGGGAGCACGGCGTACGCGCCGGCAGCACGGTCCCCGTCGAGTTCCCGGGCGGGCGCACCGCCGACCTGACGGTGGGCGCGCTCACCGACCAGGAATCCGCCGAGGGGTTCGGGATGGAGGGCGGGCTGTTCTTCGGCCTGGAGACGCTGGAGCGGTACGCGCCCGGTGGCCAGGACTCGTCGCTGTACGTGAATGCCGCGCCGGGGACGAGCGCCGACGCACTGCGCGCGCACCTGGAACGGACGCTCGACCCGTACCCGCAGGTGCAGGTGCGCGACCTGGCCGACTACAAGGAGCTGGTGCACGACCAGATCGCGGTCCTGCTCTACCTCGTGTACGCGCTGCTCGGCCTGGCGATCGTCATCGCGGTGCTCGGCGTGGTCAACACCCTCGCGCTGTCGGTGGTGGAGCGCACCCGTGAGATCGGACTCCTGCGGGCCATCGGGCTCGCCCGGCGTCAGTTGCGCCGGATGATCCGGCTGGAGTCGGTGGTGATCGCGGTGTTCGGCGCGGTGCTCGGGCTGGCCCTGGGGCTGGTGTGGGGTGTGTGCGTGCAGCAGGTGCTGGCGCTGGAGGGGCTGACGGCGTTCGCGATCCCGTGGGGCACGGTCGTCGCGGTGGTGGTGGGTTCGGCGGTGGTGGGCGTGGTGGCTGCGCTGCTGCCCGCGTGGCGGGCCTCGCGCATGAATGTGCTGGCGGCCATAGCGCACGAGTGATTGACTCCGGTGGCCCGAAGTACCCCGCCGTGGAGGAGGTTTCATGTCGCGTCCGTTCCGCTTCGGCGTCAATCTGATGGCGCCCGCACCTGCCGACGAGTGGAGCGCGAAGTGCCGGCGGGCCGAGGAGCTGGGGTACGACGTGATCCTGGTCCCGGACCATCTCGGCATGCCGGCGCCGTTCCCGGCGCTGGTCGCGGCGGCCCGGGCCACGGGGCGGCCTCGGCTCGGCACGTTCGTGCTCAACGCGGGGTTCTGGAATCCCGCTCTGCTGGCCCGGGAGGTGGCGACCACGGACGCCCTGACGGGCGGGCGCCTGGAACTCGGGCTCGGCACCGGCTACGTACGGGCGGAGCATGACGCGGCGGGGCTGCCGTTCGGCTCGCCCGGCGAGCGGGTGGACCATCTGCGGCGCACCGTCGAGGAGCTGGAGCGACTGCTCGGCGACGAGGAGTACCGGCCGCGGCCGGTGCAGCGGCCCGGGGTGCCGCTGCTGATCGGCGCCAACGGCGACCGGATGCTGGAGCTGACCGCGCGGCACGCCGCCATCGCCGCGTTCACCGGCGGACGTACCGTGCGGGGCAGTTCGACGGGGCAGCTCGCCCCGGTCACGGCCGAGGAACTCGACGAGCGCGTGGCCCGGTACCGGGAGCTGGCGGCGGGCCGCGAGGAACCGGCTGAGCTGAACCTGCTCATCCAGATGGTCGTCGTGACCGAGGACCGCGAGGCCGCCGTCCGGCCCCTCCTGGAGCACGTGCCGCACCTGACCGCCGATCAGGTGCTGGAGTTGCCCATCTTCCTGGCCGGAACCCTGGAACAGATCACCGCGCAGGTACGGGCGCAGCGCGAACGGTACGGATTCACCTACCTGACGGTGCTGGAGCCGTACATGGAGGTTTTCGCTCCGGTGATGCGGGCGTTGCGCGGCGTCTGACGACCGGTACGCGCGCCCCGGGCGCCTGCGGGGCGGTCCGGCGGGTACGGCCGTCCGCCCGCCTGGCCGGCCCGGCGTGCGCGGCCGTCCGGCGGGTGGAGCCGCCCAGCGCGCACGGCGGTCCGGGGTGTGTGGCCGTTCGGCGTGCGCGGCCGTCCGGCGTACCGGGCGGTCCGCATGCCGGAATGTCTCGTGGCGGTCCGGCGGGCGTGATGGGATCGCCGCATGACCGAACTGCGTATACGGGCCGCCGGGCGGCCCGGGGATCTGGACGCCGTGCTCGCCTTCTGGAAGGTGGCCGCGGAGGGGACGAGCATCAGCGACGACCGGGAGGGGGTGGAGCGGCTGGTGTCCCGCGACCCCGACGCGCTGATCCTGGCCGAACGCGGCGGCGACCTGGTGGGCACGGTGATCGCGGGCTTCGACGGCTGGCGGTGCCATCTGTACCGGTTGGCGGTGCACCCGGACCACCGGCGCCAGGGCATCGGCTCGACCCTGCTCACGGCCGCGGAGGAGCGGTTCGTCCGGCTCGGCGGGCGCCGCGGGGACGCGATGGTGCTGCGGCGCAACGAACGGGCCCAGCATGCCTGGCGGGCGGCCGGGTACGCGCCCGAGGAGCAGTGGCGACGCTGGGTGAAGCCCCTCCCCGACTGAAAGGCTGTGACCACCGGCGCATGAGCGAGTCCAGTCCCCATCGGCGATTCTCCCGGCGCCTGCCGCGGCGCGTCTCCCGGCACGTCGCCCGGCGCGTCCCCTCGGCGCACGACATCGCGCGAACCTCCGTGTCCTGGCCGATCATGGACCCGAGGTGACCCGATGACCGAAGTGCTCCTGCTGCTGGTGGCGATCCTGCTCGCGCTCGCGTGCGGCGCCTTCGTCGCGGCCGAGTTCTCGCTGACCACCGTCGAGCGCGGTGAGCTGGAACGGGCGGCGGCGCGGGGCGAGCGGGGTGCGGCGAGCGCCCTGAAGGCCGTACGGAACCTGACCTTCCAGCTGTCCGGGGCGCAGCTCGGCATCACGGTCACCAATCTGGTCGTCGGCATGCTCGCCGAGCCGTCGGTCGCGGCGCTGATCGCGGGCCCGCTGGAGAGCGCCGGGATCTCGCGCTCTGCCTCCTCCTCGCTGGCGCTGGTGCTGGGCACGGCGCTGTCGACGGTCTTCCTGATGATCGTCGGCGAGCTGGTGCCGAAGAACTGGGCGATCTCCTCGCCGCTGGCCGTGGCCAGACGGGTGGGCGGTCCGCAGCGCTGGTTCAGCGCGGCCTTCCGTCCCTTCATCACCCATCTGAACAACACGGCCAACCGCATCGTGCGCCGCTTCGGTGTGGAGCCCGCCGAGGAACTCGCGTCCGCGCGCGGGCCGCAGGAGCTGGCGGCGCTCGCCCGGCACTCGGCCAAGGAGGGCGCGCTGGAGGCCGACACCGCCGAGCTGTTCGTGCGGACCCTGAACCTCGCCGACCTGACGGCGCAGAACGTGATGACCCCGCGCGTGCAGGTCGTCGCCCTCGACGCCCGGGCGACGTGCGAGGACGTGGCGAACGCGACGCGGGCGACCGGGCTGTCCCGGTTCCCCGTCTACCGGGACACCCTCGACGCCGTGGTCGGAACGGCGCACGTCAAGGACGTCCTCGCGGTGCCGGCCGAACGGCGGGGCCGGATCGCGGTCGCCGAGCTGATGCGCGAGCCGCTGCTCGTCCCGGAGTCACTGACCGTCGACCGGCTCCTGGACCGGCTCTCCGGGCGACGCACGATGGCCGTCGTGATCGACGAGTACGGCGGGACGGCCGGTGTGGCCACGCTGGAGGACATCGTCGAGGAGGTCGTCGGCGAGGTGCGGGACGAGCACGACCCGCACGAGACGCCCGAGCTGGATCCGGCCGGCACCGACGAACAGGGGCGCGCGCTGTACCGGGCCGACGGCGCGGCCCGCGTGGACCGGCTGACGCGCCTGGGACTCAAGGTGCCCGAGGGGCCGTACGAGACGGTCGCCGGGCTGGTCGCGGCCGGGCTGGGGCACATCCCCGCCGTCGGCGACACCCTGGAGGTCGCCGGCTGGCGGCTGGACGTCGTGGACGCCACGGGTCGCAGGGCGGCCCGGGTGCTGCTGCACGCTCCGCTCGACGACGCGAACGAAGAGGAGCCCGGCCGGTGACCGCCGTGCAGCTGCTGATCGGTCTGGCGACGCTCGTCGTCAACGCGTTCTTCGTGGGCGCCGAGTTCGCGCTGATCTCCGTGCGCCGCAGCCAGGTGGAGTCGTACGCCGAGGAGGGCGACCGGCGCGCGAAGAGCGTGCTGTGGGGTCTGGAACACGTGTCGGCGCTGATGGCGGCGGCGCAGCTGGGCATCACGCTGTGCACACTGGTCCTCGGCGTGGTCGCGGAGCCGGCGATCGCACACCTGCTGGAGCCGGTGTTCCACGCGGTGGGCGTGCCGTCCGGCGCGGGGCACGCGATGTCCTTCGTGATCGCCCTGGCGCTGGCGACGTATCTGCACATGCTGCTCGGCGAGATGGTGCCGAAGAACATCGCGCTGGCCGAGCCGGTGCGCAGTGCGCTGGTGCTCGGGCCGCCGCTGGTGGCGCTGTCCCGGGCGCTGCGCCCGGTGATCTTCACGATCAACGCCTTCGCGAACGCGGTACTCAAACTGCTCAGGGTCGAGACGAAGGACGAGGTCTCCGCGACCTTCACGGATGCGGAGCTGGCCGAGATCGTGAAGGACGCCAGTGATGCCGGGCTCATCGACGACCGGGCGCAGGAGCGCCTGCACGACGCCCTGGAGCTGGGCCGGCGGCCGGTGCGGGACGTGGTACTGCCACTGGAACGCGTCGTCCACGCGCGCGTGGGCATCACTCCGGAGCAGTTGGAGCGGCTGTCGGCGGAGTCCGGGTTCTCCCGTTTCCCGGTGGTGGACGACGGGCGACGGATCGTCGGCTACCTGCATGTGAAGGACGCCCTGGACGCCTCACCGCGGGACCTGCCCTTCCGGCTGCGGGACATGCGGCCCATCGCCCGGGTGAGGGAGCGCACCCCGCTGGACGACGTACTCACCGCGATGCGGCGCAGCCGCACGCACGTGGCGGCCGTGCTGGGGTCCGACGGGCGGCTGGCGGGGCTGGTGACCATGGAGGACGTACTCCGGGAACTGTTCGGGCAGCGAACGTGAGTCTGCGGGACGGAGGGCGGTGCCGGGCCGGAGGCGGAGGACGGGTGCCGGCCGGAGCGGCGAGGGCGGGTACCGAGCCGGGGGCGAGGACGGGTGCCGAGCCGGGGGCGAGGACGGGTGCCGGCGGACTCGGAGAGGGGTGCGGACCCGAAGGGCGGCGTGGACCCGAAGGGCGACCGACCGGCGGGTATGTGCAGGGGCTACCATTTCTGTCGCCATGCAGACGAATCCCACCCACACCAGTCTCGTCGCCGTCGGCGACTCCTTCACCGAGGGCATGTCGGACCTGCTGCCCGACGGCTCCTACCGGGGCTGGGCCGACCTCCTCGCCGCGCGGATGGCCGCCCGCTCCCCCGGTTTCCGGTACGCGAACCTCGCGGTGCGCGGAAAGCTGATCGGGCAGATCGTCGACGAGCAGATCGACGTGGCGGCTGCCATGGGAGCCGACGTGATCACGCTGGTCGGCGGGCTCAACGACACGCTGCGGCCCAAGTGCGACATGGCCCGGGTACGGGATCTGCTGACGCAGGCGGTGGAGCGGCTCGCCCCGAACTGCGAGCAGCTGGTGCTGATGCGCAGTCCGGGGCGCCAGGGTCCGGTGCTGGAGCGGTTCCGGCCGCGCATGGAGGCGTTGTTCGCCATCATCGACGACCTGTCCGAGCGGCACGGCGCCGTGGTCGTCGACCTGTACGGGGCCCAGTCGCTGGCCGACCCCCGCCTGTGGGACGTGGACCGGCTGCATCTGACCGCCGAGGGGCACCGCCGGGTCGCGGAGGCCGTGTGGCAGACGCTCGGTTACGAGCCCGAGGACCCCGAGTGGCACGCGCCGATCCCGGCGACGCCGCCGCCGGGCTGGGTCATGCGCCGGACCGCGGACGTCCGTTTCGCCCGGCAGTACCTGCTGCCCTGGATCGGCCGCAGGCTGACGGGCCGGTCGTCCGGGGACGGCCTGCCGCCCAAGCGCCCGGAGCTGCTGCCGTACGAGGACCTCACTCCGTGATCCCCGCACCCACGCACCCTTCGTAGGTTCCGACGAAGAGCCCCGGGGAGCTGGCCTGCAGGAATCGCCAGTAGAATCCGTTTACGTGACTTCCGCTCCCGCCAAGCCCCGCATCCCGAACGTCCTCGCCGGACGCTACGCCTCCGCCGAGCTCGCCACGCTCTGGTCGCCCGAGCAGAAGGTGAAGCTCGAGCGGCAGCTCTGGCTCGCCGTGCTGCGGGCCCAGAAGGACCTCGGCATCGAGGTGCCCGACGCCGCGATCGCCGACTACGAGCGCGTCCTCGACCAGGTCGACCTGGCCTCGATCGCCGAGCGCGAGAAGGTCACGCGGCACGACGTGAAGGCGCGGATCGAGGAGTTCAACGACCTCGCCGGGCACGAGCACGTGCACAAGGGCATGACCTCCCGCGACCTGACGGAGAACGTCGAGCAGCTCCAGGTCCGGCTCTCCCTGGAGCTGATCCGCGACCGCTCGGTGGCCGTGCTGGCCCGGCTGGGCAAGCTGGCCGGCGAGTACGGCGAGCTGGTCATGGCCGGCCGCTCCCACAACGTCGCCGCGCAGGCCACGACGCTCGGCAAGCGGTTCGCCACCGCCGCCGACGAGCTGCTCGTCGCGTACGGCCGGGTGGAGGAGCTGCTCGGCCGCTACCCGCTGCGCGGCATCAAGGGCCCGGTCGGCACCGCTCAGGACATGCTGGACCTGCTCGGCGGGGACGCGGGCAAGCTGGCGGAGCTGGAGCAGCGGATCGCCGGGCACCTGGGCTTCTCGCAGGCGTTCACCTCGGTCGGCCAGGTCTACCCGCGCTCGCTGGACTACGAGGTCGTCACCGCGCTGGTGCAGCTGGCGGCGGCGCCGTCGTCGCTGGCGAAGACCATCCGGCTGATGGCCGGCCACGAGCTGGTCACCGAGGGCTTCAAGCCCGGCCAGGTCGGCTCCTCCGCGATGCCGCACAAGATGAACACCCGCTCCTGCGAGCGCGTCAACGGCCTGATGGTGATCCTGCGCGGCTACGCCTCGATGACCGGCGAGCTGGCGGGCGATCAGTGGAACGAGGGCGACGTGTCCTGCTCGGTGGTGCGCCGGGTGGCTCTCCCCGACGCCTTCTTCGCCCTCGACGGGCTGCTGGAGACGTTCCTGACCGTGCTCGACGAGTTCGGTGCGTTCCCGGCCGTCGTGGCCCGGGAACTGGACCGCTACCTGCCGTTCCTGGCCACCACCAAGGTCCTGATGGGCGCGGTGCGGGCCGGTGTGGGCCGCGAGGTCGCGCACGAGGCGATCAAGGAGAACGCCGTCGCCTCCGCGCTGGCCATGCGCGAGCAGGGCGCCGAGCGCAACGAGCTGCTCGACAAGCTGGCCGCCGACGAGCGCATCCCCCTGGACCGCGCCGGGCTGGACGCGCTGATGGCCGACAAGCTGTCCTTCACGGGCGCCGCCGCCGACCAGGTCGGCGTCGTCGTCGCCCGGATCGAGGAGATCGTCAAGCAGCACCCGGCCGCCGCGGGCTACACCCCCGGAGCGATCCTCTGACGCGCTTCACCCAGGCGGAGCTGGAGGCCGCCCGCGACCGTCTCGTACCGGACGTCGTCGCGGACGGTCTCCGCGTGCTGTTCTGCGGCATCAACCCCGGGCTGATGACGGCGGCGACGGGCCACCACTTCGCCCGTCCCGGCAACCGCTTCTGGCCGGTGCTGCACCTGTCCGGTTTCACGCCACGGCTGCTGAAGCCGTCGGAGCAGGGTGAGCTGCCGTCGTACGGACTCGGCATCACGAACGTCGTCGCGCGGGCCAGCGCGCGGGCGGACGAACTGACCGCGGAGGAGTACCGGGAGGGCGGTCGGGTGCTGGCGCTGAAGGTGGCACGGTTGCGTCCCGGCTGGCTGGCCGTGGTCGGTGTGACCGCGTACCGGACGGCGTTCGACGAGCCGAAGGCCCGCGTGGGCCCGCAGGCGCGGACGATCGGGGGCGCGCGCGTGTGGGTGCTGCCCAATCCGAGTGGGCTCAACGCGCACTGGACGGCGCAGACGATGGCGGAGGAGTTCGCGCGGCTGCGGGTCGCGGCGGAGGCGGAGCAGCAGGCGTAGGCGCGGGCGGGCGTCACGGCGGTGCCTGCTCCGTGACGACGGCCAGCAGCTGTACCTCGTCCGCCTCGTCGTCCCGGTCGGCGACCGCCACCCCCACCCAGCGGCCGGTGCCCTCCGCCTTCCAGAGATACGCCACGCGCGCGCGGGTGCTGAGTTCGGCCCACGGCTCGGGTATCTCCTCCCGCTCGGTCCGCAGCAGGACGGTCTGCAGGTTCCAGGGGTCCGTCCGGCCCCAGCGTGCGGCGAGCAGTTCGTGGAGGGCGTCCCGTTCCTTCTCGTACTGCTCCACCGTCACGGCCCGCTCCGCCCGGTTGCCGCCGCGCAGGCCGTGGCTGCTCTCCAGGACCGCCACGAAGTGGCCGGGGCCCCCGGTGCCCGCGTCCGACGGGCCGTGCTCCGCCGGGAACGGCCGGAAGCACAGCTCGTCGATGAGGGCGATGTGCCGCGCGATGTCCATGCCCTCCAGTAAACCGGCCGCCACTGACAATTGGCGGGGCGTCAGGCGGCCGGTGCTGCCGGGCGGCGGCCGGTACCGGCGGCACCGGCGGCCGGGTGGTGTCAGGCGTCCCGGCTGCGCAGCCGCCAGGCTCCCGCCAGCAGGGCTGCCGCCGTCCACAGCGCGGTCACCGCAAGTCCGGCCCAGGGCCCCAGAGTTCCCTCGTGCGTCTGGTACAGGACGACCTGCCCCGCCTTGTCCGGCAGGAAGTCGGTGACGCCGCCCACCGCGTCCCCGATCACGAAGGAGACGATGAGGATGAACGGGATCAGGACGGACAGGGTGGCCACGCCGCTGCGGAACAGCGCGGTGAGGCCGGCCGCGAGCAGCGCCATCAGCATGAGGTAGATCCCGCAGCCCACGACGCCGCGCACCTGCTCGCCGGTGGTGAGCCCGTCCGCAGCCGGGCCGAGGCCCGCCCGGGCCGCGACGAGGGCGGCGAGCGCGGTGAGCAGCCCCACGACGAGCGCGGGTACGGCGACGACCACGAGCTTCGCCGCGAACCACCGTCCGCGCCGCGGAACGGCGGCCAGCGAGAGCCGGATCCCGTTGCCGTGGTACTCGGAGGAGACGGCCATGGCCCCGAAGGCGACGGCGGCGATCTGGCCGGGCATGACACCGGAGAGCGCCATGAACAGCGGATCGAACTCGGGCTGGGAGGTGTCGGAGATTCCGGCCAGCGCGGAGAAGGCGGTGGTGACCGCGAACACCGCCAGCAGGGTGCCGCACAGCGAGCGCAGGGTGCGGACCTTGAGCGCCTCCGAGCGGAGTACGGGCGTGAACGACATGGTCAGACCTCCTGGGGCTGTGCGGTGAACTCGGTCTCGGTGGCCGTCAGGTCGAGGTACGCCTGCTCCAGCGTGCCTTCGTCCGAGGAGAGTTCGAGGATCGGGACTCCCGCGCCGGACATGGCGCGACCGATGTCGTCCACGCGCGCGTCGTGCACGGTCCAGTACCCGTCGTCGTGTTCCACGGCATCGTGGCCGTGCCGGGCCAGGGCGGCCTTCAGGGCGGTGGCGTCCGACGTACGGACGCGGACACGCGGCTGCACGCGCGCGTCGATGAACTCCCGCATCGGGGTGTCGGCGAGCAGGCGGCCCCGGCCGAGGACGACCAGGTGGTCGGCGAAGGACGCGGTCTCGTTCATCAGGTGGCTGGAGACCAGGACCGTGCGGCCCTCGGCCGCGAGCCCGCGCAGCAGTCCGCGGATCCAGATGATGCCCTCGGGGTCCAGCCCGTTGGAGGGCTCGTCCAGCATGACCACCTCGGGATCGCCCAGCAGGGCGGCGGCGATGCCCAGCCGCTGGCGCATGCCCAGCGAGTACGTCCGCACCCGGCGGCGGGCCACCGACGCGATGCCCGTCTCCTCCATCACCTCGTCGACCCGGCGCGACGGGACGCGGTTGCTCGCCGCGAGGACGCGCAGGTGGTCCCGGGCGGTGCGCGCGCCGTGCGCGGCCTGCGCGTCGAGCAGGGCGCCGACGTGCCGCAACGGCTCGTGCAGGGTGGCGTAGGGGCGTCCGCCGACGGTCGCGGTCCCGGAGGTGGGCCGGTCGAGGCCCAGGACGAGCCGCATGGTGGTGGACTTCCCGGCGCCGTTGGGGCCGAGGAAGCCGGTGACGCGGCCGGGGCGCACGGTGAAGGTGAGGTCGTCGACGGCTCGTCGGGTGCCGTACTCCTTGGTGAGGTTCTGGACGTCGATGCTGGTCATGGAAGCAGCGTGGCGGTTGGTACCGGGTCGTGGCCTCCCCCACGGGCGGGGAGCCTCTCCCCCGTGCGGGGGAGCCGGGCTGTCGGTGCCGGGTGGCACGATGACGGGATGGTCCGCCTGCTGCGCCCGCTGGTCCGCGGGACGACGTACACACGCCTGCTGCACCTGTGGGTGCCGATGGCGGCCTTCAGTGTGTATATGTTCGTCCTGCCGCACCTGCCCTGGGGACCCCTGCTCGTGCTGGTCCCGGTCGGCCTGATCCCGGCCGTGCGGACCGGCGAGGGGGTGCAGGCGCGCCTGCTCCTCACCCCCGGCCACGAGGACTCGGCGTTCTCGGTCACCCCCTCGGCGAGCCGCAGCGACCGGCTGCGCACGGTGGCGTGGCTGGAGCTCCGCATGCTGCTGGGCGCCTTGACCTCGATGGTCTGCGTGTGGCTGCCGCTCATCGCCGTCGAGATGGTCCGGCACTCCCTGGGGTACCGCGTCGACGACATACCGGTGCTGCGGGACACCGACCCGCACTGGGTGTGGGCGCTCCTCGCGGTGCTCCCCCTCCTCGCGCTGTACGGCGCCGTGGTCGGCCTCGGGGTCCTGGTGACGGCGGCGGCCCGCGCGCTCCTCGGACCGTCCGCCGCCGAACGGCTGAGCGCCCTCGAGGAACGCACCGAGCAGCTCCTGGAGCGCAACCGCATCGCCCGCGAGCTGCACGACTCCATCGGTCACGCGCTGACCGTCGCCGTCGTGCAGGCGGGGGCCGCGCGTACGGCGAACAGTCCCGAGTTCACCGACCGGGCCCTGACCGCGATCGAGGAGACCGGCAGGGCGGCCCTGGAGGACCTGGAGCGGGTGCTCGGTGTCCTGCGGGAGACCAAGGGGCCCGCGAGCGGCCGGCCGACGCTCGCGGACGCCGACCGTCTCCTGGAGTCCGCCCGCGCCTCCGGGGCGAAGGTCGACGCCGAGGTCACGGGCCCCGTGGAGACCCTGCCCGGCCCCGTCTCCCGGGAGGGCTACCGCATCCTCCAGGAGTCGCTGACCAATGTGCTGCGGCACGCGGGTGCCGTACCGGCGCGGGTCCGCGTCGAGGTGAGAGACGGTGCGCTCACCCTGGAGGTGCGCAATCCGCTGCCGGACGGGAGGGTCACCCCCGGACGCGGCAGCGGCCTGCGCGGTATACGCGAGCGTGCCGCGCTGCTGGGCGGCCGGGCGCACACGGGACCCGACGACGCCGGCGATTGGCAGGTGCGCGTCGAGCTGCCGCCGAGCTGATCTACCCTGGCCGGATGCCGGTCAGAGTGCTCCTCGTCGACGACGAACCCCTCGTACGCGCAGGTCTGCGGGCCGTGCTGGAGGCGCAGCCCGACATCGAGGTGGTCGGTGAGGCCGCCGACGGGGCGGCGGTCATCCCGCTGGTGCGGCAGGTACGGCCGGACGTGGTCGCCATGGACGTCCGGATGCCCCTGATGGACGGCATCGAGGCCACGCGCGCGCTGCTGCGGACGATGACCGACCCGCCGAAGATCCTCGTGGTGACGACCTTCGAGAACGACGAGTACGTGTACGAGGCACTGCGCGCGGGCGCCGACGGGTTCCTGCTGAAGCGGGCCCGGCCGGCCGAGATCGTGCACGCGGTACGGCTGATCGCCGAGGGCGATTCCCTGCTGTTCCCGGCCTCGGTGCGGCAGCTCGCCGCCGAGTACGGCGACGACGGCGGTAACCGCGCGGCCCGCGCGGAGTTGGAGCGGGCGCAGCTGACCGAGCGGGAGGGCGAGGTGCTGCGGCTGATGGCGCGCGGGCTGTCGAACGCGGAGATCGCCGCCCGGCTGACCGTGGGTACGGAGACGGTGAAGTCGCATGTCAGCGCCGTACTGTCGAAGCTGGGGGCGCGGGATCGCACACAGGCGGTGATCACGGCGTACGAGTCGGGTTTCGTGGCGCCGGGGTGAGGCACCGCGGCATTCCGGGAAGGGGCGGACCGGCACTCGCCGGGGCGGAGCGGGCCGAGTACGATCCGGCCAACACGCGCACGAGCTGGGAGGACTGACGTTGGGCGGGCTGACCGGCGGGGATCCGTCGCTGCTGCGGAGGATCAACTCCGCTGTGGTACTGCACGCGTTGCGTGCCACGGACTGCGCGACGCTGACCGAGATCACCCGGGTGACGGGACTGTCCCGGCCGACCGTCGAGGGTGTCGTCGAGGGGCTCATCGAGGCGGGTCTCGTCGTCGAGGCGGCCGCCGACGAGGGCGCGGCCCGGCGGCAGGGGCGGCCCGCGCGACGGTTCCGGTTCCGGGCGGAGGCCGGGCATCTGCTGGGTCTCGAGATCGGGCCGCACCGCGTCGCCGCGCTCCTGTCCGGCCTGGACGGCCGGGTGATCGGCGCTCAGGCCAAGGACGTCGACGAGACCGCCTCGGCCGACGAGCGGCTGGAGCGGCTGCGCACCGCCGTCGCCGAGTTGCTGCGCCGGGCCGGTGTCGCGCGCGGCTCGTTGCGTGCCGTGGGGGCGGCCACGCCCGGGATCGTGGAGGCGGACGGCACGGTGCGGCTGAGCACCGCGCTGCCCGAGTGGACAGGGCTGCGCCTGGGCGAGCGGCTGAGCCGTTCCTTCAAGTGCCCGGTGCTGGTCGAGAACGACGCGAACGCGGCGGCGGTCGCCGAGCACTGGAAGGGCGCCGCCACCGAGTCCGACGACGTCGTGTTCGTGCTGGCCGGGCTGAGTCCGGGGGCCGGGGCGCTGATCGGCGGGCGGCTGCACCGGGGGTACGGCGGGGCGGCCGGCGAGATCGGCGCGCTGCATCTGCTGGGCCGGGAGGTGACGCCGGAGACACTGTTGTCCACCACGGACCAGCCGCTGCATCCCCTGGACGAGCAGGCGGTGGCCAAGGTGTTCGCCGAGGCCCGCGAGGGCGACCAGCGGGCCCGCGCGGCCGTCGAGCGTTTCATCCAGCGTCTGGTGCACGACGTGGCGGCGCTGGTGCTGGCCCTCGACCCGGAACTGGTCGTCATCGGCGGCTGGGCGGCCGGGCTGGACGGCGTACTGGAACCGTTGCGACGGGAGCTGGCCCGCTACTGCCTGCGCCCGCCGCGGGTGACCCTGTCGCTCCTGGGCGAGGCCGCCGTTGCGACGGGTTCGCTGCGACTGGCCCTCGACCATGTGGAGGAGCAGCTGTTCGCGGTAGAGGGCGCGACGGCACGCCGCTGACCCGCCGATGCCCGGCCCGGGGCGGTCAGGAGGCCCTGGTCTCGGGGCCGTGGTGGATCTCCACGTCGCCGGAGTCCCCGAACGTCAGCCGGCAGGTGTCCGCGCGGTACGTGGCGACGGAGAGCGCGGCGGTGCGGCCCTTGGCCAGGTAGCGGGTGGTGACCACGAGGACGGGTGCCCCCGGAAGGCGGTCCAGTTCCTTCGCGTCCTCCGCGCCGGCCGATCCCAGCTCCACGGCGCTCTCCTGCCGCTCCAGTTCTCCGCGCCGCAGCTCGCGGAGCACGGCACGCGCGCGTGCGGCGCCGGAGGGCGCGTCGATGGAGGTGAGGTCGGGCACCGAGGCCGGTGGGATGTACAGAAGCTCCGCCGCGACGGGCTGGCCGTGCGTCACGCGGGAGCGGCGCACGGTGTGCACGGGCTCGTCCCGGCCGGTGTCCAGCGCGTCGGCGACGGCCGCCGGCGGAGCCGCCAGGGTGCAGTCGGCCGAATGCCAGGCGTCGTCGGAGGTCCCGGGCCAGACGTGCTGCCGGGTGCCGACGGCCACGCCGACACGTGGCGGGGCGACGGTCGTGCCGACGCCGCGTCGGCGCTGGAGCCTGCCTTCCAGTTCGAGCTGTTCCAGGGCCTGGCGGAGCGTGGCGCGGGCGACCCCGAAGCGGGCGGCGAGATCCCGCTCGTTGGGCAGGATCTCACCCACCGAGAACTCCGAGTCCAGGGCTTCGCTGAGGACGGTCCTGAGATGCCAGTACTTCGGTTCCGCCACCGATCCCAACTGCGTGGTCCCCACCCTGTCCTCCGCAATCGCCGTGGTCCGGCGGCGTTTTGACGCCCTTGTTTATTAAAGGTTGTTGTAGTTCTCTGCGACGATAAAACGGCCCACACCCTTGGTCAAGACCAACCCTGCGGCAGGGCGACGAGGCCCCCGTCACAGGACGGGGGCTCGGGCCGCGGCGGGGAGGCGCTCCGGTCAGGCGAGGGCGGCCAGGGAACGCAGTTTGTCGGGGTTGCGGACGATGTACACCGCCTGGATCCGGCCGTCGGCCACGTCCAGCTGGAACACGGAGTCGGGCGTGCCCGCGGACAGGACCAGCAGGGCCGGGCCGCCGTTGAGTTCCACGGGGCGGAAGGAGACGTCCGGAATCCCCTTCTGCGCGGCGCCGAGCAGGAAGCGGCCCACCTTGTCCGCGCTCTCCACCACGCGCAGCGGCGCCCTGGACTTGCCACCGCTGTCGCCCACCAGGCGGACGTCCGGAGCGAGCAGCGCCATCAGCCCTTCGAGGTCGCCGTCGGCCGCGGCGGCGAGGAAGCGTTCGGTGAGGTCCCGGCGCTGCGCGGGATCGACGTCGTAGCGGGGCCGCCGCTCGTCGACGTGCTTGCGGGCCCGCCCGGCGAGCTGGCGCACCGCGGCCTCCCCGCGCTCCAGCATGGCGGCGATCTCGGCGTACGGGTATCCGAACGCCTCCCTCAGGACGAACACCGCCCGCTCCAGCGGCGACAGCGACTCCAGGACGACGAGGACGGCGAAGGACACGGAGTCGGCGAGGACGGCCCGCTGCGGAGTCCGGCACGGTGTCCCCGAAGTCGGTGACGTAGGGCTCGGGCAGCCACGGGCCGACGTACGTCTCGCCCCGCGACTTGATCTGGCGCAGCCGGTCGATGGCGAGGCGGGTGGTGACGCGCACCAGGTAGCCGCGCGGTTCGCGGACGCCGGACCGGTCGGCACCGGACCAGCGCAGCCAGGCCTCCTGGACCACGTCCTCCGCGTCGGCCAGCCGGCCCAGCATGCGGTAGGCGACTCCCAGGAGGACGGGGCGGTGCTCTTCGAAGACGTCGGTCGCGGTGTCGGTGGTCACCGCCCCATCCCAGCGGACTCGTCCGGCCGTGTCCAGGCGGAGCCGCCCGTACCCGCCACCCTGCCGGCGAAGGCCGGCGAAGGCCGGCGAAGGCCGGCGACCGGGGGCTACCCGTCGGTAGCTCTTGCTGACACTCTGTCTATGCAACGCCGCCATCGTCCACGCGTTCCCCAAGACATGCGTTCCCTACGACACATGCCACACGAACACGCGTTCCCGACAAGGAGCCACATGTCCGCGACGCTCTCCTTCACGGCCCCCACCGAGCACGGCCCACGGGACATCACCCTCGCCTACGCGCGCGTGGGCACCGGCGAGCCGCTGCTTGTGCTGCACGGCATCGGCCATCACCGGCAGGCCTGGGACCCGGTGGTCGACATCCTCGCGACCGAGCGCGAGGTGATAGCCGTGGATCTGCCCGGATTCGGGCAGTCGGCCGCACTGCCCCACGGACTGCCGCACGATCTGCCGACGACGACCGCCCTGCTCCACGCCTTCTGCGCGGCCCTGGGAGTCGACCGGCCGCACGTGGCCGGCAACTCGCTGGGCGGCCTGCTGGCCCTGGAACTCGGCCGCCAGAACCTGGCGCGTTCGGTGACGGCCCTGTCACCGGCCGGGTTCTGGACGCAGGCCGAGCGGCGCTACGCCTTCGGCATGCTGACGGGGATGCGCCGGACCGCCCGGAATCTGCCCCTGCCCCTCGTCGAGCGACTCTCCCGCACGGCGATCGGCCGCACCGCCCTGACGAGTACGATCTACGCCCGTCCCGGCCGCCGCTCCCCCGAGGCCGTGGTCGCCGAGACGCTCGCGCTCGCGCGTGCCGAGGGGTTCGACGAGACGCTCCGGGCCGGACGGAGCGTGCTGTTCACCGACGACGTCCCCGGCATCCCCGTCACGGTGGCGTGGGGCAACCGGGACCGGTTGCTCCTGCCCCGGCAGGGCATACGCGCCAAGCGCACCATTCCGCGGGCCCGGCTGGTGCGACTGCCCGGCTGCGGTCACGTCCCGATGAACGACGACCCGGCGCTGGTCGCCCGCGTCCTCCTGGACGGCAGCCGCGCTCAGGAGGTGCGAGCCCTGAGGGCCTCCTTCAGCACGGCCGGGTCGTAGGGCATGCCCACATGCGGCGTGCGGTCGTCCGGGGCGAAGTCCCGCAGGAAGATGGTGTCGACGTAGCGGCCCTCGGCCTTCGAGGAGTTCGACCGCTCCAGGTATCTGGCGCGCGAGGTTCGACAGGCCCTGGGCGGTGACCCGTGGTTGCCGAGCGCGATGCCGGCGAACGTGTGCGCCTCGGGGCCTCCGCCCAGGGCGTTCAGGTGACAGCGCGGCATCGTGCCGCCCTGCGAGAAGCCGACGAGGGTCATCGACGACCTGCCGTGCGCCCGTGCGCCGCAGATTCGCACGAGTCACACGGCCAGTCGTGCGGCGGCCGCGCGCAGCAGGCGCACGTACCGGCTCTCCCTGACCGGGTGGGCCACCCGCCCCGTCAGGGCCCGCTCGGCGCAGTCCAGGCTGCGCCGGAACGCCGCGTCGTGCAGCGGCCGGACGACCAGGACCCAGCCCAGCCAGCGCACCCCCCGCGGACGGACCACAAGGGTGTTCCGCAGCACGGTCCGCCGCCCGTCGAGGCATTCGACGCTGAACTCGTGGAAGCCCTCGAACCCCCGCGGACCGGTGAAACGGAACCGCACCCACCGACCCGGCACGTAGTGGCTCACCACATACCGCACCGGTCCGTGGCCACCGGGAACGCCCACGGCGAGAGGCCCCTCGAAGCGTACGGGCGGCCAGTCCGGTGGCCAGAGGCGGTCGTCCTCGCTGCCCAGCGAGTCGATCAGTACGCCGACCTCTTCGGGGGGAGCGGGCAGGGAGCGTTCATGAACGTTGAGCACGGCGATCACGGAATCCAGACTGCCAGCACGCATCCGTCCGGAGGTCCCCCGAAAGGGCATCCCAAAAGCACGCCCGGAGCGCGCGTTCCGGGCCGTGCGCCGTCGTCCACGCGTCAACGCGCTGTCGGGAGAGGGCTGTTGTGCGTGGGGGGTGCGGCGGGGCCCGAGCGTAAGGACAGATGAGACGGACACAGTCGGCACGGCTCACAGCGAGGGGAAGTCGGTCATGGAGGAAGGGTCCGAGTTACCCGGGTCCGGTGGCGAGGGCGCGCGCCGGGCCTCCGTCCCACCGGCGGCGTTGCCCGGGTCGTGGCAGCCACTGCTCGGCCGGCCCGGCCTGGCGGATCTGCTCGGGCATCCTCTCGCGGGTGCCGCGCTGACGGAGATGCGCCGGCTGCCGCCCCGCGTGGCCGTGCACTCCCTGCGTACTTTCCTGCTGGCGGACGCCTGTGCGCGCACCCGGGGGACGGTCTACGACCGGGTCGGGCTGCTGGCCGCCGCGGCGTTCCACGACGCCGGACTGGTGGGGCGCGCCCCGCTCGGGCACGGCGGGTTCCCGGGTCGTTCCGCGGAGTTGCTCGACCTCTTCCTGGCCGGGCACGCGGTGGGCGCCGAACGGCGCAGGACCCTGACCCGCGCGGTGCGCGAGCACATGCGGCCGTTCCCCGCGCGCGACGCCGGGCCCGAGGCGCGGCTGCTGCACTTCGGTGCGTGGCTCGACGTCACCGGGCGCGGCGAGCGCCTGGTGCCGGGAGACCGGCGCCGGCTGTCCGGGCTGGCGCCCACTCCCTGGTTCGCCGTCTCCTTCTCCGCCCGGGTGGCGGCCTGCGGGCTGCGCCGGGTGCTGCCCGCGTCCGTGGTCGCCCGCCGGTGACCGCGGAGCCGGACAACTCGCTTCTCCCGTCGCGAAAGGAACCGCAGACATGCAAGAGGACCAGCGTGTTTTCGATGTCGCCATCGTCGGTGGCGGCATCGGCGGGACGATGCTGGGGGCCGTGCTCGCACGCCACGGTGTGCGCGTGCTGCTGCTGGAGGGCAGCGGACACCCCCGCTTCGCCATCGGAGAGTCCACCGTCCCCGAGACCACGTTCGGCCTGCGGGTGCTGGCCCGCCGCTACGGCGTCCCGGAGATCGAGCACCTGGCGACCAACGGGACGCTGCGCCGTCACGTGTCGTCGAACTGCGGAGTCAAACGGAACTTCAGCTTCGTCTACCACCGCGAGGGCGAGCCGACCCGGCCCGACGAGTGCACCCAGTACCCCACCTGGGGCCCGCCGCTGGGTCCCGACTCGCACTACTTCCGGCAGGACGTGGACGCGTACATGTTCCACGTCGCCGTGTCCTACGGCGTCACCGCGTACACCCACACGCTCGTCGACGACGTGAAGTTCGAGGAGGACGGCGCCACCCTGGTCACCCGGGACCGGGGCACCTTCCGGGCGTCGTACGTGGTCGACGCCGGCGGGATGCGGGCCGTGCTGCCCGAGCGGCTCGGGCTGCGGCAGGAGCCGCCGTACCGCACCCGGTCGCGCACGATCTTCACGCACATGGTGGACGTGCGCCCCTTCGACACCGTGGCACCGCCGCGCGAGCAGCACGGAATGCCCAGTCCGTTCAGCCAGGGGACGCTCCACCACATGTTCCGGAGCGGCTGGTTGTGGGTGATCCCGTTCGACAACCAGTCGACGAGCACCAGCGAGCTGTGCAGCGTCGGCGTCAACCTGGATCTGGACCGGTACCCGCGTCCGGACGACGTCTCGGCGGAGGAGGAGTTCTGGCACCATGTGCGCCGGTTCCCCAGTGTGGCGCGGCAGTTCGAGCGGGCGCGGGCGGTGCGGCCGTACGTGTCGACCGATCGCACGCAGTTCGCCTCGCAGAAGGTCGTCGGCGACCGGTGGTGCCTGCTGCCGCACGCCAGTGACTTCATCGACCCGCTCTTCTCCAGCGGCCTCGCGGTCACCGTGATGGCGCTCAACGCGCTGGGCCATCGGCTCATCGAGGCGGTGCGCCAGGACGACTTCGACACCGCCCGGTTCGCGTACCTGGACCACTGGACCAAGCGCATGTTCCGGTTCTACGACGACCTGGTCTCCTGCAGCTACGTCTCGTTCGACGACTTCGACCTGTGGAACGCCTGGAACCGGGTGTGGACCATCACCACGCTGTACGGGACCAACGCCCAGAACCAGGCCGCCGTGGCGTTCGAGAAGACGCACGACCCCACCTGCTTCGACGCGCTGGAACTGCCCCCGTACCGGGGCCTCCAGGGAGTCGACAACCCGTGGGTGGAGCGACTGTTCGACCAGGCGCGGGACGCCGTACTGGCTTACCGGGCGGGGACATCCACGAAGGAACGGACCATCGCGCGCATCTACGAGCTGCTGCGCGAGAGCGAGCTGTGCCCCGCGGTGTGGGGCACCCTCGATCCCGAAGACCGCTGCCCCTCCGGTGTGTTCACCCTGTGGCCGCTGATGAGGATCCTGTTGTGGGGCAGGTTCCGCTCACCGCGGCACGTGCGCGGGTCCTACTTCACCGGCGGCGCCCGGATGGTGGGCAGGGAGGCCGTCCAGGCGTACACCACCGAACTGCGCGCCGGCGGCTCCCTAGTGCACCAGACCGTACGGGACATGTGGTTCAACTGGAACCGTGACTGGACCCGGCGTCCGGCTCCGCGGAAATGACCGCGAAGAATCATTCCTGCCGACCGCGGGAGGTACACATTCCGGTTTGCCGCTCGAAGGCCTCGGGTAGGAAAACCACATGGCCGACAAATAGAAAGTCGGCCGCGGTTCTCCCTCCTCAATACGAGAGACAACGGGCTGCAAACCACGATGGCGAGACATTCCACCTGCCAATCGCCCGCTGAATGCTCCTGGGAAGACATCTTCCAGCATCAGGACCGCCTCATGCGGTTGGTTCGACGAAGACTGCCCAGCTTTCAGGACGCCGAGGACTGCGTTCAGGAAACGATGGCCCGCGCAGCCGCCCACGCCGCGCTGGACAAGAATCGACTCGGTTCCTTCCTGACGTCCGTGGCACTTCGCCTCTGCATCGACTTCTACCGTGACATGGAGCGTCGCAGCAGACTTCTGCAGCGTGCGGCACCCATGGACGCCTCCGGGACGACCGAGGAGGACGTCTGCGACGAGGACTTCGGCAGATGGCTGCTGGGCCAGGTACAACACCTGCGCGGGCGGGAACAGGAGGTCATACTCGCTCGCTCCGAGGGAATTTCCACTGCGGAATTCGCCCGCATGCACAACATTTCCGTCAAGGCGGCCGAGGCCGCCTTCACCAGAGGCCGCGCCCGACTCAAAAACGCGTGCGCGAAAGCCTTGGAAGGCTGCACCCAATAACGGGGCGAATCCTCCTCCCTCTTCCTCACCGATCCCCGTTCGATGCCATCCCCACTCTCATCGCATCTCATCGCAGGAAAACGGAAAGGGATTCCACTCATGTCCAACAACAAAAACATCCAGGACATTTTCAAGGACCTGGTCGGCAATATGGCCGACAGCAGCAAGGAAGCCTTCGACGACATCCTCAACCGGTCCGACAGGCCCGGGTCGTCCGGGTCAGGCAACCCCGTCGACACGCTGGCCGGGCTGCCGGCGAACGTGCTCGGTGCCCTGGCCGGCACGGTCAACCCGGCTGCCGCACTCGCGGGCGCCGCGAACCCTCTGGCGGCCCTCGCGGGCAACCCCCTGGCCGCGCTGGGCGCAGTCGGCGGCGGCAACCCGCTCGCGGGCCTCGCCGGAGGAGCCGCGAGCCAGCTGGGGAACATCGCCGGCGGCGCACAGAACCCCCTGGCCGCGCTCGCCGGCGGCGCACAGAACCCCTTGGCCGCGCTCGCCGGCGCCGCGGGAGGGGCCAACCCGCTCGCCGCGCTCAGCGGGGCGGGCAACCCCCTCGCCGTCCTGGGCGGCGCCGCCAACCCCCTCGCCGCCGTCGGCGGTGCGGCCGGCGCCCTCGGCGGGCTCGGGCAGCTGGCCGGAGGCCTCGGACAGGCCGCCGGCGGGGTCGGCGACCTCATGTCGCTCCCGTCCCAGCTCACCCAGCTGCTCCAGGTGCTGCCCAAGCTCATCGAGGCGCTCCAGGGCCTGCAGAACCTGGCCGGCCCGCCGGCCCAGGGCGGTCAGTCCGCGTCCTCGGGCTGACCGGTCGTGCCGTCGTCCCGGCCGGCCGGCCGGGACGGGCACGCCGACCGCCCGCCCGTCCCGGATCCCGTCCTGAGGAGGATGACACGCGATGGCGTCTGTCGTCGGCGATCGGCTGCGTCTCGTGGTCAAGGTGCTGGGCGGCCTCGTGGCCGACGAGGTGGGACAGGCGGCCCGGCCGCGGAGACGTGCGGGACGGGACACGCGGTCCCCGGCGGAGGACGCCCCCGCCTCCGCCGGGTCCGCCGACGGCTCCGGCCCGGGCCGGTTCACCGGGGCGGAACAGCGCCGCGCCAAGGCGGTGCGGCAGGCCTTGGAGAGCCTCGGGCCCTTCTACGTGAAGCTCGGGCAGATCCTGTCCACCCGGCCGGACATGGTCCCGCAGTCGATCCGGGACGAGCTGCAGAACCTGCACGACCAGGTGGACGTCCAGCCGTTCTCGGTGTTCGAGCCGGTGCTGGCGCGGGACCTCGGTCCGGACTGGAAGCTGCGCTTCGACGACGTCGAGACCGTCGCCCCGCTCGGGGCGGCGTCCCTCGCCCAGGTCTACCGGGTGACGCTGCCCGGCGGACGCCCGGCCGTGGTCAAGATCCAGCGCCCCGGCATCCGGGAGGGCGTGCTCGCGGACATGGCCCTGATGCGCCGGGCGTCGAAGATCGTGGCCCGTGTCGCACCCCGGTTCAACGAGGTCATCGACATCGAGGCGATGCTCGGCTCCGTCTTCGACGCGATGGAGCCGGAGCTGGACTTCAACGGCGAGGCCCAGAACATGGACGAGGCCCGCGAGCACGTCCGGCAGTTCCGCTCGCTGGAGGTGCCCCGGGTGCTGCACGCCAGTCCCCGGGTCCTCGTCCAGTCGCTCGCCGACGGGAAGTCGGTACGGCACATCCACCGGAGCCACTTCACGGACGACGAGCGCGTCGAGATCGGCAAGGATCTCCTGCGCTTCATGTACCACGGGTACTTCGTCCACCGCTTCTTCCACGCCGACCCGCACGCGGGCAACGTCTTCGCCGCGCCCGGCGGACCCGCGACGCTGATCGACTGGGGCATGGTCGGCCGCCTGGACCGGCGTACCAGCCTGCAACTGCTGCCCCTCTTCATGACGTTGGCACAGAACGACGGCATCGGGCTGGCGCAGCACTGGGCGGAGATGGGCCGGATGACGCCGTGGGCCAACATGCCGGCGTTCGCCGCCGACATGGCCGCCTTCGTCCCCAAGGTCTCGCATCTGTCCCTGGAGGACATGAACTTCGGTGTCGCGCTCACCACCGTGCTGGCCAAGGCGACCAAACGGGGCATCGGTTCGCCGCCGGCGGTGTCGCTGCTGGGCAAGTCGTTCGCGAACCTCGACGGCTCGGTGCGCTGTCTGGCTCCCGAGATCACGCTGCCGGAGGTGTTCCAGGGCGAGGTGCCGAAGATCCTCTTCGCGCTGGGCCGGGAGTTCCTCGGCCGCAACCAGTTCGCCCGCAACTCCATGGAGCTGCTGCTGACCGCCGTCACCAGCCCCGAGCAGGTCCGAGGGGTGCTGTCCGACATCGCCAACCGCCAGTTCGCGCTGAACGTCCACGAGCCGCGGACCCCCGCCGCGATGGGCGGCCAGCGGCCCTCCCGTCCCTCCGGCGGACTGCTGGCGCTGGGCGCGCTGGCGATCCTGCTCAGCCGTCGCCGATCCCCCTGAGCCGGGCCCGGCGGCCGACGGACCGACATCACCGGGCACTACTGCCATCACCTCCACGCCACCGACACCACAGCCGCCACCGACACCACCGACACCACCGACACCACCGACACGGAGGGTTCTCATGCAGGAGACCGCACGGCCCACTCCCCCGCCCGGACCTGGCGTTCTCGTGCCGGACGGACTGTCCCGGGTCGCCCTCTGGACGGCGTCCGCGCACGCCGCGGAGCACGGCAGGCCGGCGCCGTACGTCCGCGATCCATGGGCCGCCGCGTTCGTGCGCGCGGCGGACTTCACCGGGGCTCCCCCGGGCGACGGCCCCCTCCAGCGGCTGCTCCCCGACTGGGCCGTGGTGCGCACCCGTTTCTACGACGAGTACCTGGTGTCGGCGGCTCGTTCGGGCTGCCGCCAGGTGGTTCTGCTCGGGGCCGGTCTCGACACCCGCGCCTTCCGGCTCGACTGGCCGGCCGACGTGCATGTCTTCGAGGTCGAGGATCCGGCGCTGCTGGCCTTCAAGGAGCACGTGCTGGACGGGGCGCCGCCGTCCTGCGGGCGGCGCACCACCGTCGGCGCCGATCCGGCCGGCTCCTGGGGCGGGGACCTGCTCGCCGCCGGGATGGACCCGGGCCGGCCCACCGCGTGGCTGTGCGAGACGCGTCTGTACCACCTCCAGCCGCACGCGGTGGAGGACATCGTCGCCGCGATGACGGATCTCTCCGCGCCGGGCAGCGCCTTCGGTGCCGAGTGCGTGAACGCCGGGGCCGCTTCCTCGTCGTTCGTGGCCCCGTTCCTGGAGGCGCTGTCGGCGACCGGGATCTCCTGGCACTGGCAGCTCGCCGAGCCGGAGGGCTGGTGGGGGGAGCACGGCTGGGACGCGCGGGTGGCCGACCTGTTCACGCTGCCGTACGCGGTGGATCGTCTGGCCCCGTATCTGCCGCTGGTCGGCGAGGCGGCGGCGAAGTGCGTGTTCCTGGCGACGGGGTCCGTGCGCGGCTCCTGCCGCTGAGGGACGGGACGGCACGGCAGGCCCCGGGCTCATGGTGACGTCCGGGGCCCTGCCGTGTCTCGTACCCGCTACGGCCGTTCCAGTTCCAGCAGTGCCGCGAGCCACAGGCCGGGGAGTTCGCCGGCGGTGTGCAGGGCCTCGTCGTGGATCACGGCGAGGCAGGCGGTGTCGTGCTGGCTCGTCAGCGTGGTCAGGCAGCGGATGCCGGCGCCGAGCCCGGAGTAGACGACGGCCCGGCGGGCGGCGTTGCCCCGGTGGACGAGGGCGCTGCCGAAGTTCACGCTGCTCACCGGTCCGGCGACGGACCGGCCGTTCACCATCCGGGTGCCGACCCGGGCGCCGACCGCCCGCGGCCCGGCCGCCAGCAGCAGGCGCAGGGCATCGCGCTGACGGCCGGTGCGCAGTGACCCGGTGCGGGCCACCACGCGCCGCAGGGCGTGCTGCGGGGACGGGGCGTCGCAGGGCAGCAGGACACGTGCGACGACGAGCCGGTTGCCCGGGGCGTACTCCTCGCCGGGCCCCCGCACCGACATCGGGACCGCGACCGGCAGCGGCGGATGGGCGGAGCCGGTGCTCTTCCGGTGCCAGGTGCCCACCGCGTGGGCGAGCGCTGCGAGGAAGACGTCGTTCACCGTGGCGCCGTGGGCTCGGCCGACGGCCCGCAGCCGCGTCACCGGGACGACCGCCTGGCACATGTCCGTCCGCCCGCCGAGCGGTACGTCGAAGGCCGGTTTGTCGCTCCGCCGGAAGGAGGCGGCCACGTCGCCGACGGCGTCGGCGAGGCCCCCGAGGGCCGGCCGGCCGCGGCGGTGCGGGGGCGGCCCGCCGCCGGGGTCGTCGTCGAGCAGGGCCCGCGCGGTGTGCGCGGCTCCCACGCCGTCCTGGAAGGTGTGGTCGGTGCGGTAGCACAGGCTGTGGCCGCCGGTGGGCCCATGCACCAGCCACACGTCCCAGGGCGGCCGGGTGTCCCCGCCCATGGGACGGGACAGCATCAGCCGACCGGCGCCCGAGCCGTCGTCGTCCCCGGGCAGCCAGGCCTCGTGCACGTGCTGCTCCACGTCGATCCGTCCGACACGGGAGAACGTCCGGCTCTTCCTGTCGATGCGGTAGCGCAACGCGGGGATGCGGGGCGCGCGTTCGGCGACGCGGGCGCGTACCGAGTCCAGGGTGGGGGCGGGGCCCGAGAATCCGAACAGGAAACCGGCCGGCAGCGGTCTGCCCCCCATCGCCAGGTGGTAGGCGACGTCGGCGGTGCCCATGGGCAGGGACGCCGGCAGACCGCCGTCGCCGCCGGGGTGGGGTGGGCGCATCAGGAACCTCTCTGTCGGTTGGAGGAGACGGCCGCCGTCCCGGGCGGCCGTCAGCACGCGTGGCGCGCGGCGCGCCCGAGTACGTCCACGTACGCGCGCAGCAGGGGCCGGGCGGGTCCGCGTACGGGCAGGCGCGGGGCCCTGGAGCGGTGCCAGGGCAGCGGTTCGCCGGGGTCCGGCTCACCCAGCAGGGCAGCGGCCACGTACGCGCCGTGCGCCACGGACAGGGCGAGGCCGTGTCCGCAGCAGCCGCCGACGTACCAGACGTCGGGGAATCCGTGGACCGGCCCGACCACCGGCAGGTCGTCGCCGGTCATGCCGATGCGGCCGGACCAGCGGTGGGTGACCCGTACCCGGGCGAGGTCGGGGTGCAGGGACCGCAGCCATGCCTCCAGCCGGGTCCAGGCGCGCTCCCGGAGGGACTGGAGCCGGGGAGCGCCGAGCCCGGCCGGGACCGTGGCGGTGCCGCCGCCCGCCACCAGGCCGCGGTCCGGGAGCAGTCGGAAGTACGGCGCCATCGGCACGGCGTCGACGACGGAGTACCCCGCGCGCCCGCCCAGCACCTCGTACGCCGGAGCGCTCAGCGGTTCGGTGGCGACGGCGTACACCTCCAGCGGCAGGATCGTGCCGACCGGCAGATCCAGTGACCGTGCGGCGGAGTTGACGGCCAGCACCGCCTGGCGGGCGTAGAGCCGGCCGTGCGGGAGGACCAGTTCCGGTCCGACCAGGTCGCCGGGGCGCAGCGCCAGCAGCGGGCTGTGGCCGTAGAACCGCACGCCCTTGTCGGCGCAGGCGCGGGCGAGGGCACGGGTCAGGGCGGCCGGGTCCAGGGTGGCGGCGGGGCGGTGCAGGAGAGCGGCCCGGAACGGCACACCCACGCGGTCTCGGATGCCGGCCTCGGTGAGGACGGGGACGTCCAGGCCCAGTTCGCGGCAGGCGCGGGCCCGGCGGGCCAGTGCCACCAGGCCCGCGGACGAGCGCGTGGCCATGAGCTGGTCGCCGGTTCGCAGCCCGCAGGGCACGTCGAGCCGGGCGCACAGGTCGAGGACGTCCTGTACCGCCCGCTCACTGGCCCGGTGCATCCGGCGCGCCGTCCGCGGGCCGAAGCGGCGCACCGCCCGGTCGACGGCGGGGCCGGCCCGGGGGCCCAGCAGACCGGTGCCCCGGCCGCTGGCCCCCGCGGCCGGGTGTTCGGCGTCCACCACGGCGATGTCGAGCCCGGGGGCGCGTTCCGCCAGGTGGTAGGCGCAGGACAGCCCGGCCAGACCGGCCCCGACGACGGCCACGTCCGCGGTGACCACGCCGTGCAGCTGGGGGTGCGGCGGCAGTTCCGCCGGGTCCCAGTACGGCGTTCCGGCCGGCGAGCTGTTCATCCGGCGGCGTCCGGCACCGGCTCGGTCAGCGCGCCGAACCGGCGGTCGTGCCACAGCAGGGGCCGTCCGCCGCCCACGTGCACGGCGGCGACCCGGCCGACGACGAGGTGGTGGTCACCGTAGCGGCGCACGTCCTCGGTGAGGCACACCGACCAGGCGAGCGCCCCGGCCAGCACGGGGGCGCCCAGCACCTGCCGGGTGCCGGTCCCGGCGAACCGCTCGGCCGCGGTCGTCGTGGGGGACGCGAACCGGCCCGCCAGCTCCTGTTGTTCCTCACGCAGCAGGTGCACGGCGAAGGCCCGGCGGGCGCGGACGGCGGCGAGGGTGCGGGAGCCGTCGCGCAGGCAGACCAGGAGCAGCGGCGGGCGTGCGGAGAGCGAGGTGACGGCGGAGACCGTCATGCCGAGGGGGCCGTCCTCGCCGCGGGCGGTCACGACGGTCACCCCGGCGGCCAGCTTGGCGTAGAGGCCGAGGCAGCGGGCGGCACCCGGTCCCGGTTCCGCGTGCAGCGGTTCCCCGTTCAACGGGCGCCCGTGCGGCGGTTCCGCGAGGAACGGTTGCTCGTGCGGCGGTTCCGCGAGCAGCGGTCGCTCGTGCGGCGGTTCCTCCCGCGGTGGACAGACGGCCGGAGGCGGGGCCCCGGTGGTCGTCGCCCGGTCAGCCACGAGCCGCAGCCGCGCGTTCATCGATCACCTCCGCGTTCGCCAGGCCCCGGAGCACGCGGGCGATGTTGGTCCGCACGGTCGACTCGGCCACCGGGTCGAGGATCTCTGCCAGGGAGGGGATGCCGAGGTCGAAGGCGGCGGTGAAGACGACGAGCGTGCCACCGTCCCCGGGTTCGCAGCGCCAGCTCCCCTCGAAGGTCTGGAAGTCGCCGCTGAGCTGCTCGAAGGCGAGGGAGCAGGTCTCTGGCGCGTAGGTGTCGCGTTCCCGCCACCGCATCAGGCCGCCCCGGAACTCGACGGTCCAGTCCGAGACCGTCGAGCCGTCGGGCAGCGGAGGCTCGACGCGCACCTCGCGGAAGGTGTCGCTGTACTCGGGGTAGCGGCGGAAGTCGGTGATGCGTCGGTAGACGTCGGCGGGTGCCAGACCGTCGGCGAGGGCGTGCAGGACCACATGGCGCATGGGTCGTTCGGTTCCTTCCCTGAGGTTTCCGGACGCTGGTGTCAAGAAGCAGGTGCCAGAAAGCTGGTGACGGGGGGCGACGGGCCGGTGGTGACGGGCCGGCGGCAGGAGCCGGTGTTCAGCCGGCCATGCGGTCGGCCGTGCTGCGCAGGGCCTCGGCGAGGACGGTGAGGAACAGGTCGAGCGCGGTGTCCTCGACCACGGCCGGCGGGGTCAGCCGCAGCACCCGGGTCGAGTTGAGGGAGTGGTTGACGAGAACTCCGCGGGAGATCAGCTCCAGCAGGAGTTCACCGACCGCCTGTTCCTCGGCGAACTCGATACCGATGAGCAGTCCACGGCCTCGCGCCTCGCGCACCAGCCCGCCCTCGTACGGCGCGCACACGGCCCGCACGGCGGTGAGGACGCGCAGGCCGAGCGCGGCGGCCCGGGCCACGGTGTTCTCCTCCTCCATGGCCCGTACGGTGGCGAGGGCGGCGGCGCAGGCGATCGGTGAGGCGCCGAAGGTGGAGGTGTGCAGGTAGGGGTCGCGACTGAAGGGTGCGTAGGCCTCCGCGGTGGCGGCCATCGCGGCGATCGGTACGACGCCGCCGCTGAGCCCCTTGCCGGCCAGCAGCACGTCCGGGCGAACCCCCTCGGCGTCGACGCCCCACCAGGTGCCCAGCCGTCCCATGCCGGTCTGGATCTCGTCGACGACCAGCAGGGCGCCGTACGCCCGGCACAGCGCCCGCACCTGGCTGAGGTAGCCGGGGCGGGGGATGCGTACGCCGCCCTCGCCCTGGACGGGTTCGATGACGACGCAGGCCCGGTCGCGGCGGGTGGCAAGGGCCCGTTCGAGGTCGGCCGGGTCGTCGTAGGCGACCTGGGTGACGTCGGGGAGCAGGGGCTGGAACGGCGTCTGGTACGTGGTGTTGGCGGTGACGCTCAGCGCCCCGAGGGTCTTGCCGTGGAAGCCCCCGCGGGTGGTGATCAACGAGGTGCGGCCGTGGGCGCGGGCCAGTTTCAGGGCCGCCTCGGTGGCCTCGGCACCGGAGTTGACGAAGTGGACGTAGTCCAGACCGGGCGGGGTGTGGGCGGCGAGGGCCTGGGCGGCGCGGGCGGCCACGGGTTCGAGGAAGACGCGGCTGGCCAGCGGGTGGGTGTCGATCTGGCGGTGCACCGCCTCGACGACGGCCGGATGGCGGTGGCCCAGGATGAAGACGCCGTAGCCGCCGAAGTCCAGGAAGCGGCGGCCGTCGTCGGCGTGGATCCAGACGCCCTCGGAGCGGACCTCGGCCATGCCGCCCATGACCCGGCCCATGACGGCGCGGCCGGAGCCGATGTGCTTGAAGTAGAGATCGACGACGTCGGCCCGGTCGGGCGGTGCGGCGGCCTCGGTGGACGGTGCGGCGGTCTCCGTGGACGGTGCGGCGGACCCGGTCGAGGGGGTGGCGGCCCCGGTCGAGGGGGTGGCGGCCCCGGTCGAGGGGGTGGCGGACCCGCCAGGCCGCACGGCGGACCCGGTAGGCGGCACGGTGGTCTCGGTAGGCGGCACGGTGGTCTCGGTGGGCGGGGGTGACACGGTCATGACGCCACCTCGCTCGGAGCGGCCGCGGCGGCCCGGTGCCGGCTGAGCAGGCCGGCCCTTTCCTCGGCCCAGCTCTCCGCGTTGCGCACGAGTGCGGCGTGGATGTCGGTGTGGGTCAGTCGGGTGCCGCAGTCGGGTTCGCCGAGGGAGGTGTCGAACGGCAGCTCCCGCTGGAACACCAGCAGCAGTTCCGCGTAGTGCTCCAGTCGGCGGCGGACCGAGGCGGGCAGCGCGGTGCCCTCCAGCATGGGCAGCAGCAGCCGGTGCACCGCCTCGACCGGGATGAGCCGGGGCCGCTGGGGCCGGGGCAGGCCGTGCCGTACGGCGACGTCCGCGCAGGCGTCGGCGAACTCCCGTAACTCGATGGCCTCCTTCCCCGCCGTCAGCCAGTACTCGCCGCTGTCCACGCGGCCCCGTACCAAGTCACCGATGGCCCGCGCGACGTAGTCCTGGGGCACCATGTCGATCCGCGCCTCGGGGGCCCCGGGCAGCACGGGCACCTGCCCCAGGACCATCGCGCCGATCGTCTTGGTCAGTCCCTGCTGGCCGGCGATCCGACCGGTGCCGGAATCACCCATGACGACCGAGGGCCGCACGATGGCGCCGGGCACACCCGAGTCGCGTGTCATCTGCTCGGCACGGGTCTTCGAGTCGAGGTAGGCGGCGGCGCCGGGAAAGCGCCGGCGGTCCTCCTCCGTGGGGGTGTGGGCCACGAACGCGGTACTCACCAGATACAGCGGGGCGTCGGCCCGGGCGGCCAGGTCGAGCATGCTGTCCGCACCGAGCAGGTTGGTGCGTGTGATGTCGTCCGGCGGGGTGCGCCAGTTGGTCTCGGCGGCGGAGTGCAGCACCACGTCCACCTCCCGGGCCAGGTCGTGCCAGGCCGGAGGGTTCAGACCGAGCCGGGGCGCGACGAGGTCGCCCTGGAGCTCGCGCACCCGCGGGTCGCGCAGGGGTGTGGTGCGGCGCAGGCACAGCAGGTCGAAGTCGGGTGACAGCTCGTCGATCAGGGCCCGTCCGAGTACCCCGGAACCGCCGGTGAGCAGCAGGGTGGGGTGGTCGCGCGGTCCCGTGCGGCCGGCCGGCGGTACGGCGGGACGCTGGTTGTCTGACGGCATGGGTGTGTGTTCCCCCAACGGGTCTCGGCCACCGACGGACGGTGGGGTGCGGTGGGTCAGGCGATGGTGAGTGGCCGGCCGGCCAGGTAGGCGGAGAACGAGCCGGTCATCCGGGAGCGCGACGGCGGGTGCAAGGAGAGTCCGTTGGCGCAGGCGGCCAGGTGGCCCACCTCGTCGGACGTCATGAAGTTGAGCCCGCCCAGCAGCTCGACCGCGCGCGGGACGACACGGGCGATGGCGTCCTGGACGCCGTAGCGCGCGTACAGGGCCTGCGCGAGCGCCGACTCGTCCAGGTCACCGGCGTCGATACGGCGGGCGACGCCCTCGGCGGTGGCCATCGCGGCCTCGGTCCCGACGAAGAGGCGTACGCGGTCGTGCTCGGGGATGCGGTCGTTCAGCAGCACACGCTCCACCAGCGCGCTCGCGGCGCCGAGGTAGCTGCCCGTCATCAGCGCCTGGAACCAGATCAGACCGGCCGTCTGGATCTCGTCGAGCCGTTCGCCGGAGGTCGTCGCCGTGCGCAGCAGGAGTTCCGGCGGGACCAGGACATCGGTGAGCGTGACCTGTTCGCTCTCGGCGCCCGCGAGGAAGGAGCTGGACCAGAAGCCGCTGACGCTCAGGCCCTCGCTCTCCGCGGGCACGAGGGCGACGGCGAGTTCGTCGCCCTGCCCGTCCTCGCGCGGAATCACGACACTCGCGGTGAGTACGTCCATGGAGCGGGCGAGGCTGCACGGCCGTTTGACGCCGTTGATCCGGATGCCGTCCCCGGTCACCGTCGCGGTCATCGACGGGTCCAGGACGCCGGCTCCGCGGCGGCCCTCGGCGAAACCGGAGGCGATGAGGCGGTTGGCCGAGGCCACGCCTTCGATCAGCATCCACTCCAGGCCGTCGCCGAGGCCGCCGAGTCCGACCAGGGTGGCCATGGAGAAGTGGTGCATGGTGGTGGCCACGGCGAGGGACGGAGAGCGGCTGCCGATGGCCCGCTGCACGCGCACCGCGTCCAGCGCGGTGGCGCCCCGGCCCTGATGGGACTCCGGGACCAGGAGTCCCGGGCCGCCGCTGTCCCGGAAGTGCCGGATGCCGGGGCTGTCCGGCCGCTCCAGCTCCATCAGCGGCGTCTCGCGCAGGGCGGGGTCCAGGTCGGGCAACAGCTTGGCGAGGGTGGCGCGTTCACGTTCGAGGAATCTCATGGACGTGGTCCTCCAGGGTGGGTCGGGCGGGAGATCCGCGCGTCAACCGCAGGGCACTCGCACGGCACTCGCACGGCCGTGGAGGCGGTGGCTCACACGGCGTTGGTGGCGCGCAGCAGCTGCCAGACGGCGCCGGGGCGTGGTCTGCCGCGGAAGGCGATGTACTCCGGGAGGACCACGTGCGGGGCCCACTTCTGCTTGTACTCGAGCTGGGAGGCCGCCGGGTAGACCGCGTCGCCGCGCTCGGCCAGCAGCCGGGCGAACCGGGCGAACAGGCGGCTGGCGCCCGGTGGTTCGTGCTCCGGGTCCAGCCCGGTGAACGGGGTGAACCCGAAATGCAGCCAGCCGGCGCCGTCGGCGGTCAGCCGTTCCATGACGGTTGCGTTGAGCGCCTCCATCACGCCGGGCGGCGCGTCGGGGCGGCGCCGGCTGAGGTCGTGGAGCCAGCCGGGGCGGCTGCCGTAGACCGGCGAGTAGTTGATGTACCCGACGGCCTCGCCGCCGATCCGGCCGACGAACAGACGGCGGTGCTTTTGGAGGCTTCCGTTCCGCTGGCCGACGAGGAAACGCAGCTCCTTGACGTGCCGGCCCTTCTCCCGCAGCCAGCACTGGTCGATCCGGTCGAGTTCGGCGCGGTCGTCGCCGTCCCGTACCTCGGCGACCTCGAGGCCGGCCCGCCGGGCGCGCGAGATCTTGTTCCGCAGCCGGACGAACCGTGAGCCGCGCAGCGTGAAACGGCTCAGGTCGACGGCGTACGACGCACCGATCTGATTGACCGTGAATCCGTGCGCCGCGTACAGCTCGGCATCCGCCCGCTGCAGTTGCACGGCGACCAGGCGGCGTCCAGCGTGGGCGACGAAGGCGTCCAGCAGTCGCGCGCGGTGTTCGGGGGCCGCGAACGGGCCGCCGAACTGGAGCACGTAACGGCCCGAGGTGCGATAGGCGCAGGCGCCCTCGAACCGGTCGTCGTGGAAGTACGTGTTCCCGCTGTTGAGGGCGAGAAAGGAACTGGGGTTGTCGCTGTGCGCGGCCAGCGCGTCAAGCACGGACGGCATCGGTGTCCTCCAGGGGAGTCCGCGCCGCGGCGCTTTCACCGGAATCGGCCGCCGAGTGATACTGCCGCTCGAATGTCCGGAATTCCGGAGTGATTGCCGGTTCGAAGGCGACACCGAAGGGTTTGAGGGAGTTCCCGAAGAGTGCCCGGTCTCCCATGAGATGGATCGGAAGGGCGAGCAGTGCCCATTCCGGCCGGACGAACAGCGCCCACGCCCCGGCCAGGGCACCTGCCGTGACCAGGCTGTGCATCGCGTTGTAGGCCACGTAGTAGCCGCGCGGAATACGTCGGTCGGGGCTGCGCCGGAAAGCGATCGCGCCGGGCAGATAACCGATGGCGTCGATCACCACGAACAGCAGCACGAAAACACCCCAGCGGATCTCCGTTCGGTGCTGGAATGCGAGCACGAGCGATACGGCGAGAAAGCCCAGCCATTCGAGTCGGGAGAGAGCGAAGGTGGCCTTCGTCTCGAAACGGTTCTTGGCGTCCACGGGCGCTCCTGGATTGCGCGTACGATTCCGGGGCCCGGCACCGGCCTGCCCCCTCGCTGTGGTCTGTCACTCCGGTTTACGCACCGGCGGGTCCAACCCCTCGTAAAGTGGGGGCGATTGAACGGACGTGATCCTCGGGGGGATTGTTCTCATGACGTCAGCGCCGATCGGCCCGGACGGCCGCCCGAGCCCCGTCGGCCGCGCCGTCGACGGCACGGCGGCCTGGGAGTTGCTGCTGCCCGCCGCCTCGGCGCCGGCCCGCGCGCGTGGCCGCGCCCTGCAGGCGGCGCTGCGGGACGCCGTCCGCTCCGGCCGGCTCACGCCGGGCACCCGCCTGCCGTCGAGCCGGGACCTCGGGGCCGACCTGGGGGTGTCACGGGGGCTCGTGACGGAGGCGTACGAGCAGCTGACGGCCGAGGGCTATCTGCGCAGCGGGCGGGGCGCGGGGACCTGGGTGGGCGACGCCGTACGGGCCGCACGTCCACGCGCGCGCGATCTCGCCCCGCGCTCCCCGGGCGACCGGGCCGACTTCGTGCCGGGCACACCGGACCTGTCGCTCTTCCCCCGCTCGGCGTGGGCCGCCGCGCAGCGCGGGGTGCTGACGGAGCTGCCGCACGAGAGCCTCGGCTACCCCGACCCGCGCGGGCTTCCCCGGCTGCGGACCGCGCTGGCCGAGCTCCTCGCGCGACGCCGGGGCGTGGTGGCGGACCCGGAGCGGATCGTCGTCGTCTCCGGGGTGGCGCAGGCGACGGCGCTGATCGCCGACGTGCTCCACGCGCGCGGGATGCGCACCGCCGGCGTCGAGGACCCCGGCAGCCCCCAGCACGACGCCCTGTACGCGGCGGCGGGCGTCGCCACCGTGCCGCTGCCCCTGGACGACGAGGGACTCGCCGTCGGCCCGCTGCGCGCCTCGGGCGTACGGGCCGTCGTGACGACGCCGGCCCACCAGTTCCCGACCGGGATCGCCTACTCGGCGCGGCGCCGGGCCGAACTGCTGGACTGGGCGCGGTCCGTGGACGGTCTCGTCCTGGAGGACGACTACGACGGCGACTTCCGCTACGACCGTGCCCCGGTGGGCGCGCTCCAGGGTCTCGATCCGGAACGCGTCGCCTACACGGGTTCGGTCAGCAAGTCCCTCGCGCCGGGGCTGCGGCTGGGCTGGCTGCTGGTACCGGAGTGGCTGGCGGACGACATCGTGCAGCGGAAACGCACCACGGACCTCGGACATCCCGCGCTCGACCAGGCACTCTTCGCCCGTTTCGTGGAACGCGGCGATTACGACCGCCAGTTGCGGGTCTGCCAGCGCGCCTACCGGGAGCGGCGCGACGCGCTGGTCGCCGCGCTGGCGGAGCACTTCCCCGGTTCCCGCGTCTCCGGCATCGCCGCCGGACTCCACGCCATCGCCGCGCTCCCGGAGCGGTACGGCCCCGAGGAGCGCTTCCTCGCGCGCGTGTCGGAGGCCGGGGTCGCGGTGCGCTCGCTGGCGGAGTACGGGCACGAGGCCGGGGGTGACGAGGCCGCCGGGAAGGAGGTGCGGCTGGTGCTGGGGTACGCGCATCTGTCACCGGGACGGATCCGGGCGGGGGTGGAGATGATGGCGCGGGCCGTGTGACGCGGCGCGGGAGGATGCGCTCCCCGCGCGCGGGCGCCCGGTTGTTCACCCGGCGTTTGCGTGATCGCCGCGCCGCACCAGTAGGTCTGGCTCTGCACACTGGCCGAAACGCTGGCCGGATCCCGTTCCTGGAGGCGCATCCATGTCACACCGTCCGTTGCCCGGTCGCCGCAGCGTGCTGCGCGGCTCCCTTGCCGCGTCGGCGGCCCTGACCCTGCCCACCGCTCTCGGGGCGGCGCCGGCGTTCGCCCGTTCCGGGCGGCCGGGAGCGGGCTGGGGGGTGCAGACGGGAGACGTGACCTCCCACTCCGGTCTGGTCTGGGTGCGGTCCGACCGGCCGGCCCGGATGATCGTCGAGACGTCCGCGACCGAGTCGTTCCGCAACCCGCGCAGATGGCGCGGCCCGCTGCTGGGGGCCGACACGGACTTCACCGGCACGACCCGGCTGCGCGGCCTGCCGCCGGGCGAGCAGATCCACTACCGCGTGCTCCTCGCCGACCCCGACGACCCGCGCCGCACCGGCGAGCCCGTCCCCGGCACCTTCCGCACGGTGCCGGTCCGCCGGCGTGAGGGAGTGCGCTTCGTGTGGTCCGGCGACCTGGCGGGCCAGGGCTGGGGCATCAACCCGGACCTCGGCGGCTACCGCATCTACGACGCCATGGGCGCCCTGGACCCGGACTTCTTCCTGTGCAGCGGCGACAACATCTACGCTGACGGCCCCATCGCCGCGACGGCCGAGCTGCCCGACGGCAGCACCTGGCGGAACATCACCACCGAGGAGAAGTCCAAGGTCGCCGAGACCCTGGCCGAGTTCCGCGGCAACTTCCGCTACAACCTGCTCGACGAGAACCTGCGCCGCTTCAACGCCCAGGTCCCGTCCATCATCCAGTGGGACGACCACGAGGTGCGCAACAACTGGTACCCGGGCCAGGTGATCGCGGACACGGACAGCCGCTACACCGAGAAGAGCGTCGACGTCCTGACCGCCCGGGCCCGGCGCGCGTTCGCCGAGTACTTCCCGATCTCCACGCTGCGCCCCGGCGCACGGGAGGGCCGCGTGCACCGGGTGCTGCGCCAGGGCCCCCTGCTGGACGTGTTCGTCCTGGACATGCGGACGTACCGCAACGCCAACTCCCCCGGCGACGAGACGGTGGACCCGCAGGGCATCCTGGGCCGCGAGCAGCTCGAGTGGCTCAAGCGGGAGCTGTCGCGGTCGCGTGCGGTGTGGAAGGTCATCGCCGCCGACATGCCGCTCGGCCTGGTCGTGCCCGACGGCGGCGAGGGGAAGCCGAACATCGAGGCGATCGCGCAGGGCGACCCCGGCGCGCCGCTGGGGCGCGAGCTGCAGATCGCCGAGCTGCTGCGCTTCATCAAGCACCGTCGGATCACCGGCACGGTCTGGATGACGGCCGACGTGCACCACACCTCGGCCCAGCACTACCAGCCCTCGCGGGCCGCGTTCACGGACTTCGAGCCGTTCTGGGAGTTCGTGTCCGGGCCGCTCAACGCGGGTGCCTTCCCGGCCAGCGCGCTCGACGGCACCTTCGGCCCGGAGAGGGTGTTCGTGAAGGCGCCGACCGCGTCGAACGTCTCCCCCGCGGGCGGCTACCAGTTCTTCGGCGAGGTCGACATCGACGGCGACAGTGCCGAGATGACGGTGCGGCTGCGCGAGCAGGACGGCACCGTGCTGTTCACGAAGGTGCTCCAGCCGGGCCGGGTCGGCCAGTAGTTCCCGTATAGCCTGTCGGGTGTGCCGCGCACCGGCGTCATCCCCCGGTGCGCGGCCGGCTTCCTGCTGCCGCGCGCGCAGTCCAACTGACCACCCTGCGGGGTCGTTTCGGCAGCTCAGGCCGTTTGTCAGTGGCTGCCTTCACGGTTTTCCGCATGACGCGATCCTTGCGGAGCACGCTGGCGGAGGAGGTGGCCGCCCTCTGACACCACACGGGCAGAGAACGCAACAAATACCCCGGAAGCCTTCTTTACCCGTCGGTCACAGAGCGTTCGTGATCACGCAACACCGTTCCTTCACAGTGGCTGCATGACTCGAGACATGTCTGAAGTGACGGATGCCGCGGCCCTCCTCGTCGCGCACGGCCCCGGGGTGCCCGTCATGCTGCTCGCCTCGGTGGCCGCACTGATCACCACGGCCGGGTTCCACAGCCGGTGGTCACGGCGCCGCGGACACGCCCCGCCGGCGGACGATACCGGCTCCCGGCCGCCGGCCGCGACGGCGGCCGGGAGCCGGGCCGAGGACGAGGCCGGGGCCAGGACCGGTGCCGCAACCGATACCGGCACCGACGCCGCTCTCGGTACCGGCGCCGGTACCGATACCGCAGACAGCGCGCTGTGGCGGATGCGGACGACGGTGCGGGACGCACCGGGGTCGTTGGCCGTCCTGTGCGCGGCCCTCGCCGACCGGCGGGTGGACATCCTGAACCTGCAGACGCACCCGCTGGCCGAGGGCACGGTGGACGAGTTCCTGCTCCGCGCCCCGGGTGAGCTGACGGGGTCCGAGCTGGCCGACGTGGTGTCGACGGCGGGCGGTGCCCACACCTGGACCGAGCGGGCGGACGCCCACGACCTGGTCGACGCGCCGACCAGGATCCTGGGACTGGCGGCCCGCACGGCCCTGGACGCGGCGGAACTCCCGCTCGCTTTGCGGCAGTTGCTGGGTCGGTGCACCATCCGGTCGGTGCCGGCGTCCGCCGGGGGACGCGCGGCGGGCGACGTACCGCCGGAAGGCGCGCTGGAGGCCACCGTGCTGCGGCTGCGCGCGCCGGAGGGCGGGGTGATCAGTGTCGAGCGGCCGTATCTGCCGTTCACCCCGGCCGAGTTCGCGCGGGCGCGGGCGTTGGTCGAGCTGGACGCCCGGCTCGGTCAGCGCGTCCCGCGCAGCCGGGACGCGCTGACGCTGCCGCAGGGGAGCGACATCACGGTCCGCCGGGCCGACACGCGTGACCTCCCGGCGGCCAAGGCGATGCACGAGCGGTGCTCGGCACGGACGCTCGGGATGCGGTACCACGGCCCGGTCGGTGACGCCGACCGGTATCTCGACCACCTGCTCGGCCCGCGCTACGGCCGAACCCTCGCCGTGCAGACCGCATCGGGGCGGATCGTCGGACTGGGGCACCTGCTGTGGGACGGGGACGAGACGGAGGTCGCGCTGCTCGTCGAGGACGCGTGGCAGCGTAGGGGCATCGGCGGTGAGCTCCTCGGCCGGCTCGTGACGATGGCGGCCGAGGCGGGCTGCGAGAGCGTGTACGCCGTGACGCAGGCGTCCAACACCGGCATGGTCGCCGCCATGCGCGGCCTGGGCCTCCCCCTCGACTACCAGATCGAGGAGGGGACCCTGGTCATCACGGCCCGCCTGGACCCGGCGGCCCGGGCCGCGGCGCGGCTGCCACGTGGGGAGCGGATCGGCACGGAGTGAGCGCCGACGGGCGGTGCCGCGCGGGTCAGTCGGCCCGCGACAGTGCCTCCCGCAGCGGGATCGCCCCGGCCACCCGCTCCCCCAGCGCCCGGTCCAGGTCGGCCCACAGGTCGTCGACGTCCTCCAGGCCGACAGACATCCGCAGCAGCCGGTCGACGACCCCGGCGTCCCGGCGGTCGTCGGCGGCCACGATGCGGTGGCTGATGGACGCCGGGTGCTGGATGAGCGTGTCCACGCTGCCGAGGCTGACGGCCGGGGTGATCAGGCGGACGCGGCCGATGACGTCGTGCGGGTCGCCGTGGACCTCGAAGGAGACCATCGCGCCGCCGATGCGCGGATAGTGGACGCGGGCCACCCGCGGGTCGGCGGCGAGGCGCTCGACGAGCGTGGCGGCGGTCGCGGAGGCGGCGCGCACCCGCACCGGCAGGGTCGACAGCCCGCGCAGCAGCAGATAGCCACCCAAGGGGTGCAGTACGCCACCGGTGGCGAAGCGCACCTGCCGCAGCCGCCCCGCGAACTCCTCGTCGCAGGCCACCACACCGGCCAGCACGTCTCCGTGTCCGCCGAGGTACTTGGTGGCGCTGTGCAGCACCAGCCGGGCTCCGTGTTCGGCGGGGCGCTGGAGCACGGGCGTGGCGAACGTGTTGTCCACGAGCAGCGGCACGGATCCGCAGGCGTGGGCGACGGCCCGCAGGTCCACCTCGGCCAGCGTGGGGTTGGCCGGTGACTCCACGAGCACCAGGCCGGTGTCCGGGCGCAGCGCGTCGGCGACGCCCGCCGGATCGGTCCAGGTGACCTCGGACCCCAGCAGTCCGGCGGTCAGCAGGTGGTCGCTGCAGCCGTAGAGGGGCCGTACGGCGACGACGTGCCGGAGTCCCATCGAGCCGCGGACCAGCAGGACGGCGCTGAGCGCGGCCATGCCGCTGGCGAAGGCGACCGCGGCCTCGGTGCCCTCCAGCCGGGCCAGCGCCGTCTCGAAGCGGGCGACGGTGGGGTTGCCGAGGCGGCCGTAGACCGGCGGGCCCTCCGGGTCGGCGCCGGTGGTGGCGAACGCGTCGATGCGGGCGGCCTCGCCGCGGCTGTCGTACGACGGGTAGGTCGTGGACAGGTCGATGGGCGGAGCGTGCAGTCCCTGGCCGGCGAGATCGTCGCGGCCGGCGTGCACGGCCTCGGTGGCCAGTGCCCTGCCTGTGCGTACGGTGGTGCGTGCGTCGTCGGACGTTGACGTGTGCGTGCGCGCGGAGTCCATGGACCGAAGAGTGAACACCGACCGGGCTCCGGGGACCGCGGGCCGTGCTACGTTCGGCCGATGGGCGAATCAGTCGTACTGGATCCGGTGGATCTTCATCTGCTGCGACTGCTGCAGAACGACGCCCGGACCACCTACCGCGATCTCGCCGCCCAGGTCGGGGTCGCCCCGTCGACCTGCCTGGACCGGGTGACCCGGTTGCGGCGTGCCGGGGTGATCCTCGGCCATCGGCTCGAACTCGACCCGGCGAAGCTCGGGCGCGGGCTCCAGGCGCTGCTGTCGGTGCAGGTGCGACCGCACCGTCGGGAGCTGGTCGGCCCGTTCGTGGAACGGATCCGGGCGCTTCCGGAGTCGCGTACCGTCTTCCACCTCACCGGCCCGGACGACTACCTCGTCCATGTCGCGGTCGCGGACATGACGGATCTGCAGCGCCTCGTCCTGGACGAGTTCACGTCCCGGCGGGAGGTGGCCCGCGTCGAGACACGGCTGATCTTCCAGCAGTGGGAGTGCGGCCCCCTGCTGCCGCCCGCCACGCCCTGAGCGAAATCCGGCCCCCGCGGCGGCGGACCCGTCGAACAGGGCTGACGCGGCACCGGAATCCGTATGAGTATGTCCGCATGTCAGAGACCAAGAGCCCGCTGCCCCGCGAGGTCGCCGACGCCTACGTCGACGCACTCATCGCCCTCGACCCGGTCACCGGTACGTACCTCGGCGTGCCGGAGAGTTCCAGCCGCCTGCCCGACTTCTCGCCCGCCGGGCAGGAGGCCCTCGCGGAGCTGGCGCGGACCACGCTCGCCCTGCTGGACGAGGCGGAGCGCCGGCCCGGCGGGGACAGCGACGTGGAGCGGCGCTGCGCCCGGCTGCTGCGCGAGCGCCTCACCGCCGAACTCGCGGTGCACGAGGCCGAGGAGGGACTGCGCTCGGTCGGCAACATGGGCACCGCCGCGCATTCGGTGCGTGAGGTCTTCACCATCACTCCGACGCAGACGGAGGAGGACTGGGCTCGGATCGTCGAGCGGCTGCGCGCGGTGCCGGCGGCGTTCGCGGGCTACCGCGAGTCCCTGGCCCTGGGGTTGGAACGCAAGCTGTACGCGGCACCGCGCCCGACCGCCACCTTCGTCGACCAGCTCGGCGAGTGGGCGGACACGGGTGAGGGCCGCGGCTGGTTCGAGGACTTCGCGTCGGCCGGCCCCGACGCGCTGCGCGCGGAGCTGGACGAGGCGGCCCGGGGCGCGACCGCGGCCGTGGTGGAGCTGCGGGACTGGATGCGTGACGAGTACGCACCGGCCGTGGCGGGCGCCCCGAACACGGTGGGCCGGGAGCGTTACGCCCGCTGGTCGCGCTACTACAACGGTACGGACCTCGATCTGGACGAGGCGTACGCGTACGGCTGGGCCGAGTTCCACCGCCTGCTCGCCGAGATGAAGCAGGAGGCGGAGAAGATCCTGCCGGGCGCCGAAACCCCGTGGGTGGCGCTGGCGCACCTGGACGAGCACGGCAAGCACATCGAGGGTGTCGACGAGGTCCGCGACTGGCTGCAGGGCCTGATGGACCAGGCGATCGAGGCGCTGGACGGCACCCACTTCGAACTCGCCGAGCGGGTGCGGAAGGTGGAGTCGCGGATCGCTCCGCCCGGCAGCGCGGCGGCCCCGTACTACACGTCCCCGTCGGAGGACTTCTCCCGTCCCGGCCGCACCTGGCTGCCGACGATGGGCCTGACCCGCTTCCCGGTCTACGACCTGGTCTCCACCTGGTACCACGAGGGTGTCCCGGGCCATCACCTCCAGCTCGCCCAGTGGACGCACGTCGCGGAGGACCTCTCCCGCTACCAGGCCTCGGTCGGCATGGTCAGCGCCAACGCCGAGGGCTGGGCGCTGTACGCGGAGCGGCTGATGGACGAACTGGGCTTCCTCACCGACGCGGAGCAGCGGCTCGGGTACCTGGACGCGCAGATGATGCGGGCCGCCCGCGTCATCGTGGACATCGGCATGCACCTGGAGCTGGAGATCCCGGCGGACTCCCCCTTCCACCCGGGCGAGCGCTGGACGCCGGAGCTGGCGCAGGAGTTCTTCGGCGCGCACAGCAGCCGTCCGGCGGACTTCGTGGAGAGCGAGCTGACCCGGTACCTGACGATCCCGGGCCAGGCGATCGGCTACAAGCTCGGGGAGCGGGCCTGGCTGCTGGGCCGGGAGAACGCCCGCAAGCGGCACGGTGACGCGTTCGACCCGAAGGCCTGGCACATGGCGGCTCTCTCCCAGGGTTCGCTCGGCCTGGACGACCTGGTGGACGAGCTGTCCCGGCTCTGAGCCGTGCTCCGGCCCGGCGCCGGGCCCGGCTGACTCAGAGCCGGGATCCGAACCGGCGCCGGGCCGTGCTCATCGCCTGGAGCCGCCTTCCGAGTCGATGACCTGCCCGGTGCCCCTTCCCCAGCTCTCGACTGCGTTCGAGCCGGGGAGACCACTGTCGCCTCGTCCGTGGCGAGCCGCGCGACGAGGCGGGCCGGATCGTCCGGCATGCCCCACCACTCGGCGGGGAAGAGCGCGGTGACGTCCTCGTACGTCGAGCTGGGGTCGATGACCACGAGCGTCGCCTGCTTCCCACCGCTCCCCCGCCGGCCGCCGGGCCGCCGGGGTTCCGCCGGAACCCCTCAGGTGGCACCCCGCTGCCGCAGCACCGACCCCGACCGTCCCTTCACGACCTCCAGCTGGGCGTGGATCCGCCGCCGCAGATCGGCGACATGGCTGACGATGCCGACGCTGCGGTCCCGCTCGCGCAGTGAGTCGAGGACGTCGAGGACCTCGTCGAGGGTCTGGTCGTCGAGGCTGCCGAAGCCCTCGTCGATGAAGAGGGTGTCCAGGCGGACACCGCCCGCCTCGTCCGTGACCACGTCGGCGAGGCCCAGTGCGAGGGCGAGCGAGGCGAAGAACGTCTCACCGCCGGACAGGGTGGCCGTGTCGCGTTCGCGGCCGGTCCAGGCGTCGACGACGTGCAGGCCGAGGCCGCTGCGGCCGCGCCCGGTGCGGTCGTCGGAGTGGACGAGGGTGTAGCGGCCGGAGGACATGCGCTGGAGCCGTGCGGTGGCCGCGGCGGCCACCTGCTCCAGACGGGCCGCCAGCACGTACGACTCCAGGCGCATCCGGCGTTCGTTGTCCGCGGAGGTACCCGCGGCGAGCGAGGCGAGCCGGGCGACGCGGGTGTGCTCCTCGCGCAGCGGGGCGAGCCGGCGCGCGGAGGTGGTGGCCCGCGCGGACAGCCGGTCCAGTTCGGCGCAGCACCGGGCGGCCGCGTCGCGTGCGGAGGCGGCGTCGCGCAGGCGGCGGCCCGCGTCGGCGGCGGCGAGTTCCGCCGCCGCCACGTCGGCGGGCGGCCGCTGGGCGGCGGCAGCGGTGTCGGCCTCGGTGAGGACCGCGCGGACGGCGGCCTCCTCGGAGTCCCATGCGTCGAGCCGCCGTTGCAGCTCGCGGTGGGCGGCGTCGTCGAGCAGCGCGGCGGCGGCGTCCCGCGGGGTGTCGAAGCCGGCGCGGAAGGCGGCGTCGGCGAGACGGGCGTCGGCGTCCTTGAGCCGCTGGGCCGTGTCCTCGGCGAGGCGGACGGCGTCGGCCGCCTCCGTCAGCAGCGCGGCCCGGCGCTCCAGCTGCTCCGCTCGCGCCGCCACACTGCCGGCGCTGCCGCGAGCCCTCGTCAACTCCTCCTCCAGTGCGGCCCGTTCGCTCTCCAGCCGCTCCCGGTTGCCGACCCGGGAGGCGGCCCGCACGGCGGCCTGCTGCTGGGCGGTGATCCGCTGCTCGCGCTCGTGCTCCGCCCGGCGCAGCTCCTCCTGCGCGGCGTGCGTCCCGGAGGCGCTGGCCCGCGCCCGCGCGTACCGCCGCTCCAGTTCCTCGGCCTCTTCGGCGAGCCGGGCGGTGGGCGTCTCCCCAGCCTCCGCCGCGGCGGCGGCGAGTGCCTCCCGTACGGCGCCCAGGCGCCGTTCGGCGTCCGCGCGCCGCTCGTCGGCGTCCTGGTAGGCGGCGAGGGCGCGCTCCTCCGCCTCGCGGCCGACATGCCCTGCGATCCTGCGCGCGGGGGCGGGGTGTTCGAGGGCGCCGCACACGGCACACGGTGCGCCGTCGGTGAGGCCCTCGGCGAGTTCGGCGGCGATGCCGGTCAGCCGCTGTTCCTTGAGGTCGAGCCAGTGGGCACGGGCCTCGACGGCGCGTTCGGCCGCGGCGAGGGCGTGCCGTTGGGCCTCCTGCGCGTCGGCGGCGTACCGGTCCCGCTGCCGGGCCGCGGCGAGCCGCCGCTGCGCCGGGTCGCGCTGCACGGCGAGCTGTTCGGCGTGGGCCGCGGCCTCCTGCGCGGAGTCGACGCGGGCCTGCAGTGCGGTGCGTGTGGTCTCCCAGTCGGCGAGCCAGGTCTCCGCCTCGTGCAGGACGTCCTCGTCGGCGCGTTCCTGGCGGTCCAGCGCGGCCCGCTCCTCGACCAGGTCCGCGAGGCGCCGTTCGGCCCGCCGGGTCGACTCCAGCCCGCCCAGTTCCTCGGCTGCCCGACGCGCGGCGGCGGCGAGCCCTGCGGCCCCGGCGTCCGCGAGGGCCTCGGGCAGCAGGGCACGCGCGTGGGTTTCCGCGGCTGCCGCCCTCCGGTGCTCGGCGTCGGCGGCGTCCCGCAGCTCCAGGGCGGGGGCCACCGCTTCGGCCTTGCGGGCCCGTGCCATGCGTTCCTGTGCGGCGCGGTGGGCGTCGGCCCGCTGTGCCAGCAGCGCTTCCCGCTCCCGGGCCTCGGCGAACCGCCGCTGCAGCCGGTCCAGTTCCCGTGCGTCGGCGAGGTCGCGTTCGGCGGCGGCCCGGTCGGCCTCGGTGGCCGTGAGCCGGCAGTCGGCGACGGTCAGCAGCTCCCGGGCCGTGCTGCGCGCGAGAGCGGCGGCGGCGAGGACCGCCTCGGCCAGACCGGGCTCGCCCGGCGCCAGCTCCGGCAGATCCATGGCGTCGCCGGCGGCCTGCTGCATCCGGTGGGCGTCGGCCAGCAGCGCGGCGTCCCCTTCGCGCACCCGGGCCTCGGTCGTGCGGCGCCGCTCGACGAGGCGCTTCTCGACCTCGGCGAAGCGCCGGGTGTCGAAGAGCCGGCCGAGCAGCTTGCCGCGAGCCTCCGCGTCGGCGCGCAGGAAGCGCGCGAAATCGCCCTGCGGCAGCAGTACGACCTGGCAGAACTGCTCGCGGCTCATCCCGAGCAACTGCGTGATCTCCTCGCCGATCTCCTGGTGGGAGCGGCTGAGGTCCTTCCAGGCACCGGCCGTCGCGTCGTACTCGCGCAGCCAGGTCTGGGCCTTGTCGACGGTCGTGCCCTTGCCCCGCAGCTTCGGACGCTCCCAGGGCGGCTGCCGGGTGACCTCCAGTCGCCGCCCGGCGACGGTGAGGGCGAGGCGCACCTCGGTCCGCGTGCCGACGGCGGCGTGGTCGCTGCGCAGGGTCATTCCCTGGCCGCTCTGGCGGGCGCCGGGCACCGACCCGTACAGCGCGTAGCACACGGCGTCGAGGACGGAGGTCTTGCCGGCGCCGGTGGGCCCGTGCAGCAGGAAGAGTCCGGCGGCCGACAGGTCGTCGAAGTCGACGCTCTGTGATCCGCCGAAGGGGCCGAAGGCGGTGATGTCCAGCCGGTGCAGCCTCACCGGGCCACCTCCCGCACGGTCTCGTCGGCGCGCACCGCGTCGAAGGCGTCCCGCAGCACGGTCTGTTCGCGGTCGTCGGGCCCGGCTCCGCGCACGTGCGTCACGAAGTCCTCCGCGATCTGCTGGTCGCTGCGGCCGGCGAGGCGTCGCGCGTAGGACACGGCCGGGCCGTCCGGGGGCCGCTCGGGGTCGAAGACGAGGGTCAGCGTGTGCGGGAAGCGCTCGGTGAGCCGGGCCATGGGGTCGGCGGGGCGGACCGGATCGGTGAGGGTCGCCTCGACCCACGCCTCCTCGTGCCGGGTCAGCTCGGGGTCGGCGAGCAGCTCCTCCAGGGTGCCGCGCAGCCGGGCCAGAGAGCGCGGCACCGGGCAGTCGACCCGCTCGGCGGTGACCGAGCCGTCGGCGTCCAGGTCCACGAGCCACATGCTCTTGCGGTGCGTGGCCTCCGAGAAGGAGTACGGCAGCGGGGACCCGGAGTAGCGGACGCGCTCGGTGAGGGCCTGGCAGCCGTGCAGGTGCCCGAGCGCCACGTAGTCGACGCCGTCGAAGACACCGGCGGGCACTGCCGCGACCCCGCCGACGGTGATGTCCCGCTCGCTGTCGCTCTGCTCGCCGCCGGTGACGAAGGCATGCGCGAGGACGACGGAACGGGTGCCGCGCGCGCGAGTGGCGAGGTCGGCACGGACCCGGTCCATGGCGGCGGCGAGCACGGCCTCATGACCCGCCTTCTCGACCCCGAGCCCGGCCTTCACCAGAGCCGGCTCGAGGTACGGCAGCCCGTAGAAGGCCACCTCACCGTGCGCGTCCTCCAGCACGACCGGGGATCCGCATCCCGCCGGGTCGGTGCGCAGGTGGATGCCGGCACGGTCGATGAGCCCGGCGCCGACGCCCAGGCGGCGTGCCGAGTCGTGGTTGCCGGAGATCATCACCGTGGGCACGCCGAGGTCGGCCAGGCGGTGCAGGGCGTCGTCGAAGAGCTCGACGGCGGCCAGCGGCGGCACGGCACGGTCGTACACGTCTCCCGACACGACCACGGCGTCGACGCCCTGGTCCCGCACGGTCTCGACGAGATGGCCGATGAACCCGGCCTGGGCCTCAAGCATGTTCACCCGGTGGAACGCCCGGCCGAGATGCCAGTCGGAAGTGTGCAGAATTCTCATGAAATTGCCCTGACCTGCACGTTTCTACCCTTACTGCACCTTCGCAACCAGCGCGAACCAGCACGGAGCTCACTACCGACGCTCGTCACGCTAACGCATGGGGGCCTCTGACCCACCACTGTCCTCGAATCACCCGGACGATGGAACGTCCTTCCAGGATGCCGTTCCCTCTCGCATCGCCGAGGTCGCCGATCGCCGATCGCCGTCCGCCGTCCGCCGTCCGCCGTCCGCCGTCCGCCGTCCGACCAGGGTTTACCGCAGGGCGACCATGGCCATCGTCGCCCCTGGCGGATCCGGACGAGCCGCCGGGCGGCCCGGCGCGCACCGCCGCCACCGGCCCGGGCAGCGGGCCCGCCTGCTGCCCGCTGCGAGGCATCGGCCCGCACAGCGTGCGCGGCTGCGGGACATGCGGAGACCCGGCTACGACTGCTCGTACGCCGGGCCGGGCACGTACACGCGGGTGCCTGACCGGCGTCGGATTCCGCCGGCTCGCCCAGCGTTGAGCGCTGCAGCGCGTCGAGTCCCTCTTGCAGCCGGTTCAGTACGGAGCCGGTTCAGTGCGGAGCCGGACGCGAGCCGGATGCTGTGCGGCGCCCGCCACCTCACCTCGGTCTCGGGGTCGTGGAGGGCCGAGCCGGGGCCGCGCATCGGGTTGTCCCCCCGCCCCGAGGACCGGGAGGACGACCCATGAATGTGAAGGTGCGCGAGGGCGTCAGCTGTCCGCGCCGCTGCCCCGGACCACGCAGGAACGGCTGTTCTCCCAGCCCCACCCGTCACCGTCGGGGTCGGACGAGCCGCCGTTGACGCAGTACGGGTAACCGTTGGGCGCGGTACCGCCGCCCGTCCCGCCCCCGGTGTCGGCGCCGCTGCCCCGGACCACGCAGGAACGGCTGTTCTCCCAGCCCCACCCGTCACCGTCGGGATCGGACGAGCCGCCGTTGACGCAGTACGGGTAACCGTTGGGCGCGGTACCGCCGCCCGTTCCGCCCCCGCTGCCGTAGACGGTGGCGGTCTCGGACGTGGCCGCGATGCCGTTGGCGCCGTTGATGATGCGGTTGCCCCAGGTGGTCAGGGAGTTCGCGTCGAAGCCGTTGACCATGTCGAGGTACTCGACGCCGCTGCCGTTGCCGCTCCAGGACCAACCGATATAACCCACGCCCAAGGACTGCGCGGTCGCCATGATGGCGTCCTCGTTCGGGTTGCCGTCGCTGTGCTGGTCGCCGAACTCGCCCACGACGATGGGCAGTCCGTTGTCGACGAAGTGGTTCAGGTAGCCCTGCACCTCGGCGGCCGTGTCGTAGACGCCGTACATGTGGATCGAGAAGATGGTGTTGCGGTCGGGGTCGGAGGCGAAGACCGAGGCCGCGTTGCCCCTCATGGTCCCGGACCAGTCCTGACCCCAGTTGGGGGCGTCGACCATCAGGGCGTGGCTGATGCCGGCGCCCCGGAGCTTGCCGATCGCGCTCTTGGTGGCGTCGGTCCAGGCCGCGTAGCCGGAGTTGCCGAACGGCTCGTTGCCGATGTTGACGATGACGTAGTCCTCCTGGCCCTGGAGCGCGCCCTTGATGCCGATCCAGTAGTCGGCGGCCCTGTCCAGGGTGGTGGCGGCGCCGTCCTCTCCGTAGCCGGTGGTGTCGTGCACCTCCAGCACGCAGATGACCTTGCTGGCCTTGCACTGGCCGATGAGGGAGGAGACCTCGGAGGCGCTCGTCCGCGTCCACCGGTCGCCGCTGCTGAGGACGACGCGGACGGTGTTGGCACCCTTGGCCGCGATGTCGGCGATGGAGCTCGTGCGCTCGGGGTACCAGGTGTGGGCGTGGTTGACCCCGCGCATGACGAACTCGTTCCCGTTCGCCTCGACCACGTTTCCGTCACTGACACGGATACCGGTGGGTGCCGCCTCGGCCTCGCCGACGGAGGGGCCGGCAAACGAGACCAGCAGGCCCAGGACTGCGGCGAACGCCATGCCCGCCGTCGTGATCAGGGTGCTTCTCGGCTTTCGCATGTCTCTCCTTGTATGCGGCTGCGGATACGAACGCGGTGCGGGTGGTGCGGAGCGCGCCGATGCCCGCGAGGGCGGGCCGCGTCTCGCTGACAACGATGTCTGGTGCCGGCATCGACTCCTGAGAGCAGGATTGGTGAGCGTCGCGGGCACTTCGACAGAGGTGTGACCAAAGGCAGGCTTCGCAGGCGTCGCCGGTGCGGGTGAGCGCCGACAAGTGACCTCGCCCTGCCGCGACTTCGGCCCCATGGGGCGCCACCGGGCCATCGCCACACCATGAGGCACCGGGTGTTCCGTCCATGTCAATAGCCGGTTCGCGATCCGTCCACCGAGCACGACCGCACCCCCGGGACTAAACCGCTAAACGGGCTGACCAGTCCCGATGGACGCGACAAAGTGGTTAACCACCAGCGGAAACAGAGCTGGCGCAACTGATTGACAGTGGAACGACGTCGCTCTACGTTCCTACCTGGTTAACCGGTACACGGGCCGACCTGCACTACCCGCGCCGAAATCTCGAGGCCAGACCCGTCGCACCCGCCGACGCGACGAGCCGTCTCGCCTTCGAACGAAAGAGACGCCATCCATGGCCACCCCCACACGCCGACCGGGACGCCCACGCCCCCTGGTGTCCCTGCCCCCGGACGCGCCCCCTTGACGGGCACCTGCCCGTCACTCACGCCCCCGCCCCCGGCACCGGCACCGGCACCGGGAGGCCGCCTACGTCTTCATGCCGCGTCGCGGGAGCCGCTTTCCGCCGGAACGGGCTCCGGGCCCGGATCCGCGCACGCCGCCTCACAGGCAGGCGCCCCACACCCTCCGCCGTTCGCCGTTCACCGTTCGGCCTTCCGTCCTCCCGCACCCTTCACACCGCACGGCAGGAATGACCCGTAGATCCCCTCGGGGCGTCACTATACCGGTTCAATAACAGGAAGCCGATCGGGCCATGGAGTTCGTTCGTACGCCGTTAACGTGAAAACGTGGATCTACTTCAACCGGTCATCAAGCCATACGCATGGGGCTCGCACGAGGCACTGGCCCGACTGCAGGGCAGAGGGACGCCCTCGGCCGGGCCGGAGGCGGAGTTGTGGATGGGCGCACACCCGTCCGGCCCCGCGGGCATGACGCGCGGCGGACGAGAGCTGACCCTCCTGGACGCCGTGTCCGACGGCCCCGAGAGGGAGCTGGGGGCCGCGTGTGCCCGGCGGTTCGGGGGAAGGCTGCCCTTCCTGCTGAAGGTACTGGCCGCCGAGCAACCCCTGTCCATACAGGTGCACCCCGACCGGGAGCAGGCGCGCTCGGCCTTCGCCGCGCAGCAGGCCGACGGCCGTCACGGCCCCTACGTGGACGGCTGGCCCAAGCCCGAGCTGCTGTGCGCGCTGAGCCGGTTCGAGGTGCTGGCCGGCTTCCGCGACCGCGCGGAGGCCGTGCGCGTGCTGGAGGACCTGGAGGTCGGCCGGTTGCGCCCGGTCGTCGCGCTGCTGCAGGCCGGCGCCGGCGACCAGGTGCTGACCGGCGCCCTGCGGGCCGTACTCGAGTGGCCGAGTGATGACCGCGCGGCGCTGGTGCGCGGCGTCGTGGAGTCATGCCGACGCCGGGCGCGGTCCGACGGCCCCCACGCGGAGGCGTATGCGGCGGTGGAGCGCATGTCCCGGCACCACCCCGGAGATCTCGGGCTCGTGGCCTCCCTCCTCCTGAACCACCGGGTCCTGGAACCCGGTGCGGCGCTGTTCATGCCGGCCGGTGGACTGCACGCCTACGTGCGGGGCGTCGGACTCGAACTGCTCGCCAACTCCGACAACGTGCTGCGGGCCGGGCTGACGGCCAAGGAAGTGAACGTGCCCGAGCTGCTTCGGATCACCGACCCGGCGGTGCGCGTACCCGAGGTGACGCCCACCGGCGTCCCGGGGCCCGGTTCCACACAGCTGTACGACTGCCCGGTGGAGGAGTTCTCCCTCCACCGGACCCGGCTCGACGGCTCGGGCGGACCCCTCGTGCCGTCGGCCGGCCCTCGCATCGCCTTCTGCACGGACGGATCGGTCCGACTGCGCGCGGGTCGCACGGACCACCTTCGGCTCGGCCCCGGCGACTCCTGCTTCCTGTCCGCCTCGGACGACGGCGTCCTGGTGGAGGGCGAGGGAACGCTGTTCGTGGCAGCCGCCGGCCTGAGCCCGGCCGAACGTGGCCCCCTCGCGTAAGACCTGCTGCCGCCCATTTCTTTGACAACGTTGTCCGGGCCTCTCGCTCGACGCCGCCGGTAAGCGGTGCGCAGGGAGGCCCGACCGGCCCGAGAGGACTGAATCGGTGTACGCCGCCCTGGACATCGGAGGGACCAAGATCGCGGGTGCGTTGGTGGACGAACGGGGGACCGTCGTCCACCGCGCCGAACTCCCCACACCCGCACGGGAATCCACCCAGCGCATGGCCCGGACCGTCGACGCCGTGATCGACACCCTGGCCGCCGCCCCGGCCTGGGGCACGGTACGTGGACTGGGCATCGCGAGCGCGGGCCCGGTCGACACGGCGGCCGGCACGGTAAGTCCCGTGAACATTCCCGCCTGGCGGGCCTTTCCCCTCGTCGAGAGCGTGCGCGCCCATCCGATGCTCTTCGCCGGCATCAGACCGGTCCTGCTCGGAGACGCCGTGGCCATGACCGCCGCCGAACACTGGCTCGGCGCCGCTCGCGGAGTGGACCACGCACTGTGCATGGTGGTCTCGACCGGCGTCGGAGGCGGGTATGTTCTGGGCGGCCGACTGCATCCGGGGCCCTCGGGGAACGCCGGGCACATCGGTCACATCTCCGTCGGCCTCGACGGCGCCCCCTGCGCCTGCGGCGCACGGGGATGCGTGGAGGGATACGCCAGCGGAACCGCCATCGCCCGACACGCGGTGCGGACGGGCTGGACACCGCAGCCGGGCGCGGAGCCGACGGCCGCTGCCGTCGCCGCCTCCGCCCGCGCGGGCGACGAACGCGCCCTGGCCGCGTACGACCGCTCGGCACGGGCCCTGGCCGCCGCCATCGCCGGCAGCGCGACACTGCTGGAGATCGAGGTCGCGGTCATCGGGGGTGGTGTCGCCCAGGCCGGGGAGACGCTGTTCACTCCGCTCCGCCGCCATCTGCGCACCTTCGCGGTACTCGACTTCGCCCGCGGTCTCGAGGTGCGCCCCGCCGCTCTGGCGCGGGACGCGGGCCTCGTCGGAGCTGCGGCGGCCGCCCGCCTGCAATTGCGGGAGGCCGGTGGCACAGCGGCGGGAGCCGTGTTCGCGACAGGTACTTAACCGGTTTTACCCAGGCGGATTTCCGCCGTTCATCAGATGCCGTGCGGCACTCTCGGTTTTACGGCCTTCTGTTCGTCGATCGACAGATGTGCGACACGTGTCCCATCACCGCAAGCTCCCCGACGTACCGGCATCAGGCGTTGCCCGCTCCGGCTGGGGCGCGGCCGGGCTGGCCTGGCCCGTATGGAGCCGTTCAACGGGGTGGAAGTCGTCGCGTTCCCGGACGCGGCGGCCTTCGAGGACTGGCTGGCCGAGCACCACACCCGCCGCGAGGGCGTGTGGGTCAAGGTTGCGAAGAAGGCTTCGGGGATCGCGTCGGTCACGGATGACGAACTGGTCGACGTGGGACTGTGCTGGGGCTGGATCTCCGGGCAGCGTCGGGGCTTGGACGACCGGCACTACCTGCAGAAGTACGGGCCACGGCGGCCGAGGAGCCTGTGGTCGCGGGTGAATGTCGAGAAGGTCGCGGCGCTGACGGGGGCGGGCCGGATGCGGGAGCCCGGCCTCGCCGAGGTCCGACGGGCCCGGGAGGACGGCCGCTGGGACCGCGCGTACGCGTCGCAGGCGACGGCTGTTGTCCCGGACGACCTTGCTGCGGCGCTGGCCGCGGACCCGGTGGCGCGCGCGGCCTTCGACGCGCTCGACCGGACCGCCCGCTACCTCGTGCTGCTCCCGCTGCTCCGGGCCACGACGTCGGAGACTCGCCGGACGTGGCTGGAGCGGGCGGTACGGGACCTGGCGGAGGGGCGGCCAGTGGGCGAAGGGTGACGCCCCGGTGGAACGCCGGACCGCCGGTGCTGTGACCCGAAGTGATCACCGGGTTGCGTACTCATCAGGTGACTAGGAGCCGTCCGTGCAGGGGACGAGAACGTGGGAGGGGCGCGGCAGGATGCCGCACCCCTCCCACGTTCGTGTATCTCCAAGACGCCGTATCGCCGGACGTCGTATCCAGACGCCGTACCGTCAGACGTCCGTGTATCTCTCAGGGCGGGGTGCGGCGGTCGAGGCACGCGGTACCAGGGACGGTGTCGCCACCGGCCGGGAGGCGACCTGGCGGCCGTCGAGAACGTCGAACAGCACGCGTGTGACCTGGGCGCCGAAGCCGTGGACGTCGTGGCTCATCGCGGACAGCGTCGGATGGGTCAGCCGGCACAGCTGGGAGTCGTCCCAGGCCAGCAGGGACAGGTCGTCCGGCACCGAGATGCCCATCTCGGCGGCGACGCCCAGTCCGGCGACCGCCATGATGTCGTTGTCGTAGAGGATCGCCGTGGGCCGCTCCCGGGCCAGCAGCAGGGAGCGCGTGGCACGCGCCCCGTCGTCGCCCGAGAAGCTCGTCTCCGCGTGCGGGCCGCTGTCGAGGCCGAGCTCCCTCATGGTCTGTTCGAAGGCGGTCGTCCGGATGGCGCTGTGCCCCAGGCCGCGGGGGCCTCCCACGTGCGCGATGCGCCGGTGCCCCAACGCCGCCAGGTAACGCACCGCCTCGGCGACGGCGGCGGCGTCATCGGTCCAGACGGAAGGGAAGCCCCCGGTGAGGGACGGGTGGCCGACCGCCACGGCCGGCAGGCCCAGCTTGCGCAGCGGTTCGACACGCGGGTCCTCCTGGTGGAAGTCGACCAGGATCGAGCCGCCGATCTGCCGCTCCCTCCACCAGCGCTCCTGCAGTCCGATCTCCTCCTCCAGGGAGTCGACCAGTCGCAGCAGCAGCGAGCAGTCCCGCTCGGCCAGCACGCTCTCGATGCCGGAGACGAACTCCATGTAGAAGGGCTCCAGGCCCAGCAGCCGGGCCGGCCGGCAGATGGCCAGCCCGACGGTGTCGACCGACTGCCGGGACAGGCTGCGGGCCGAGGAGTTCGGTGCCCAGCCCAGCTGCCGCGCCGCCGCGAAGATCCGCTCCCGGGTGGCCTCGGAGACACCCGGTTTGTGGTTGAACGCCAGCGACACGGCACCTTTGGACACGCCCGCGGCGGCGGCCACGTCCTTGATGGTGACGCGTTCGGAGGGTGCGCTCACGCCGGTTCCACGCAGAACAGTGCGGCGCGCACGGCGTTGGCCCCGGCTTCGGCCGCCCTCGTGACCCGGAGGCGGGCCCGTTCTCCGGGAAGGAGGGTGCGTAGTCCGGTGTCGCAGACCGCGTCCGGGCCGAGCCGGTCGGCCTGCAGGAGGAGGTCACGTACGAGAGTGTGTGCTGTCACCACGACCTCGACACTACTCGCATCACCACCGACCGGGGACTCCACGGCCACGTCGTAGTGAGGTACCGGGTACGCGAAGTCCTTGTCCGGCACGGGAACATGCAGCGCGCGCAGGCCGCCGCAGTCGGCGACGAGGAACTCCTCGCCCGACCGCTCGTCCGGCACCAGTTCCTCCGGCACACTCTGCCGGTGCACCGAACGGGCGTTCACGGTCACGTCGAGGACCAGCTTCGCCAACTCGGTGCCGTCCGCCCGCATCCGGCGCAGGGTCACCGGGGCCTGCCACGGCTCCGGTGCCTGGTTGACGACGGCGAGGACCGGGCCGTCGGTGTCCGGCTGGAGGGTGAGGAGGCGATCCGCGTAGACCCGCCGCAGCTCGTGGTACAGGGGCTTGAGCCTTCCGTCGCCGTCGATGGCGGCCCATGAGCTGACCGGCCAGCAGTCGTTGATCTGCCAGACGATGGTGCCGGCGCAGACCGGCCAGTGCGAGCGCCAGTGCTCGATGCCGGCGGCGATCGCGCGGGCCTGTACGACCTGGGTGAGGTAGTGCCAGCGGTCGAAGTCGCCCTCGGGCAGGGCGAAGTGGCGTGCCAGGCCCCGGTTCAGCTTGCCGTTGCCGTCCTCGGCCTTCTGGTGGTGCAGCATGCCGGGCGAGTCGGGAGCGAGTTGCTCACCGGGCAGCGCGCGCCGCAGGGTCGCCATGGCGGGGGGTGCCTGCCAGCCGAACTCCGAGACGAAGCGGGGCACCGAGTCGCGGTACTCGGCGTAGTCCCGGCGGTTCCAGACCTCCCAGGAGTGGTGGGTGCCGTGGGCCGGATCGTTGGGGTGGTGGTCCCACGAGCCGGACCAGGGGCTGCCCGCGGTGTAGGGCCGGGTCGGGTCGAGCTCGGCGACGACGCGCGGCAGCAGGTCCAGGTAGTAGCCGCCGCCCCAGGAGTCGCCGGCGAGTTCGGGCTCCCAGTCCCAGTCGCGGAAGCCCCACAGGTTCTCGTTGTTGCCGTTCCACAGGACGAGGCTCGGGTGCGGCATCAGGCGGACAACGTTGTCGCGCGCCTCCGCCTCCACCTCGCCGCGCAACGGCTGCTCCTCGGGATAGGCGGCGCAGGCGAAGAGGAAGTCCTGCCAGACCATGAGACCCAGTTCGTCGCACGCGTCGTAGAAGGCGTCGTCCTCGTAGATCCCGCCGCCCCAGATGCGCACCAGGTCCACTCCCGCCTCGGCCGTCTGGTGCAGCCGCGTGCGGTACCGCTCGGGTGTGATCCGGGAGGGGAAGACGTCGTCGGGGATCCAGTTCACACCGCGGACGAAGAGCCGTACACCGTTGACGATCAGGGTGAACCCGGTTCCGTGCGCGTCCTCGGAGCGGTCCAGCTCCACGGTCCGGAAACCGATCCGCCGCTGCCAGGAGTCCAGGGCCCTCGCCTCGGGCCCGTCCTCGACGAGCGCGACCTCCAGGTCGTGGAGCGGCTGCGCACCGTAGCCGCGCGGCCACCACAGGGAGACGTCGGGCACGTCGAGCGTCAGCACGGCCCGCGTACCGTCCACGGGCGCGCGGGTCTCGACACCGGCGACCGTGGCCCGCACGGCGAGCGAACGGTGCGCTCCCTGTGCCGTGCGCTCGACCTCCACCCGCACCTCGACCCGTCCGGTGCCGCCCTCGACCGTCACCAGGGGACGCACGCCGGCCAGTCTCGCCGTCGACCAGCGTTCCAGCCGGACCGGACGCCAGATCCCGGCGGTCACCAGTGTCGGGCCCCAGTCCCAGCCGAAGCTGCTCGCCATCTTGCGGATGTACTGGAACGGCTCCGGGTAGACGTTGGGCCGCTCGCCCGTCAGGGCCCGTACCGCCGCCGCCTCGTCGTAGGCGGAGGCGAAGTCCACCTTCAGCTGCCCGTGGTGGCCGGTGACGTCGAAGCGGTGGTGGCGGTGCATGTTGCGGGTGCGCCCCAGTTCCCGCCCGCCCAGGGTGACGGTCGCGGCCGTGTCGAGTCCGTCGAAGACCAGGTCGGTCCGCTCGTGGCCCTCCTCGGCGGTGTCGGTGGCCGCCACGTCCCGGACGTAGGTCCAGGCACGCTGTCCGACCCACGCCACCTCCGGCTCGTTGACACCGAGGAAGGGGTCCGGGATCAGGCCGGCCGTGAGCAGATCGGTGTGGACACAGCCGGGGACCTGGGCGGGCAGCAGGCTCTCGCCGTGGCGCAGGCTCCAGTCCTCGGTGAGCTGGACGACTTCCTTCATGTGCGGCTCCTTAGGCGGGACGGGCCCGTTTCCTGTACGACGCGGCCAACTTAACCCCACACAAGTGAACCGGTCTAGCCCTCACCTCCTGACAGGAGCCACCACTGCTCCGCCGTGAGTGCCGGTGTGAGCGCCAGCGGCATTTGGCGCAGGCATTCACCGCCGGTAACGATTAAGTATCGCGGTGCGGCACTTAGCTTTACCGGTTCACGCGTGCCTGACATAGTCGCCGACAACCACCGGAGCCCGAGCCGTAATCCTTGGAAGGAGCTGGGCACATGGGGAAGAAGACGCTGGGCGTCGCTCTGCTGACCACCGCGATGCTGACCGTCGCGGGGTGCGGCGGGGGCGGGAGCCCGAACGCCGACGAGACCGCTGCCGCGCCGGTGAACCCGGACAGCGTCTCGGGGGACATCACCGTCCTGACCAATCGCACCGACCTGATCCAGGACGGGACGATGAAGAAGTACGCCGCCGAGTTCAACAAGACCTACCCCGAGGTGAAGGTCGAGTTCGAGGGCCTCACCGACTACGAGGGTGAGGTGAAGATCCGCATGAACACGGAGGACTACGGCGACGTCCTGCTGATCCCCTCGGTGATCGCCAAGGGTGACTACCCCAAGTTCTTCGCGCCGCTCGGCGACACCTCGACGATGAAGAACACCTACCGCTTCACCGACAAGACCGACGTCGGCGGCAGGACCTACGGAATCGCCACCTTCGGCACCGCCAACGGCTTCGTCTACAACAAGGCGCTGTGGAAGAAGGCCGGCATCACCGATTGGCCGACGACGCCGCAGCAGTTCCTGGACGACCTGAAGGCCGTCGGGGAGAAGACGGGCGCGACGCCCTACTACACGAACTTCAAGGACGGCTGGCCGCTCAGCAGCCCCTGGACGAACAGCGTCGGGTCCGTGAGCTGCGACAGCCAGGCTTCGGACAAGCTGGCCTCGATGGACAAGCCCTGGGAGAAGGGCACGGAGCTGAACGCGCTCGACACCCTGCTCCACGACATCGTCCACGAGAAGCTGTCGGAGAAGGACCCGGCCACCACCAACTGGGAGAGCTCGAAGACCCTCCTGGCCAAGGGCGAGGTGGGCAGCATGATGCTCGGCTCCTGGGCGATCAACCAGATGCGGGACGCGGCCGAGAAGGCCGGCCAGAACCCCGACGACATCGGCTTCATGCCCGTCCCGGCCCAGACGGGCGGCACGTTCTGCGCGACCCTGGTCTCCGACTACCAGCAGGCCGTCAACATCCACTCCGACCACAAGAGCGCGGCCCGGGCCTGGATCGACTGGTTCACCGAGAAGTCGGGCTACGCGGCGAAGGAGGGGGCGGTCTCCGCCCTGAAGGCCGAGGGTATGCCGGACACCCTCAAGGGCTACGTTGACAACGATGTCAAGATGGTGGAGCGCTCCGAGGCGAAGACGGCCGAGGTCAACGCCATCGACAACGCCTCCGAGATCGGCCTGGCCAAGCCGGACTACCGGCAGAAGCTGATCGACATCGCCCGCGGAGCCGTGGACGGGTCGCTCGACGGCTACTTCGGCGAACTGAACGAGCGCTGGTCCGAGGCCAGGCAGATGGCCGGCTCCTGAACCGGTGCCCGGCAGGGCCCCTCCCGTCGGCGGGAGGGGTCCGGACCCGCCCCAGTGCCCTCAGCGGACGACGAAAGGCCCTGGCCCCGCTATGACCCGCACCGCCTCCACCGCATCACCGCCCGCTCCGGCCACCGAACCGGGCCGGACCGCTAAACAGCCCTCCCGGCGCCGTGCGCCGGGCGCTGCCTCGTGGCATGACCGGCCCCTGCGCCGTATCACCCCGTGGCTGTTCCTCCTGGCCCCCCTCGCCCTGCTGGTCACGTTCACGTACGTGCCCGTGGGCAACATGATCTATTACAGCTTCACCGACTGGGACGGCGTCAGCCCCGACCGGAACTTCGTCGGCGGCGACAACTACACCGAGCTGTTCACCCGGCCCGAGCTCTTCAAGGTCTTCGCGGTCAGCTTCTACTACCTCGCGGCCTCCGCCGTGCAGATCGTGATCGCCCTGTACTTCGCCGTGGTCCTCAGCTTCGACCTGCGCTTCAGGAACCTGTTCAAGGGCATCCTGTTCTTCCCCTACCTGATCAACGGGGTCGCGATCGGCTTCGTCTTCCTCTACTTCTTCCAGGACGGCGGCACCCTCGACTCCGTCCTGTCCTGGTTCGGCGCCGACACCGGCCACGCGTGGCTGGGCAGCCCGGAGTCGGCCAACACCTCGCTCGCGGGGGTGTCCGTGTGGCGCTTCACGGGCCTGAACTTCGTCCTGTTCCTCGGCGCGATCCAGTCGATCCCCGGTGAGCTCTACGAGGCCGCCCAGCTCGACGGCGCGACCCGGTGGCAGCAGTTCCGGCACATCATCGCGCCCAGCATCCGCCCGGTGCTGAGCCTCAGCGTCATCCTGGCGATCTCCGGCTCCCTGTCCGTCTTCGAGATCCCGTACATCATGACCGGCGGCGCGACCGAGACCTCGACGTTCGTCATCCAGACGGTGAAGTTCGCCTTCCAGTTCAACAAGACCGGCCTGGCTTCCGCCTCTGCCGTCGTGCTGCTGGTCATCATCCTGCTGATCACCTGGATCCAGCGCCGCATCGTGCCCGACGAGAAGGTGGACCTCGTATGACCATCACCGCCCCCACCGAGGGCCGGCCCCGCCGGCGCCTCCCGATCGGCAGCGCCCTCACCTACCTGTCGCTGGTCGTCGCCTCCCTCGTGGTCCTGGTCCCACTCCTCGTCGTCTTCCTGACCTCGCTGAAGTCCTACGACGAGATCTCCGACGGCCAGGGCGCCCTGGCCCTGCCGGACGACTGGCTGAACTTCTCCAACTACGCCACGGCGTTCACCGACGGCCACATGCTGACGGCCTTCGGCAACACGGCCTTCATCCTGCTGTTCTCCGTCACCGGCACCGTGGTCATCGGTTCCATGACCGCGTACGCCATCGACCGCTTCGACTTCCGCTTCAAGAAGCTCGTCATGGCGCTGTTCCTGATCGCCACCCTGGTGCCCGGCGTGACCACCCAGGTCGCCACCTTCCAGGTGGTCAACAGCTTCGGCCTCTTCGACACCCGCTGGGCCCCGATCCTGCTCTACATGGGCACCGACATCGTGTCCATCTACATCTTCCTGCAGTTCATCCGCGGGATCCCGAAGTCCCTCGACGAAGCGGCGCGGCTCGACGGCGCGAACTCGTTCACCATCTACCGGAAGATCATCTTCCCGCTGCTCAAGCCGGCGATCGCCACCGTGGTCATCATCAAGGGCATCACCACGTACAACGACTTCTACATCCCGTTCCTCTACATGCCCTCAGAGGAACTCGGGACCATGTCCACGGCCCTGTTCCGCTTCAAGGGGCCGTTCGGCGCGCACTGGGAGAACATCTCCGCCGGGGCCGTCCTCGTGATCGTGCCCACTCTGGTGATCTTCCTCTTCCTCCAGCGCTACATCTACAACGGGTTCGCACAGGGGGCCACGAAGTAGCGGGCTCCGCGCGCACGGTGGGGCGGACGAGCCTCCGCCTCACCGGAGACACCACGTCGGCGACGGTGAACCGGTGCGGTCACGCGTCCCCGTACGCCTCGCCGCCCAGTTCGAACCCGGCCGACCCCGCGGTGGCGTCCGCGAGCCAGGACCGGAAGGCGGCCACGTCGGCCTCCGGCAGGCCGATCTCGATGGTGACGGCTTCGTCGTACCGCACGTCGCGCACCGCGCGTCCCGCCGTGCGCAGGTCGTTCTGGAGCTTGCCCGCGCGCTGGTGGTCGACGGTCACCGTGGCCAGGCGGAACCGGCGGCGGGTGAGAGTGCCGAGGTCGTCCAGGGCCTCGCCGACCGCGCCGCCGTAGGCGCGGATGAGTCCGCCCGCGCCGAGCTTGACGCCTCCGAAGTAGCGGGTGACGACGGCGACGACGTACCGCATGTCGCGGCGCAGCAGCATCTGGAGCATGGGGACACCCGCGGTGCCGCCCGGCTCGCCGTCGTCACTGGCCTTCTGCACGGCGGCGTCGGCCCCGATGACGTACGCCCAGCAGTTGTGGTTGGCGTCCGCGTGCTCCTTGCGTACGGCCGCGACGAACGCCTGGGCCTCCTGCTCGGTGGCGGCCGGGGCGAGGGCGCACAGGAAACGGGAGCGGTTGATCTCGGTCTCGTGCACACCCGCGCGGGCGACGGTGCGGTACTCGTCCTGCATCCGGCCAGCCTATGCGCTCACCGTCGCACGCCCCGCGGCACCGTCGCCGCGGCCGGCAGGGCCACGCCGGGGGCCGGGGGCCGGGGGCCCGTCCGGCCGCGGCTGAGTCTCGGCGGCCTCGCCCGGCGAGCGGACGGTCGTGGCCGACGAGCGTGCCGTCGTGGCCGACGAGCGGACGGTCGTGCACGGCGAGCATGCGGTCGTGACCGACGAGCGGACGGTCGTGCACGGCGAGCATGCGGTCGTGACCGACGAGCGGACGGTCGTGCACGGCGAGCATGCGGTCGTGACCGGCGACGCCGGCGGGTGGGCCTGCTTGGCGTGCCGCGGGACGGCCAGGCGGCGCGGCCGCGGCCGGAGCCCGGCGCGCGCTCAGGCCGGGGTTCCGACGTCCCGGGCGAGGTGGAGGCCGAGGAACCGGTCGGCGTAGGCGTAGGTCTCGAACCGGGCTCCGTCCGGAAGGTCCGGATCGGTCTCCACCCGGCGCAGCACACGCAGCACCCCGGGGGCGTCCAGGTCGTCCTCCCACGCGGCTCGCAGCTGGTCGCGCACCTCGCCCGGGACGGGACGGGAAGGCTGCCGCGCCCAGGCGGCGACCGCGCGGCGCCAGCGCGCGAGCGTTTCCCCGGCATCGTCCAGCGCGCTCGCGTCGAGCTCCACGCGCGCGTGGTGGTGCCGCTCCAGCAGCGCGAGACGCACGGCGTCGGGGTCGTCGGTGCCCTGTGCGGCCACGTCCACGGAGGCCACGGCGACCGTTGCCCCGTCCGGAGTGGCCCCGCCCTCGCGCACGACGTGCACGGTCTGCCCGGCGCCCGGTCCGGGTCCGGCCGCTCCTCCGTCGTCGAAGGGCCGGATGCCGAGGGCCGCGGCGTCCGCACGCAGCCGTGGCTCCTCCTCCGCGCCGGTCAGCACCGCCCACACGGGAGTGCCGTCCAGCTCCAGGGCGCGGACCAGGAGGTCGGCGACGAGCAGCACGCGCAGTCCGGTCGTGCCGCGGCCCGGCGCGTGCGCCTCGACACGGGTGGGGCCCCGCCGGGCGGGGGCGGCGGGGGCGGGCTCTCGGGTCCGGGCGTCGATGATGCGCAGCACGGGGTGAGCGTAGGCGGGGTGGAGCGGTGGCGCACAGAGGGCGCGCTCGCCGCGGCTCCCCCGCCGCACGGGAATCCCGGCGGGCCGCCGTCCGTTGTCCTGCGGGAAGACACGACACACGACACGCGGCAGGCGAGTCGTCCAGGAGTCCAGGGAGGCCGCCGGTGTACGGCGACGAGGCAACCGTCCGGAAGATCCTCACCGAACTCGGTGACACCTGGGCCGTGGTGGGCCTGTCGTCGAACAGGCAGCGCGCGGCGTACGGCGTCGCCGAGGTGCTGCAGCGCTTCGGCAAGCGCGTCGTGCCCGTGCATCCCAAGGCGGAGACGGTGCACGGTGAGCGGGGGTACGCCTCTCTCGCGGACGTCCCCTTCGCGGTGGACGTCGTCGACGTCTTCGTCAACAGCGACCTGGCCGGACCGGTCGCCGACGAGGCGGTCGCCAAGGGGGCCGGGGCCGTCTGGTTCCAGCTCGGCGTGATCGACGAGGCCGCGTACGAGCGGACCCGGGCCGCGGGACTGGAGATGGTGATGGACCGCTGCCCGGCGATCGAGATCCCACAGCTCGGCTGACTCCTGCCCGACCACCGGCATCCCACAGCTCGACCGACCCCCTGCCCGCCACCGGGATCCCACAGCTCGACCGATACCCCCTGCCCGGCGTTTCGGGCCGCCAGGAGGTGACGGCCCTCGCACCGGTGGCGGGTGAGCCCGCGGGCGCCTCACCCGCCACCGGCCGGGTCGGACCCGATGACCACCACGCGCGCCCAGTCGGGTGGTGAGTCCGGCACGTACTCGGGGTCGTCCTCGTTCCAGGAGCCGCGGATCCGCTGCCGGGGAAAGAGGCCGACCACCGTCCGACACGCCGGCCGTGTGTCCGGCCAGGGCGTCTGCCCGTCGGTCAGGACCACGACGGCGTCCGGTGCGGGCTGCGCGCGCAGCGCCTTGGCGAAGCCCGTGCGCAGGTCCGTGCCGCCCCCGCCCACCAGGGGAATTCCCTCGGCGCGGCACAGGGAGTGCGCGAGCCGCGCCGACGCGTCGCAGGGCACCACCGTGACCAGGTCGCGGCGGCCACCGACGGCACGGGCGATCGCGGCGACCTCTAGCAGCGCGCTGCCGAGTTCCGCGTCGCTGACCGATCCCGAGGTGTCGATGACCACGGCGACCCGGGGCGGTCTGCGGCGCAGGCTCGGCAGCACGACGCCGGACATTCCGGCCGAGCGGCGCGACGGCCGGCCGTACGTGTAGTCCTCGCCCGCGCCACCCGAGGAGGTCGCCGAGCGGACCGCCGTTCCCAGCAGGTCCCGCCACGGCTGCGGCGGATGGAACGCCTGTTCCGCCCACCGCTTCCACCCCTTCGGCGCGCTTCCCGGGCGGGCGTTGATGCCCTGCGCGACCCGGAAGCGCACCGCGTCCTGTTGCTGCTCACTGAGCCCGTCCGCGCCGTCCGGCCCGAGGTCCCACTCCCGTTCGAGGCCGTCGGCGCCACTGCCGCAGTCCAGCCAGGCCAGGCTCTCGGTGAGCCGCCCGAGCCGGAACTGGCGCAGGTAGTCCTCCATGAGCTGGCCCTCGGGCAGTTTGAGGAGCTCCGGCTCGACCGCGCCCTCGGGACGGACCAGTCCGTCCCCGAACACGTCGTCGTTGATCTCGCAGTCCGCGGCGATGTTCATCCGAAGCCGTTCGGCCGGACCGGTCAGCCCGCGCTCCCGCGCGACCCGGTCACTGCGCCCGTGGTGGTCGCGCAGCAGGTGCGCCACCTCGTGCACCCAGACCCCGGCCAGTTCCTCCGCGGGCGTCCGGTCCACGAAGACCGGCGAGACGTAGCACCGCCAGTACCGGTCGACGGCCATCGTCGGCACCGTCCTCGACGGGACGACGTGCAGGGCGAACAGCGCCGTCGCCAGGTAGGGCCGGGCCCGGGCGGCGTGCAGCCGGGCGGCGAAGAGCTTGTCGCGGTCGAGCACGGCCGGAACCGGTGTGGTCGTCACCGTGGCCGACGCGGCCGTGCTCGACGTGCCGCTGCTCATCGGCCCGCCTTGACGGGGCCGGCGGTCCGCGTCACCGCACGGTCCGCCGCCCGGTCCGCGCGCCGGGACAGCGACACGGCTCCCGCGAGCCGCTCGATCGACGCCGGGATGTCCCAGTCCTGTTGCCGCAGGGCGGCGAGTGTCGTGGCGGGGACGACCACGACGTCCGGGGCACCGGTCTCCATGGCGCGGGCCAGCAGCGCCCACGCCGCGTCCCACCGGGATCTTTCCGGCCGTTTGCGTACCGCGGCCACCACACCGTCGAGCGCGGCCTGGCGCAGGTCTCCGCGCTCGGGCAGGACGGCGCCGGTCGGGTCGGCGAGCAGTGTCTCGGGGTCCGGGAGGTCCATGCGGTCCAGGCTCGCCATCAGTTCCAGCCCGGGACCGTCGCCGACGGTGCCCCGCACCAGCAGGGAGAGCACCTCTTTGGAGGAGCCGGCCGCGGTCGCGAAGGCGATGAGGCACAGGGTCATCTCCCAGCTCCGGGGCGACGGCCAGGCGCCGCCCCGGCGTGTTTCGCCGCTGGGCAGGCGGTGCACGAGCCCGGGGCGGGCGGTGAGGAAGGCGCACACCGCACGGCGGGCGTGGCCCACGGCGTGAGCGAGCCCGTCCGGGTCGAGCCGCGGCAGTGTCGCCCGGGGCCAGGTCCCGCCGAGTCCTCGTACGACGACGTCGTGGTCGTGGGTCCACTGGAGGTGGACGAACCGGTTGGCCAGCGGCGGGCTCAGCTCCCAGCCGTCGGCCGCCGAGGACCGGGGGTTGGCGGCGGCCACGATCCTGACCCCGGGCGGCAGTCGGAGGGCGCCGATCCGCCGTTCGAGGACGAGGCGGAGCAGGGCGGCCTGTACGGCCGGTGGCGCGGTGGACAGCTCGTCCAGGAACAGCAGCCCCCGGCCGGCCCGTACCAGTCGCACCGCCCAGTCCGGCGGGGCCATCGGGACACCCTGTTCCGCGGGGTCGTCCCCGACGACGGGCAGCCCGGAGAAGTCGGACGGCTCGTGCACGCTGGCGATCACGGTGGTCAGCGGAAGGTCCAGGGCGGTGGCGAGCTGGGTCAGGGCGGCGGTCTTGCCGATCCCCGGCTCACCCCACAGCAGTACGGGGAGGTCGGCGGCCACGGCCAGGGTGAGGGCCTCCAGTTGGTTGTCGGGCCGCGGTTCGGTGGTCGCGTCGCGCAGCAGGGCCAGCAGGTCACCGGCGATGTCGAGCTGGGTACGGTCCGGTGAGGAGTCGGGGCGGTCGGCGGAGACGGAGGCTGCGGGCGTACAAGTCGTCATAAGTCATCACCTGTGGGGTCGTGGTGGGCGGGTGGCGGCACCGGGCGGACGCCCCGAGCCAGTCGCGGGGCGGCACTCCCCGTGTCAGTCGCGGGTCGCATGGCGCGGGCGGGAACGGGCGACGCGGGGACGGTGACGGTCCGGGCGGACCCGTCCCGGACCGGGTCCGTCGAGGCCGGCGCGGAACATCCCGTAGGTGATCCGCCGTAGCGCGGCGGCCTCCAGTTCGTCCCGCAGGGCGCCGTCGCGCAGGCGTGCGCCGGGACCCAGCAGGTCTTCGACGGCCGCGAGGGCGCCGGTGGTGTCGCCGTGTCTGAGGCGTTCGCGGATGTCGGGGAGGCACTCCGGACGTCGGTGCGCCTCGTCGATGACCTGGAAGCAGGGCAGCGGAGTGCCGGTCAGTGCGGCCAGCAGCTCCTCCCGGCGGGTTTCCGCCGGGTCGTGGTCCAGCGCCGCCAGTACCCCGTCGACGAGGCCGATCCGGTGCCGGGCTCCCCGGCAGTCCACGAGGCGGGGATGTCCGGCCGGGTCCGGGGGCCGGGGCGGGACGGCCGGTTCGTGGTCCGCTGTCAGCGCGGAGGCGACCAGCGGATGGAGCCGATCGGCCTCGATCGCGCCGGCGCGGACCAGTTCCAGGTCGGGTGAGATCCAGGTCGCCGCGTCGGGCAGCACCGGCAGTGCGGACGGCGCGACGCCGCCGGTGGGCGCCGGCTCGATCCGGAGCACGGGCGGACTTGCGCCGTTCCGGTCCGCGACCAGTTCGACGGCCAGCCGGCGCCCGGCCCCGAGCCGCACGGTCACGGTGCCGGTGCCGTCCGTCGTCCGTCCCTCGGCGCGGAGCAGGATTTCCGCCTCGGCTGCCCACCGGCCGAAGGCACAGCGGTGCCCCGGCGGCACCGTCCCCGGCAGGCCCGGAGGTCGGGGGTGCCCGAAGTGGTCGTCGGTGGGCGGCAGGTCGGCCCCCGCCCGGACGCGCAGCTCATCGGTTCTGCGCGCGTCCCACAGGTGGCGGTGCAGGTCGAGGCGGAACCGTCGGTTGGGCCGGGGGTGCGGATGTCGGCCGGCGCCCGTTTCCGGACCGGAGCCGTCCCACAGGGCGAGGCTGATCCGCTGGCCGCCGTCCGCCCAGGCGGGCGGCGTCCGGACCACGAGGTGCACCGGTTGTGCGCCGTCGCCTCCGGTGCTGTCGTATCGCGCCAGAGTGAGCGTGAGGCCCGGGCGCAGCAGCCCGTCCGGAGCGATTCTCGGCATGTGCCAGCGCAGCAGGTCGGGCGCGAGATGGCGCAGGTCGGCCCGGATCCGGGCGGCGAGGTCGTGGCCGTGCGTGCGCGCCACGGAGCGCGGGTTGAGGTCGACGTCGATGCCTGCGGCGGCGCATGCCCCGGCCCAGTCCCCGGCACGGCGGCGGGCGGTCGCAGTCTCGATCATGGACGGCGGCACGGCGAACTCGCGCACGCGCCGCCAGAGGGAAAGGCGGGAGTCCTCGTTCACGGGGTGAGTGAGCATCAGCACTCACCTTGCGCGGACGGGTCCCCCAATCTGCCGACGGAAGGAGTAGTCATCGCGGGGAGCATAGCCGCGCCGGTCGCGGGCCGCGAGGTGTTTTCCGGGCGGCGGGCCGCGCGGACCGTTCCGGTGGCCGGGTACCGCCCGCATAATGCTCGAGTGACCGCAGCCTCCTCCCACGGCAGCTCCGGTGCCGCACAGGGCTTTTCGGCCGTCGTCGTGGGTGCCGGCCCCGCCGGGCTCACCGTCGGCAACATCCTGCGCGCCGCGGGCGTCGGCTGTCTGGTCCTGGAGACCGAGACCCGGGAGTTCATCGAGCGGCGGCCCCGCGCCGGGGTCATCGAGGAGTGGGCCGTACGGGGGCTGGAACGGCGCGGCCTGGCGCGGACCCTGCTGGAGCGGGCCCAGAGGCACACCGAGTGCGAGTTCCGGTTCGCCGGGGAGTCGTACCGGTTCGAGTACACCCGGCTGACCGGCCGGCACCACTTCGTCTACCCGCAGCAGTTCCTGGTGACGGACCTGGTCCGCGAGTATGCGGACGTGCGGGGCGGGGAGATCCGGTTCGGTGTCCGGGACGTCCGCCTGCACGGGCTGGAGTCCGGTCGGCCGTCGGTGTCCTACGTGTGCCCGGACTCCGGTGAACGGCGCGTCGTGGAGGCCGACTTCCTGGCGGGCTGCGACGGTGCGCGCGGGGTGACCCGCGCGGCACTGCCGTCCGGGCGGGTGCGCGTCGCGCGCCATGACTACGGCGTCGGCTGGCTGGCGCTCCTGGCCGAGGCACCGCCGTCCTACGACTGTGTCGTGTTCGGCATGCATCCGCGCGGTTTCGCCGGCCACATGGCGCGCAGTCCGGAGGTGACCCGCTACTACCTCCAGTGCCCGCCGGGCGACGATCCGGAGAACTGGCCGCACGAGCGGGTCTGGGCGGAGCTGCGCGAACGGCTCGGCGCCGTCGGGGTGCCGCCTCTCGAGGAGGGGCGGCTGATCGAGAGACGTGTCCTGGACATGCACGGCCACATCGTCGAGCCCATGGCCTTCGGCCGTCTCTTCCTGGCCGGGGACGCGGCCCACCTGACCGCACCCATCGCCGCCAAGGGCCTGAACCTCGCCCTGCACGACGCCTTCCTGCTCGGCGACGGACTGGTCGCGTACCTCACGGAGGGCGACGAAACCGGGCTGTCCGGCTACTCGGCAACGTGCCTCGCCCAGGCGTGGGACTACCAGGAGTTCTCCCAGTGGCTCGGGGAGATGTACCACGGCACGGCGTCGGGCGACCCGTACCGAGCGGGCGCCGCCCTGGCCCGGCTGCGGCGCCTGTTCGCCTCTCCGGTCGCGGCGGCGGCCTTCGCCGAGCAGTACCTCGGCACCCGGACCACCGGCTGAGAACTCCCGGTCAGTCGTGGAGCGGCCGGTCGCCGAGCCGGTGGTCGGCGACGTTCAGCGCCTCGGCGACCAGGCGGCGCAGATGCCCGTCACGGAGTGCGTACACGACCCGCCGCCCCTCCTTGCGGGTGCTCACGAGCCCCGCGAGCCGCAGCCGGGCCAGATGCTGGCTCACGGCGGGCCGGGCCGCTCCGCACGCCTCGGTGAGGGTGGTGACGTCGGCCTCGCCGCCGGTCAGGGCGTGCAGCAGGGACAGGCGGGTCCGGTCACCGAGCAGCGCGAGGACCTCGGCGGCGAGGGCGAACTGTTCTTCGCCCGGGGTGCGCGGGTGCGCATCGTCCGCAGGTGAAAGGTGCATGCGTGCGCTCATACGCACATAATGGCGTGGGGGACGCCGGCCGTCCACCGCCGCACCGGAACACCGCACCGCGCCGGCCCGCCCCGCCGTACCGCACCGCGCCGCGCCGCGCCGCGCCGCGCCGGCCCACCGCACCGTGACACCCACACCGGCCATCACACCCCGGCTTCGGAAGGGGAACCCCGTGAGCGACCCGCACCGGCATCACCGTCACCCTCACCACGGCGAGCACGCCCCCGGCCGCCGCTCCCCCGCCGGCCCGTGGCACCGCCCGGCGCACCGCCTCATCCCGCACTCCCACGAGAGCGCCGACAAGCTCGACCCGGCCCTGGAGTCCTCGGCCCGCGGACTGCGCGCGCTGTGGGTGTCGCTGGCGGTGCTCGGCGCGACGGCGGCGGCGCAGGCGGTCGTGGTGGTGGCCTCCGGGTCGGTGGCGCTGCTCGGCGACACGGTGCACAACGCCGCGGACGCGCTGACCGCCGTGCCGCTGGGCGTCGCCTTCGTCCTGGGCCGGCGCGCGGCCACCCGGCGCTTCACGTACGGCTACGGGCGGGCGGAGGACCTGGCCGGCATCGTCATCGTCCTGACGATCGCCGCGTCCGCGGTCCTCACCGGGTGGACGGCGGTGGACCGGCTGCTCGATCCGAGTCCGGTCTCCCACGTGCCGGCGGTCGCCGTGGCCGCCGTGGTGGGTTTCGCCGGCAACGAGTGGGTGGCCCGGTACCGGATCCGCGTGGGCCGGGAGATCGGCTCCGCCGCGCTGGTCGCCGACGGACTGCACGCCCGTACGGACGGCTGCACGTCACTGGCCGTTCTGCTGGGCGCCGGGGGCGCGGCGCTGGGGTGGCGGCTCGCCGACCCGGTCGTGGGCCTGGTGATCACGGCCGCCGTCGTGCTGGTGCTGCGGGACGCGGCGCGCGAGGTGTTCCGGCGGCTGATGGACGCCGTCGATCCGGCTCTGGTGGACCGGGCCGAGCGCGTACTGGGCGAGGTGGCCGGCGTGCGCGGGGTGGGCGAGCTGCGGCTGCGCTGGATCGGGCACCGGCTGCGCGCCGAGGTGGCCCTGGTGGTGGACGGCGAGGTCACGGTCCGCCAGGCCCACCGCATCGCCGTCGAGGCCGAGCACGCGCTGCTGCACGCGGTGCCGCGGCTCACCGCCGCCCTGGTCCACGCCGACCCGGAACCGGTCCCCGGTGAGACGGATCCGCATCTGGCGCTGGCCCACCACGCCACCGCCTGAACGGTCAGGCGACGCCCAGTCCCTCCAGGACCACGGCCCCCGGCAGTTCCGCGAAGGCCTTGCCCGGAACCAGTAGTTTGCCGCGTCGGCGTCCGCTGCCGACGAGGACGTACGGCAGGTCGACGACGGCCGAGTCCACCAGCACGGGCCAGTCGCCGGGCAGGCCGACCGGGGTGATGCCTCCGTACTCCATGCCGGTCTCGCCGGTCGCCGTGTCCATGGGCGCGAAGGAGGCCTTGCGGGCGCCGAGGTGGCGGCGTACGACCCCGTTGACGTCGACCCGGGTGGTGGAGAGGACCACACAGGCGGCGAGCGTCGTGCCGCCGCCCCGCTTGCCGGTGACCACGACGCAGTTGGCGGACTGTTCGAGCAGCTCGCGGCCGTAGTGCTCGACGAAGGTGGCGGTGTCGGCCCACTCCGGTTCGGTGTCGACGTAGACGATCTCGTCGGCGGGGACGCCGCCCCTCCAGTGGCGTACGGCGTCGGCGACCGGGCGGGTCAGCTCGGCGAGGCATTCCGTCGCGGGCGTGGCGCTGTCGAAGTTCCCGATGGGTGCGTGCATGGCGGCACGCTAGCAACAGCGGGCGGCGCGGTGAACGGCCGTCTCGGCGGAGGGCTGCGCACTGTGCGGGCGGTGAACGGCCGTGCCGGCGGACGGCTGCGCACTGTGCGGGCGGTGAACGGCCGTGCCGGCGGACGGCTGCGCACTGTGCGGGCGGTGAACGGCCGTGCCGGCAGACGGCTGCCTACTGTGCGGGCGGTGAACGGCCGTGCTGGCAGACGGCTGCCTGCTGTGCGGGCGGTGAACGGCCGTGCTGGCAGACGGCTGCCTGCTGTGCGGGCGGTGAACGGCCGTGCTCCGGTGGGCGCACCGCGTCGGGCGGCGGGCCGAGGCGCCGGACGGTCAGCTCTCGGCGGCCGGCTCCGCGAGCCTGCCCGCCGCTCCGGCCCGGTCGTCCGGTCCGGGCGCCCGGGCCACCGCCTCGTCGTCCAGCTCGGCCAGCCGGGCCACCGCCTCGTCGTCCAGCTTCGACAGTGCCCGCAGCTGTCCCGGCGTCACCCCGTCGGGGATCGGGACGGGAGGCGGGGTCCGCAGCGGCGGCTGCCAGCCGTCGTCGGGCGTCCAGCGCCGTACGACGCGGGCGGGCGCGCCCGCCACCACAGCGTGGTCGGGGACCGTGCCCCGGACCACGGCACCGGCGGCGACCACCACGTTCCGCCCGATCCGCGCGCCGGGCAGGATCACCGCGCCGGTGCCGATCCAGCAGCCGGAGCCGATCTCCACCGGTTCCATCCGGGGCCACTGCTTGCCGATGGGCTGGTGCGGATCGTCGTAGGAGTGGTTGGTGGAGGTGACGTAGACGTACGGGCCGAAGTAGCAGTCGCTGCCGATGGTGACCGTGGTGTCCGCGATGACGTGGCTGCCGCGGCCGAGCACGACTCCGTCACCGATGCGCAGGATCGGCTCGGGGCCCAGGTCGAGGTCGGGCATGAGTCCGGCGGTCAGGGTGACCTGTTCGCCGATGATGCAGTGGTCGCCGACGTGGATCCAGGGCTCTCCGAAGACCGTGCCGAGCGGGAACGCGAGCCGGGTGCCCGTGCCCAGCGCGCCGAAGCGGAAGCGCCCCGGGTGTGCGGCGGTGACGGAGCCGGTGCGCTGCACCCAGGCCCAGCCCGCGTGAACGGCCCGCTGCGCGAGGCGGCTCCGCCAGGACGGATACGTGTTCTTGCGCTTCGGCACCCGCTCACGGTAGTCGGCGGGCGCTGCCGGCATGGCTCCGAAGGGCTGTGACCTTCACCCCACCGGGTGGCGTACGGTGCCGTACACCACTTGAGCAGGAGGCGACGATGACACAGAAGGCGCTGATCACCGGCATCGGCGGCAGGGACCCGAAGGTGGACGCGGAGGCCTTCGTGGCACCGACGTCCTCGGTGATAGGGGACGTGACGCTGCACGCGGGGGCGAGCGTCTGGTACGGCGCGGTGCTGCGCGGCGACGTCGAGCGGATCTCCGTCGGCGCGAGCAGCAACGTCCAGGACAACTGCACGCTCCACGCCGACCCGAGCTTCCCCGTCACCGTCGGCGAACGCGTCTCCATCGGGCACAACGCCGTGGTGCACGGGGCGACCGTCGAGGACGACTGCCTGATCGGCATGGGCGCCACGGTCCTCAACGGCGCGGTGATCGGCGCCGGTTCCCTGGTCGCGGCGCAGGCGCTGGTCCCGCAGGGGATGCGGGTGCCGCCGGGTTCGCTGGTCGCGGGGGTGCCGGCGAAGGTGAAGCGGGAGCTGACGGAGGAGGAGCGCCAGGGGGTCACGCTGAACGGGACGATGTACGCGGCGCTGGCCGTGGAGCATCGGCGAGCGGTGGGGGGCGGTCTGTAGGCACGCCTTCCGCGGGTCGGTCGTGGTTGCCCGCGCCGTTCCCCGCGCCCCTTCGGGGGCGCGTTCCTACTCTGCGGCGGGGAGGGACTGGATCTTCTTGGCCTTGCGCTTCAGGACCAGCATCGACGCGACGCCGATGCCCACGGCCACCACCAGGCCCAGCCACGAGAAGCGCTTGAGCCAGGACTCGGCCACGACGCCGACGTAGTAGATGACCGCGGTGGTGCCGCCCGCCCAGACGATGCCACCGAGGACGTTGGCGATCAGGAACTTCCAGTACGGCATCCGCAGCACACCCGCCAGCGGGCCCGCGAAGATGCGCAGCAGGGCGACGAAGCGGCCGAAGAACACCGCCCACATGCCCCACTTCTGGAAGGACCGCTCGGCGGTCGCGATGTGCCCGTCGCTGAAGTGCCTGGGGAACTTCCCGCCCAGCCAGGCCAGCAGTGGCCGGCCGCCCTTGCGGCCGATGGCGTACCCGATGGAGTCGCCGATCACCGCGCCCGCGCTCGCACAGGCGCCCAGGACCAGCGGGTCGACACCGCCGTGCTGGGAGGAAAGGAGGGCCGCCGAGACCAGGATGATCTCGCCCGGCAGCGGGATGCCGAGGCTCTCCAGACCGATGACCAGTCCGACGACGGCGTAGACGGCCGCCGCGGGCACGGTGTCGAGCCACTCCTGGACGTGCAAGGCCGGACCCTCCGAGTTCGCGTTCCTGCTGCGTTCCGGGTGGGCCCAGGGCCTGCCTGGCCTGTCCGCTTCCCGGGTTCGCCTCGACGAGGCGCACCCGGAAGCGTACCGGCTCGGCCGGCGTCAGCTGTTGGGACGCAGGGTCCATATGACGGTCATCTCACCGGTCACCGCGCCGTCCTCGCGCCGGATGGCGACGCTCACCGGGAACTCGGGGCGGCTGCCCTCGTCCAGCTCCGCGACGACCTCGGCGACGGGGCGGCCGAGTGTCGCGGTGGCCGTGACCGGGCCGAGCGCGATCTTCTTGAAGGCGATCTCCGCGGTGACCGGCAGCGGCACCGCCCGGGAGAGCTGGTCGCCGAAGGCGGCCAGCACGATCGCGCCGCTCGCCGACTCGCCCAGCGTGAACATGGCGCCGGCGTGCGGCCCGCCGACGTGGTTGCGGTACTCGGCCTGGTCCGGAAGGGCCAGTACGGCCTTCTCCGGGGTGGTCTCCAGGTACTCGAGGTTCAGGGTCCGGACCATCGGCACCGTGGCGGCGAGCAACTCGCCGATCGACATCTGATCTGTGCTCATGGAGGGAGGTTACCCATGAGTAGCATCCAGTCGCCAGGTGTCCGCGGTGATCGTCGTATGCTTTCCGCCCATGTGGCCAGGAGAGCAGTCACCCACCGGCGGACCGACCCCCCAGCAGCCCAACCCGTACCAGCAGCCTGGCTACCAGCAGCAGCCCGGCGCGTACGCCGGGCAGCAGCCGCCCGCCCCGTGGAACGCCCCCACGGTCACGGCGGCCCCGCCCCCCGGCCGGGGTCCCGGGGGCCGTACGAAGGTGGTGGCGATCGTCGCCGCCTCGGCCGTCGTGGTGGCCGCCGCCGTGACCGGGGCCTTCCTGCTGGGCGGCGGCGAGGACGACGGGGCCGAGCCCGGCCCCACCGCCGCCTCGACGACCGCGCCGGTCGCCGACAACCCGCGGAACGGGGAGGACGGCCCGAAGCCGACCGTCGAGGGCTGGAACGTCGTGGCCAACCCCGACATCGGGATCGCCTTCGACGTACCGGCCTCCTGGATGCGGCAGTCGCCCGACTGGGTCACGTACGTCGCGGAGGACGACGACCCCGAGGAGAAGCCCCTGGTCGCCATGCGGGCCCCGGCCGTCCTCAAGGAGAAGTGGTGCCGGGCGGACGACGACCGGGACGGCTCGGCCGACCACACGCCCCTGGCCAGCGCGGGCACCCGCGGCAACAAGGGGGCGCGGAACACCGAGGAGATCGCCCGGGCCGACTCCGCGGCCTGGGTGTACGGGGGCTTCACCCAGCCGGACCGGGACAAGGTCTCGACGGGGCCGGTGACCTCCTTCACCACCGCCTCCGGCATCGAGGGCAGCGTCGCCACCTCCCGGTCGTCGGGGGTCGAGAAGAAGGGCAAGTGCGACGTGGACGGCAAGGCGACGACGTTCGCCTTCAAGAACGCCGACGGCGACCTCGTCTCCTGGTCGTTCTTCGGCGCCGCGGACGTCGACGACGAGGTACCGGACGCCGCCGTCCAGAAGATCCTCGCCACGGTCAGGGAGTACACGCCGGCGGATTCCTGAGGCACCGGCCCGCGGAATGCAGAGAGCCCAAGGGCCGCCGCCGGGACGCGCGTCGTGGGCTTCGGTACGTCCCTGACAAAGGCCGGTGACCGAAACGTGTCCTGGGCGGCATTAGGGTGACTGCTCATGTGGCCAGGACAGCAGCCGCCCGGGGGCGAGCAGAACCCGCAGAACAATCCGTACCAGCAGCCGGGGTACCAACAGCCGAATCCCTATCAGCAGCCCGGCTACCAGCAGCAGCCCGGCCCTTACGGGCAGCAGCAGTGGGGGGCTCCGCAGCCCGTCGGGGCTCCGCAGCCCGCTCCGGGCGGCAGTGGCAACGGCGGCAACGGCGGCAACAGAACCAGGCTGGTCGCGATCGTCGCGGCGCTCGCCGTGGTGGTGGCCGCCGGTGTCACCGGTTTCCTCGTGCTGGGCGGTGACAAGGACGACCAGGCGGACGGGGGCAAGGACGGCAAGCCGTCCGCGAGCGCGTCCACGGACACGTCCGAGCCCCCGACCGCTGAGCCGAGCGTGTCCGGCTCCGAGGACAACCCGCGGGGCGGCGACGGGCCGAAGGCGACCGTCGACGGCTGGAAGGTCGTCGCCAACCCGCGCTTCGGCACCATGTTCGACGTGCCCGCCGACTGGGAGATCGAAAGCACCGACACCAGCGTCGGCTTCGAGTGGGAGAAGGACGGCGAGTGGGACCGCACCTCCGTCACCGCCCCGGCCTACCTGAAGTCCGAGTGGTGCACCAGCGACGAGAACAAGGACGGCCGCAAGGAGAGCACCGCTCTCGCCACCGCCGGTACCCGCGGTGAGGAGGGCGCCACGAACACGGAGCAGGCGGCCGAGACGCGGGTGCCGTGGTGGATCTTCGGCGGTTACACGCAGCCGGACATGAAGAGCGTCAAGTACGGCAAGCCGAAGGCGTACACCACCGCGTCCGGCATCAAGGGCAGCGTCATCACGGCGCACTCGGAGGGCACCCCCCAGAAGGGGAAGTGCGACAGCGAGGGCAAGGCGATCACCTTCGCCTTCCAGAACGGCGCGGGTGACTTCGTCACCTGGAACCTGTACGGCGCCAAGGGCGTCGCAGACGAGATCCCGGAGGCGACGATCCAGAAGATCCTGAGCACCGTACGCCTCACCGAGGCCCCGCCGACCGATCAGTAGGAGCCCCGCGCGCGGCGCCGCGGGCGCCGCTCAGCCGATGCCGAACGCCCCGGCCGGAGGCTTGGGCGACGGTACGGCGTCCTCGTCCCGCACCGGCCGCGCGTCGCCGATGAACGCCCGCAGGGCGGGCCCGTGTTCGACCCTGGCCGGGAAGGCGTCCGCGGCGGTGCGCCGGGCCAGGGCGGCGGTGTCGAGCGGCCGGTGCGCGGCGACGAGGACGGCGTTGCCGAAGCGGCGTCCGCGCAGCACACCCGGTTCGGCGATCAGCGCCAGCTCCTCGAAGAGCGTGGCGAAGCCGGCCAGTTGGGCGCGCAGGAAGGGGAACGGCGCCCCGTCGGCCAGGTTGGCCACATACACGCCGTCGGCGCGCAGGACCCGTGCCGCCCGGTGGGCGTAGTCGACGGAGGTCAGATGCGCCGGCACCCGCGAGCCCCCGAAGACATCGGCGACCAGGACGTCGGCCGAGTCGGCGGGGGCGGCCTCCAGCCAGGCACGGGCATCGGCCCCGTGCGCGGTGATGCCCGAGCCGTCCGGAAGCGGAAGGTGCTCGGCGACCAGGTCCAGCAGACCCCGGTCGGCCTCCACGACGTCCTGCCGCGAGCCGGGCCGGGTCACGGCCAGGTACCGGGGCAGGGTGAAGGCGCCCCCGCCCAGGTGCAGCACGTCCAGCGCACGTCCCGGCTCGGCGATCGTGTCCAGGACATGGCCGAGCCGGCGCGTGTACTCGAACTCCAGGTGCGCCGGCTCGTCCAGATCGACGTACGACTGCGGGGCCCCGTCGACAGTGAGCAGCCAGGCCCGCTCCCGGTCGACGTCGGGCATGAGCTTGGCGGTGCCGTGGTCGGTGACGCGGCTGACGGGTATGGCTTCGTTCACCTTCTCATTGTGCCGGGCACCGTCCTCACCCGACGCCGGTCACGGTCCCCGCCCCCACGGTCCGCCCGCCCTCACGGATGGCGAACCCCAGCCCGGGCTCCAGGGGTACGTCACGCCCCAGTTCGACGGTCATCGTGACCGTGTCCCCCGGTCGCGCCACCGGGACCGGGCCGAGGTCGATGTCCCCGACGACGTCCGCGGTCCTGATGTAGAACTGCGGCCGGTATCCGGTGGCGACCGGTGTCGAACGCCCGCCCTCGCGCGCCGACAGCACGTAGACCCGCGCCGAGAAGCGCCGCGCGGGTACGACACTGCCGGGCGCGGCGACCACGTGCCCCCGGCGCACCGTGTCGCGGGCGACACCGCGCAGCAGCAGCGCCACGTTGTCCCCGGCCTGCGCCTCCTCCATCGGCTTGCCGAACGTCTCCAGTCCCGTGACGACCGTCTCCACGGACGCCCCGAGCACCTCGACCCGGTCGCCGGCCCGGACGGTGCCGCGTTCGACCGCGCCGGTGACGACGGTGCCGCGCCCGGTGATGGTGAGCACGTTCTCCACCGACAGCAGGAACGGCGCGTCCAGGTACCGCTCGGGCATGGGCACGTACGTGTCCACGGCGTCCAGCAGCGCCTCGACGGAGGCCGTCCACCGCGGGTCGCCCTCCAGGGCCTTCAGCCCGGAGACCCGTACGACGGGCACGGTGTCGCCGCCGTAGCCGTGCGCGGTGAGCAGGTCCCGCACCTCCAGCTCGACCAGGTCGGTCAGTTCCTCGTCGCCCGCGTCGGCCTTGTTGAGCGCGACGACGATGTGGTCGACGCCCACCTGCCGGGCGAGCAGGACGTGTTCGGCGGTCTGCGGCATGATCCCGTCCAGCGCGGAGACGACGAGGATCGCCCCGTCGAGCTGGGCGGCGCCGGTGACCATGTTCTTGACGTAGTCGGCGTGGCCCGGCATGTCCACGTGCGCGTAGTGCCGGGTGTCGGTCTCGTACTCGACGTGCGCGATGTTGATGGTGATGCCGCGCGCCGCCTCCTCCGGCGCGCGGTCGATGCGGTCGAACGGCACGAACGTGCCGGCGCCGCGCTCGGCGAGGACCTTGGTGATGGCGGCGGTCAGGGTGGTCTTGCCGTGGTCGACATGGCCCATCGTGCCGATGTTCAGATGCGGTTTGGTGCGGACGTACGCCGTCTTGGACATGGCGGTACCTCGAAGCCTCGTGGCGGTGGTGGGGACCCCGGGGACTGGCCGACCCTCCCCCTGCGGGGTCCGCCGGACGATCCGGGGAGGGTCAGCTTCGGGCGCCGTCGACGGCGGCCGGCAAGAAGGGGACGGCAGCCTTCGGGGCATCCGCGACCGCGGACGCTGCGAGGTGGAAGGCGTACCGGAACATGACGGCGATCCTTGCCGACGTTTTGCCCCACGTCGAATGGTTTTTTATGGCACGGGAGTTCGAGTATCGCCCCGGCCGTCCCGGACCAGCCCGGTCACCCCGGTCCGCTACCGGCCGACGGTGCGCAGCGCCTCCCGCACGGACAGCGGCGCGAGGCGTCGCCCGTGTTCGGCCACGAAGGCGCGTACGGCGTCCGGGTCGGTCCCGGCGTACGCGCGCAGGCACCAGCCGATGGCCTTGCGGACGAAGAAGTCGTCGTGTCCCGACTGGCGCAGGCAGTAGCCGAAGAGGCGCTCGGTGTCGGTGCGTTCCTTGTAGCGCAGCTGGTGGAGCAGGGCCGCGCGGACCAGCCACAGGTCCTCGTCGGCGATCCAGGCGTCCATCTCCGCCGTGAGGTCGCGGTCGGCCGCGACCAGCCCTCCGACGACGTGCGCGGCGAGCAGGTCGACGGTGTCCCACCACGGCACCGTGGTGAGCAGATGCCGGACCACGGGCAGGAAACCGGAAGAGCAATGCGTCACATGACGGCGCAGGAAATCGACGGCGAAGTAGTGGTACTCCCGCTCGGGCAGCCGCCAGCAGCGCAGCGCGACCGCGGCGCAGTCCGGCTCGCCCGGGCGAGGCAGACCCTCCAGGACCGTCCGGGACAGGGAGCGGCGAACAGGGGAGGTCAGACCGAGGAACGGGGCCACGTCCCTCATGTACGCCCGCATGGCCACGGCCCGTTCGGGATCGGCCGCGGCGGTGTACACGGTGGTGAGTCGCTCGACCACGGTGTCGGCGAGAGGGCTGCACGGCACGTCCGGAGTTTCCGCGGCTGTGACGCTCATGAAACGCACCATACGGCGATCACACACAATCGTCGGTTAGTGTCACCGGATGTTCGATGCCACCACCCGCTCTGGGGGCACCGCCACGGTCTCTCCCCGGACCGCCGCAGCAGAGCTCGCCGTCGCCGCGGCCGTCGGGCCGTCCGCGCCGGCCTCACCGACCGGTCTCGCCGCCCGCGTGACGAGGGTTCTGCTCTCCCCGTGGGCCCGGCTCTCCCTGCTCGTCGCCCTGCTGGCCTCGGCCGCGACCGCGGTGCTGCTGTTCCAGCCGCAGCAGTTGCTGACCAACGGCTGGCCGCCGCAGCTCGGGGGCACCGCGGCGGTGGTCGCGTACGCGGTGGCGTACGGACTGTGCACCGTCGCCTTCGTACCGCGGCCCCTGCTGAACCTGGCGGCCGGCGCTCTGTTCGGATGGCAACTGGGCCTCGCCTCGGCCCTCGCGGGGACGGTGCTCGGCGCCGGGATCGCCTTCTGCCTCGGGCGGGCGCTGGGCCAGGAGGCGCTGCGTTCGCTGCTGCGGGGCAAGTGGCTGAAGGCCGCGGACGGGCAGCTCAGTCGGCACGGTTTCCGCTCGATGCTGGCGGCGCGGCTGTTCCCCGGGGTGCCGTTCGTCGCCGCCAACTACTGCGCGGCCGTCTCCCGCATGGGCCTGCTGCCCTTCCTGCTGGCGACGGGGCTCGGATCGATCCCCAACACCGCCGCCTACGCCATCGCCGGCGCCCGCGCCTCGACACCGACCTCTCCCGCCTTCCTGATCGCGCTGGCCTGCATCGCCCTGCCCGGGCTGGCGGGCGCGGTGGTGGCCTGGCGCAGGCGCCACCAACTGCGCGGACGCTGAGAGCGCGTTGCACCGCCGGTCCGGACGACCCTCACGGCACGGGCCGGCCGGCACCTGCGCGCGGACGGCGACCGGTCCGTGGTGACCGAGCGCGCCTGCGGCGACGAGCTCGTCCCACCGGTCGCCTGCCGGGCCTGTCGCGGCACCGTCCGGCACGAGGACCCGACCGCCCACCCACAGGTCCCGGGCCGTACGGTGACCGCCCGACGGCGGCCCGGAGCCCGTTCACCCCGTGGCCCGGTGTTCATCAAGGGGCGCTACGCTGCCCCTCGGCACGCCTGATCCTGATCACCGCACACGGCGGTTCGGCGTGCCCATCGACCGTTTCTCGATCGCCGCTTGGACCCCGTAACCCATGTCTTGGTTTGAATCACTCATCCTCGGACTCGTCCAGGGGCTGACCGAGTTCCTCCCCGTGTCCTCCAGCGCGCACCTGCGCCTGACCGCGGCGTTCTCCGGCTGGCACGACCCGGGCGCGGCCTTCACCGCGATCACGCAGATCGGCACCGAGGCCGCCGTTCTCATCTACTTCCGCAAGGACATCGGGCGGATCGTCTCGACGTGGACGCGGTCGCTCGCGAACAAGGAACTGCGCGCGGACCCCGACGCGCGCATGGGCTGGCTGGTGATCATCGGCTCGATCCCGATCGGTGTGCTGGGCCTGACGCTGAAGGACCAGATCGAGGGACCGTTCCGCGACCTGCGGATCACCGCGACGATGCTCATCGTCGTCGGCGTGATCATCGGCATCGCGGACCGGATGGCCGCGCGGGACGAGAAGGGCGGCCGGCACCGCGCGCCCCGGCGGCGCAAGGAGCTGGAGGACCTCAGCGTCCGGGACGGCCTGATCTACGGTCTCTGCCAGGCGGCGGCGCTCATTCCCGGCGTCTCCCGCTCGGGGGCCACCATCAGCGGCGGTCTGTTCATGGGCTACCGGCGCGAGGCCGCGGCCCGGTACTCGTTCCTGCTCGCGATCCCCGCGGTGCTCGCCTCCGGTCTGTTCGAGTTCAAGGACGCGATGGAGAACGACCACGTCTCCTGGGGGCCGACGCTCTTCGCGACGGCCATCGCCTTCGCCACCGGGTACGTGGTCATCGCCTGGTTCATGAAGTTCATCTCGACCAAGAGCTTCATGCCGTTCGTCTGGTACCGCATCGCGCTCGGGATCGTCATCATCGCCCTGGTCGCGACGGGTGTACTCAGCCCGCACGCCGCGGAGTCGTCCGGCTGACCGCGCCCGCTCGTGTAGCCGTCCGGTAGCGCTCTGTCAGTGCTTGCCCCTAGGCTTGTCCGCATGTCCCCCGAATCCGTGACCCCTGGTTCCGTGCGGTCCGCCGCGGAGCTGAACGACGAGATCCGTGCCCTGTGGCGGCGCGCGGGCGGGTCCCTGTCGGCTCAGGAGCGTGTGGAGTACGAGTTGTTGGTGGTCGAGTGGGCGACCGCGATCCGCGGCGAGGTCATCGAGGCGGCCTGAGGGCCGGGGCCGCGCGGCGCGCGGAGCCACCCGCCGCGCACATGCGCCGCGGGCCCAGCGGGCCCCTCGGGGCTCCCGTCCGCTCGGCCCGGCGTCCGCCGGGCCGTCCACAGCACCGCCCGGGCGTCAGCGCCCGCCCGCCACCCGCAGTACCGTGCCCGTGGTGTACGACGCGTCCGGCGACATCAGCCAGGAGACCGCCGCGGCGATCTCCTCCGCCCGGCCCGCCCGGCCCAGCGGAACGGCCGACCCCATCCGCCGCGCCCGGTCGGGGTCACCCATCGACGCGTGCATCTCGGTGTCCACGACCCCGGGCGCGACGGCGTTGACGCGGACACCGTCCGGCCCGAGTTCCTTGGCCAGTCCCAGGGTCAGGGCGTCGACGCCCGCCTTGGTCGCGGCGTAGTGGACGTACTCCCCCGGGCTGCCGATGGTCGCGGCGCCCGACGACACGTTCACGATCACGCCGCTCCCCCGCTCGGTCATCAGCCGCGCTGCGCGGCGGGCGCACAGCAGCACGCCCAGCAGGTTGACGTCGAGGACCCGGCGCAGGTCGGCGGTGTCGCTGTCGGCGAGCCGTCCCAGCGGTCCGGTCACCGCCGCGTTGTTCACCAGTCCCGTCACCGGGCCGAGCCGCTCCTCCGCCACCTCGAAGAGCCGGTCGACGTCGGCCTCGACCGACGTGTCCACCCGTACCGCGACACCGCGGCCCCCCGCCGCTCGCACCCCGGCCACCACTCCCTCCGCGGCCGCCGAGTCCCGCACATAGCCCACGACGACGTCGTGCCCGTCCGCCGCGAGCCGCAGACAGGCGGCGGCGCCGATTCCCCGGCTGCCACCGGTGACCACCGTGACGGGACGCTTCATGAGTACCTCCAGCAGAAGCTCGGAAAAGAAGACCGAGAGGGAAGAGACCGAGAGGGAAGAGAAGGAAGAGACAAAAGGTCGAGTGAGCAGATCGCGAGACCGAAAGGTCCGAATTTTGATCGATCATCGATCATCCTAGAGGAGATCCCTCCGCCCGCACAGCTGCCGACGCCCGGCTCATGAACCACTGGTCGGCGTCCCCGGCGCGGGACATCCGATGTGATCAACTGAATCCGCCTCGCCGAGAGCGCACACTGAAGGGACCACGGGGTAGGGAGGCGCCTATGAAGACGCTCGACCACTGGCTCGCCTCTCCGTGGCGGCGCTCGGGTACCGCCGCGGTCGCCGGGGCGCTGCCCGTGCTCGCCTTCCCGGGTCCGGCCCTGTGGTGGTGGGCCTGGGTCGCGCTGGTGCCCTGGCTGCTGCTGGCCCGGACGGCGCCGACCGGAAAGCGGGCGGCGTACGACGGGTGGTGCGGCGGGTTCGGATTCATGCTGGCCATGCACCACTGGCTGATGCCCAACCTGCACGTGTTCACGTTCGTCATCGCCGCGCTGCTCGGCGCCCTGTGGGCGCCCTGGGGCTGGCAGGTGCGCCGGCTGCTGGGCGGGGCGCCCTCGGCCGGCCGGGCAGCGGCGGCGCTCGTGGTGTTGCCGTCGGGCTGGCTGGCGGTGGAACTGGTCCGTTCCTGGGAGGGGCTCGGCGGCCCCTGGGGTGTCCTCGGCGCGAGTCAGTGGCAGGTGGCGCCGGCGCTGCGGCTCGCCTCGGTGGGCGGGGTGTGGCTGCTGAGCTTCCTGGTGGTGGCCGTCAATGTCGCCGTCGCCGTGCTCGTCGCCGTCCGCCGGGCCCGGGTGCCGGCCCTGGCCGGGCTCGTCGCCACCGCCGCCGCGACCTCCGCGGCCTGGGTCTGGTCCCCGCGCCCCGATGCCGACGAGCGGGTCGCGATCGCCGTCGTACAGCCCGGCATCGTCGCCGGCCGGGACAGTGCCGACCGGCGCTTCGACCGCGAGGAGGAGCTGACCCGCCGGCTCGCCGACCGGGACCTCGACCTGATCGTCTGGGGCGAGAGCAGCGTCGGCTTCGACCTGGACGACCGGCCCGACCTGGCGCGCCGGCTCGCGGCGCTGTCGCGGGAGACCGGCGCGGACATCCTGGTCAACGTGGACGCGCGGCGCTCCGACAAGCCGGGCATCTACAAGAGCTCGGTGCTCGTCGGCCCCGACGGCCCGACCGGCGACCGGTACGACAAGATGCGGCTCGTCCCGTTCGGGGAGTACGTCCCGGCCCGCTCCCTGCTCGGCTGGGCCACCTCCGTCGGCGAGGCGGCGGGCGAGGACCGCCGGCGGGGAACCGAGCAGGTGGTGATGGACGTCGGGGACGGGCTGCGGATCGGGCCGATGGTGTGCTTCGAGAGCGCGTTTCCCGACATGAGCCGCCGGCTCGCCGCCGACGGCGCGGACGTGCTGCTCGCCCAGTCGTCGACGTCGACGTTCCAGCACACCTGGGCGCCCGCGCAGCACGCCTCGCTCGCCGCGCTGCGCGCCGCCGAGACCGGCCGCCCGATGGTGCACGCGACCCTGACCGGCGTCTCCGCCGTCTACGACGCGAACGGCTCGCGGATCGGGTCGTGGCTCGGCACCGACGCGAGCGCGTCGCGGGTGTACGAGGTCCCGGTCACGCACGGCAGCACACCGTACGTCCGGTACGGCGACTGGACGGTGCGGGGCGCGCTGCTGGTCCTCGCGGTCTGGGCCGCCGCCGAGGGCGTACGGACGGTGCGGCTCAGGCGGAGCGCTCCGCCACCGCCCGCACCACCCGCTCACACAGCTCATGGGTCTCCAGCGCGTCCCGGGCACTGAGCACCTGCCCGGCGCGCACGGCGTCGAGGAAGGTGAGGACCGCCTGCTCGATGCCGCGCTGGCGGGCCACCGGGACCCAGTCGCCGCGCCGCTGCACGCTCGGCCGGCCCTTGTGGTCGATCACCTCGGCGAGGTTGACCACCTGGCGCTTGGTGTCCTGGCCGGACACCTCGAGGATCTCCTCCGCCGAGCCGCTGAGCCGGTTCATGACACCGAGCGCGGTGAAGCCGTCCCCGGCGAGCTGGAGCACGACGTGGTGGAGCAGGCCGTCCTGGACGCGGGCGCGGACGGTCACGTCGTCGACCGGTCCCGGCGCCAGGAAGCGCAGCGTGTCGACGACGTGTATGAAGTCGTCGAGGATCATGGTGCGCGGTTCCTCGGGCAGGCCTGTGCGGTTCTTCTGCATGAGGATCAGCTCGCGCGGGTGCTCGGCGCACTGCGCGTACCCGGGGGCGTGGCGCCGGTTGAAGCCGACGGCGAGGCCGGTGTTCCGTTCCTCGGCGAGGGCCACCAGCCGCTCGGAGTCGGCGAGTTCGTAGGCGAGCGGCTTGTCGACGTAGGTCGGGACGCCGGCTTCCAGCAGCCGGGTCACGATCTCCGGGTGGACGGTCGTCGGCGCGTGCACGAAGGCGGCGTCGAGGCCCTCGGCGAGGAGCGCGTCGAGGCCGGCGTGGCGCTGCCCGTCCGGGAGGCGCAGCCCGTCGGCGACCCGGGTGAGCGTGGCCGGGGTGCGGGTCTGCAGGTGCAACTCGACCCCGGGCAGGGTGGCGAGCACCGGCAGATAGGCCTTCTGCGCGATGTCGCCGAGTCCGATGACGCCGACCTTCACGGGGTGTGCTCCTCTAACGCTCGCCGACCTGGGTCTGCGGGGAAGCATACGGCTGCCGCGGGGGCCGCCAGTCGGCGATGCCGTCGAAGCCGCGCGGGAAGAGGGCCGGTCCGGTCTTGGACAGCGCGGCGATCGTGATGTCGCGTACGGCGATCCCGGCCAGGTCGGCCTCCGGCTCGCCGTCGGGGGTGCGCACCCGGGCCGGGCGGTCGCCGTCGCCGGGGTCGGCGAGCATCGCGTCGGCGGCGGTGCGAACGGCACCGGGCGGCAACTGTGCGGAAAATACCTGGTGGGCGTGGTCGCCATCGGTGAGGATGCCGACATGACGACCGAACGCCGTGAACCCGCCGCCGACGCCGACGAACGCACCATGCTGGAGGGCTGGCTGGAGTACCACCGGCAGACCCTCGCGTGGAAGTGCGAGGGCCTCACCGACGCCCAGCTCAGGACCCCCGCCGTGGCCCCGTCGACGTTGTCCCTGATGGGGCTGGTGCGGCACATGGCGGAGGTGGAGCGGAGCTGGTACCGCAGGGTGCTGGCGGACGAGGACGCGGACCCGATCTACTACAGCGACGAGAACCCGGACGGCGAGTTCCGGCTGACCGAGGCGGACACCTGGCAGGACGCCCACGCCACCTGGCAGGCCGAGATCGAGGCGGCCCGGCGCAACGCGGCCGGTGCCCGCCTCGACGAACCGACCCGCGGCAGGCACCGGCGCACCGGTGAGCGGTACACCCTGCGCTGGATCCACACCCACATGATCGAGGAGTACGCCCGCCACAACGGGCACGCCGACCTGCTCCGCGAGCGCCTCGACGGCGCCACGGGCGAATGACGTCACCTTCACCGGGCCCGGAGCCTCCGTACGGGGCCGGACATCACCCGTGCGGGGCATCCTCCGCTTGTCCGGCGCCATGGACGGGGCCCGACCCAGCAGAGTGGCGCGGGTGCATCGAACGACGACCACCGCAACGCTCCTCGTGACCGTGGCTGTCTCGGCCCTGACCGCCTGTACGACGGTCCAGGGCCCGCCCGCGGCCGACCCGTCGGCGGCCGGCGCCCGCTCGTCCGCGCCGCACCCGGACGGCCCGGCCGAGCCGAGGGTCGTGCAGGCCCCGGCCCGCGAGGCACTGGAGATGATCGGCCCCTCCCGGGCCCCTTCCCGGCCCTCCGGCCACGCCTCCGGCGAACCCCGCCGCACGGCGCCCCCGCCGGCCCCGCCGCAGCGCAAACCGCCGACCGCCCGTGCCCACCCGGAACAGCAGCCGCGGCCCGCCCGTTCCAAGGCACCGGAGCGCGCGCACGGGGCCGAGCGACCTCGCGTCCTGGTCCCCGGCGTTCCGCCGCCGGTCGGCAGGAACGCGGACGTCTGCTCCCTCGGCAAACGGTACGGCGGCTGGCGGCCGGGCAGCCCCGAGACGGTCATCTGCGACCAGGCGTACGGCCACTGAGCCCGACCACGGGGATCGCCCGGGCCGGGGCGGGCTACGGCCGCTGCCGCGGTGGCCCCCACCGCCCGCCGGGCCGTTCGGGCCCGTCGGACGTGGGCCCGTCCTCGTCCAGTCGTCGCTCCAGCCGGTCGATCGCCGCGCGCACGCCGTCGCCGTAGCCGTCGGGGGCGAGGGACTCGGCCGCGCCGCGGGCACGTCGCAGGTGCACGCGGGCGGCCTCGCGGTGGCCGAGCCGGTCGTAGTCGGCGGCCAGGTTCAGGTGCAGGGACGGGTAGAGGGCACGCGCGGCGAGCGTGTCGTGGTGCCGGCCGGTGAGCCGGTCCTCCGTCAGTTCCTCGGCGGCGGACAACGCGCGCAGATCCCAGGCCAGTTCGTCACCCGGGTCGTCCTGGGTGTCGGCCAGGTAGTGGGCCAGGGTGCAGCGGTGCAACGGATCACCGTGCTCGCCGATCTCCGCCCACAGGCCGAGGAAGCGGTGCCGGGCCTCCTCACGGTCGCCCGCGTGGTGCAGCATGGCGACCTGCCCGATCCGCGTCAGCACGGCGTCCGGCGCCGCCTGCTCCTGTCCCTTGGCCACCGCTTCCTCCGTGCCCGTCGTCGGCTGTCCCCGACGACGCTAACGGCACCTGCCGCGATTCCCGGTCAGGCTGCCCGTGACGCGCGCGGGCGGACCGGCGGGCGGACCGGCCCGCCCGGCGGGGTCAGCCCAGATCGGGGATGGTCCAGTCGATGGGCTCGTGGCCCTGCCCCGCGACCGCCTCGTTGATCTGCGTGAACGGGCGGGAGCCGAAGAACTTCTTCGCCGACAGCGGCGAGGGGTGCGCACCCTTGACGACCACGTGCCGCGTCTCGTCGATCAGCGGCAGCTTCTTCTGCGCGTAGTTGCCCCACAGCACGAACACCGCCGGGTCGGTCCGGCCGGCCACCGCGCGGATCACCGCGTCGGTGAACAGCTCCCAGCCCCGGGCCTTGTGCGAGTTCGCCTCGCCGGCCCGGACCGTGAGCACTGCGTTGAGCAGCAGGACGCCCTGCTTCGCCCACGGCATCAGATAGCCGTTGTCCGGGATCGGGGTGTCCAGCTCAGCGTGCATCTCCTTGTAGATGTTCCGCAGGGACGGCGGCACCTTCACGCCCGGCCGGACCGAGAAGCACAGCCCGTGGCCCTGGCCCTCGCCGTGGTACGGGTCCTGCCCGAGGACCAGCACCTTCACCTGGTCGTACGGCGTGGCCTCCAGCGCTGCGAAGACCTCCTCGCGCGGGGGGTAGACGGGGCCGTTCGCCCGCTCCTCCTCGACGAACTCCGTCAGCTCCTTGAAGTAGGGCTTCTGCAGTTCGCCGCCCAGCACCTCGCGCCAGGACTCGGGCAGCATGGCGATGTCGGTCACGTCGACTTCCTTACGCTGTGCGGTCGTTTCCACTCCCCAGAACCTACCGGCGACCACTGACAACGGGCGCGCCGACCAGCGTCTACCAGCTCGTCTTCCGGTGCAGCTGCCACATCATCATGATCGTCGAGGGGTCCATGGCCCGCTCCGCGCCCGAGATGTCCGTGCTGACGGCCACGTACTGCTTGCCCTGCCACAGCGGCAGCAGCCGCGCGTCGTCCACGAGTATCTGCTGGGCCCGCTCGAAGTCCTTCTCCACGTGGGCACGGTCGCTCTCCCGGCGTGAGCGCGGCAGCAGCTCACCGGTGATCTCCGGTGCGGCATAGGGCGTGCCGAGCGCGTTCTGCTTGCCGACGAAGGGCGCGATGAAGTTCTCCGCGTCCGGGAAGTCGGGGGACCAGCCGCGGCCGAACACCGGGTACTCGCCCTCCTGGTAGCCCGCGACGTACGTCTTCCACGGGCGGCTTTCGAGGGTGACCGTGAACAGGCCGGAGGCGTCGAGCTGGCGCTTGATCTCCTTGAACTCCCGTGCCGTCTCGGAGCCGTAGCGGTCACTGGTGTACCAGAGGGTGAGCGGCACGGGCTCGGTGATGCCGGCGTCGGTGAGCATCTTCCGGGCCTTGGCGACGCTGGGGTCGCCGTAGTCGTCGAAGAAGCCCGTGGTGTGGCCGGTGAGGCCCTTGGGGACCATCGAGTACAGCGGATCGACGGTGTCCTGGTAGATCGTGTGGGCGATGGCCGCCCGGTCGATCACCTGGGCGACGGCCCGGCGCACTTCCTTCCGGCCCGCCCACGGGTCCTCGGGGTTGAAGACGAGGTAACGGATCTCCGTACCGCTGCCCTCGACCAGCTGGAGGTCCTCGTCCTTGCCGGTCCCGCCCTGCAGCGTGATGACGTCGTCGGCCGCGAGACCGCGGTAGGTGACCTGGATCTCCCCTCCGCGCAGCGCCTCCACCATGCCGTCGGAGTCCTTGAAGTAGCGGACGGTCACCGCGTCGTTGTGGCGCTCGGCGAACCCCTTGTAGCGGTCGTTGCGGACGAGTTCGGCCCGCTCGCCCTCCTCGTACGACTCGAGTGTGTACGGGCCGGAGCCGACGACCTTGCCGTCCTCGCGCAGGGCGTCGGCCGGGTAGCCGCCGGGTTCGACGATCGACATGGCGGGGGTGGCGAGCACGAACGGGAAGGTGGCGTCGGGCTTGTTGAGGTGGAAGACCACTTCCCGCTCGCTCGGCGCCTGGACCCGTTCGAGGCTGCCCAGCAGACCGGCGGGACCGCCGTTGACGTCGATGTCCTTGATCCGGTCGATCGAGTGCTTGACGGCCCGGGCGTCCAGCCGGTCCCCGTTGGAGAAGGTCAGGCCCTCGCGCAGCTCACAGCGGTACACCTGGTTCGTGGAGTCGGTGAAGGCGCACTCCTCGGCGGCGTCGGGCTCGGGCGCGGTCGCACCGTTGGGGTAGCTGAGCAGCGTCTGGTAGATGTTGCGGAACAGCTCCCACGAACCGTCCCAGGAGGCGGCCGGATCCAGCGTGCTGGGGGCACTGGTCGTCCCCACGACGATCGGTCCCTCGTCCTCGGAACTGTCGGACGACAGGATGCCGCATCCGGTGACCAGCGCCGACATGGACACGATGGCCGCCACTCGGCGCAGGCCTCGGTTCCGGTTGAACACGCGCACGCTCCTCGATCCGCCGTACCAAGGGTCGGCAGACCATACCGCAGCGCCACGCCACCTGAACCCCCTTCTGAACAGGGGTTTTGATCATCTGGCGATGACTACGTTGTCACCGCCCCGTGGTCTCGAAACGCGGACACGGGCGCCGTTTCCGTCAGCGGCGCCCGTGTCCGGGAGCGATCTCGAGGGGTCGGCGACGGCCGGTATCAGGCCACGCCGGCGTTCAGGAAGATGCCGCCGTCGACCACGAGCGTCTGACCGGTGACCCAGCCGGACTGCTCCGAGGTGAGGAACGCGGCGGCGCCCCCGATGTCGGAGGGCACGCCGAGCCGGCCCAGCGGGTAGCCCGCGGCGGCCTCCTCCTCGCGGCCCTCGTACAGGGCGGCGGCGAACTTGGTCTTCACGACGGCCGGGGCGATGGCGTTGACCCGCACCCCGGGCGCGAACTCGTGCGCCAGCTGCGCGGTGAGGTTGATCAGCGCGGCCTTGCTGACGCCGTACGCGGCGATGAAGGGCGAGGGCGACAGGCCCGCGACGGAGGCGATGTTGACGATCGCGCCGCCGTTGTCCTTCTGCCAGGCGTGCCAGGTGCGCTGGGCGAAGCCGAGCGCCGAGATCACGTTGGTCTCGAAGACCTTGCGCGCGACGTTCAGGTCGAGGTCGGCGATCGGCCCGAACACCGGGTTGGTGCCGGCGTTGTTGACCAGGAAGTCGACGCGGCCGAAGGCCTCCATCGTGCGCTCGACGGCGACGGCCTGGTGGGCCTCGTCGTGTGCCTTTCCGGCGACGCCGATGACCCGGTCCGGGCCGAGCTTGTCGACGGCCTCCTTCAGGGCGTCCTCGTTGCGGCCGGTGATGCAGACCCGGTCGCCGCGCGCGACGAGCGCCTCGGCGACGCCGTATCCGATACCGCGGCTGGCGCCCGTGATGAGCGCGACCTTGCCGGAGAGTCCGGGGAGTTCAGTCATGTCAGTGATCCCTAGTCCCAGTGTTCCCTAGTCTCCGTGTTCCGTGGTCTCCGTGTTCCCTAGTCGAGCGGTCCGCCGGCCACGTACAGCACCTGGCCGGAGACGAAGCCCGCCGCCTCGCCGGTGAAGAAGGCGATGGCGTTGGCGATGTCCTCGGGCTCGCCGACGCGCGCCACCGGGATCTGGGTGGCGGCGGCGGCCTTGAAGTCGTCGAAGCCCATGCCGACGCGGTCGGCGGTGGCCTTGGTCATCTCGGTGGCGATGAAGCCGGGGGCGACGGAGTTGGCGGTGACGCCGAACTTGCCGAGCTCCTTGGCGAGCGTCTTGGTGAAGCCCTGCAGACCGGCCTTGGCGGCGGAGTAGTTGACCTGGCCGCGGTTGCCGAGCGCGGAGGAGGAGGACAGGTTGACGATACGGCCGAAGCCGGCGTCCACCATGTGCTTCTGGCAGGCCTTGGACATCAGGAAGGCGCCGCGCAGGTGCACGTTCATGACGGTGTCCCAGTCGGAGGCACTCATCTTGAACAGCAGGTTGTCGCGCAGCACGCCCGCGTTGTTGACGAGGATCACCGGCGCGCCCAGCTCCTCCGCGATCCGCGCCACGGCCGCCTCGACCTGCGCCTCGTCGGAGACGTCGCAACCGACCGCGATCGCCGTGCCGCCGGCCGCGGTGATCTTCTCGACGGTGTCCTTGCAGGCGGCCTCGTCGAGGTCGAGGACGGCGACGGCGCGGCCCTCGGCGGCCAGTCGTACGGCGGTGGCGGCACCGATGCCGCGCGCGGCTCCGGTGACTACGGCGACCCGCTGCTCAGTGGTGGACATTGCTGCTTCTCCTCGTCCTGGGGATGCGGCCCGTGCGGAGCGTCGCGGCATGCTCTGGGTGAGCGACCGCTTAGTACCTTCCGCAGACGTGACGCTAGAAGCCCCGGCACCCGGTGTCAACGGGACACCGGGCCGGTGTGATCCATTACCTGGCTCCCCGATGCCGACGCCGAGCCGACGCCCCCGTTCCGGTCGCCCGATCGGCCCACCGCTGCGGGCCCCCGCACCGCCGGAGCCCTAGCGTCGAAGCGCGAGCCACTCGTGGCCGGAAAGGAGGCGTCCATGCGCCGTCACACCGGTGCAGCAGGCATAGCCGTCGCGATCGCCGCGATCGTGCCGCTGGCCATCCCCGCACACGCTCAGGACCTGGACTCGGACCTGGACTGCCGGAGCTACACCTACCAGGAAACGGTCCAGGCCGGACTGGACAGCGAGCCGGGCGACCCGGACCCGTACTGCCCGGAGGCACTCCAGGAAGACCCACGCGACGAGGGCCGACCCGACGACGGCCCACCCACCGAGGACGGACTGGACCAGCAGCAGTCCGACGAGGGACGACCCGACGAGGGACGACCCGAGCAGGGCCAGTTCGACCAGGGCGCGCCCGACCAGGGGCGATTCGACCAGGGCGAGCCCGAGCAGGGGCGATTCGACCAGGGCGAGCCCGAGCAGGGCCAATTCGACCAGGGGCGATTCGACCCGGGCCAATCCGACTACCAGGGGCATTCCGAGCAAGAGCATTTCGATCAGGGGCGTTTTGACCAGGGGCATTTCGACCAGGGCGACCAGGGCGGAATCGGTGGGATGCGGGAGGCGGACGACGGCGCGGACGACGGCACGGCAGGTGCGGCGCCACCGCGGCGGGCGCAGGTCCCGACGATCTCCGCCACCTCCTTGCCCCGTCCGGCAAGCACGACGCCGGCCCCGGCGCCCGCGACCTCCCCCGCCGTGACACCGACGCTCGGCACGCAGGGCGGACTGGGTGGCGCCTCGGGCTCCGGGCCGAGCGACTGGGACATCGGCATCGGCCTGAGTTTCGTGACCGGCGCCACGCTCGCCGCGGGCTGGGTGATCAGGCGCCGCCGACACGCCTGAGTGCGGACCTCGCCGGGCACGTACCCGACCGGCCGGACGCGCCCTACCGCACCAGCACGCCGAGGAGCCGTTCGGCCTCGGCCGCCGGGTCGGTCGTGAGACCGGTGTGGACGGGGCCGGGCTGGACGATCGTGGAGCGGGGGGCGATCAGCCAGCGGAAGCGGCGGCCGGGGTCGTCGCCGGCCGCCTGCCCCGCCGCGCCCCCGCCGGTGCACACCGCCTCGACGGCACGCAGTGCGGCGCGTACGCCGGGCAGGTCGACGTCCGGATCGAGGGCGAGGAGCCTGGTCTCGTCGAGGTGAGTGCGGGCGCCGACGTAGGACTTGCCCCGGCAGTACACGAGCACCCCGGCGTTGACGCACTCCCCGCGCTCTACACGGGGCACGACGCGCAGCAGCGCGTACTCGAACACGTGGCGGTCGTTCACCGGTTCCCCTCGACGCGTTCGTGGATGGTGGCGGCCCGCGCGAGCAGGGGCTCGGCGTAGGCGCGTCGCAGGTCGTCCGGTGTGGCGAAGCCAGGTTCGTCCAGCAGCCAGACGTCCGGGATCTCGGCGGTGACCTCGGCGAGGAGTTCCTCGGTGACCAGGGGCGCGAGCGCGGCGGCGGCGGAGCGGACGTCCGGCGCGAAGCGCGCCAGAGCGTGGTCGGAGGCGTCGTACGGCCGGGCGGCCGAGGCCTCGGCACCCGGCCAGTTGTGGTGCCAGATCATGGTCGCGCCATGGTCGATGAGCCACACCTCGCCCCGCCAGCGCAGCAGGTTGGGGTTGCGCCAGGACCGGTCGACGTTGTTCACCAGCGCGTCGAACCAGACGATCCGGCCCGCCTCCTCGGGGCTCACCTCGAAGGCGAGCGGGTCGAAGCCGAGCGCGCCGGAGAGGAAGTCCATGCCGAGGTTGGTGCCGCCGCTCGCCTTGAGCAGTTCCTGCACCTGCTGGTCGGGCTCACCTAGCCCGAGCACCGGGTCGAGGCCGACCGTGGCAAGGCGCGGCACCCGGAAGCCCAGGCGGCGGGCGAGTTCGCCGCAGACCACCTCGGCGACGAGCGTCTTGCGGCCCTGCCCCGCGCCGGTGAACTTCAGGACGTACGTCCCGAGGTCGTCGGCCTCGACGAGCCCCGGCAGCGAACCGCCCTCACGCAGGGGCGTGATGTAGCGGGTCGCGACGACCTCTTTCAACATTTTCGAAGGTCCCGTCGCTCGTTGACCTCAAAACAGGGGGGAACTCGGAGAGTTCCGACCGACACGCTCGTCCCCTCGTCTCCCCAGCAGTCCGTCGATGACACTGCGGCCCTTACTTCCAGCCGCCGGCATGAAGTGAGCATAGTAACCAAGCGTGACAGCCGGAGAAGAATGCCCGAGCCATCGCGCCGGCATCACCACCGGCTCCCCCGCCTCCGGAACGTGGCCCGCAACGTCACCGACCTCCGCAAGGGCGAACTCCTCGGCCTCCACTGAGAAGACCTCGACCTCACCACCGGAACGGCCAGCATCCGGCGCTCGCTTCAGCGCACCCGAAGCGGCGGCCTCACCCACGTGCCCACCGAAACCCCAGCATCCGAACGCCGCATCGCCCTCTGGAGCTGGGGTTCGGCGCGGGGCAGACGTGCTGGCGTCGCTTGGACCGGTGGCGGAAGGCAGGGGTTTTCGACCGGCTGCACCGGCTCCTGCTCGCCGAACTGAACGCGGCCGGTGAGCTCGACTGGTCGCGCGCGTGCGTGGATGGCCCCCACGTCCGCGCGAAAAAGGGGGACGCGACACCGGTCCGTCGCCGGTCGACCGGCGGAAGACAGGCAGCAAACACCACCTGATCTGCGACGGAAGCGGCACGCCGCTCAAAGTCATCACCACCGCGGCCAATGTCAACGACGTCAACAGACCCTCGCCCTGGTCGACGGCATCCCACCCGTCGCGGGCCGCCCCGGCCGGCCCCGCCGCAGACCCGAAGCCCTGCTCGGCGACAAGGGCTACGACTCCAACCCGAACCGAGACGCGCTGCGCAAGCGCCGGATCCTGCCCGTCATCTCCCGCAAGGGGTCACCCAACATCAAGGGCCTGGGCAAACTCCGCTATGTCGTCGAGCAGACCTTCGCCCTGCTTCACCACTTCAAACGCCTCGCCATCCGCTGGGAACGCCGCGCCGAACTCCATGACGCCTTCGTCTCCCTCGCCTGCAGTCTCATCTGCTGGCGACGGCTCAAGAAAGCAACTGAGTGAGCACCACGATGGGAAGAATGCGACCAGTAGGTCGCGCATGCCGACCTACCCAGCGTCGCGCCTGCGCCTCCAGTCCCGCTCTCCCAGTCGCCTGATCCTCCAGGCAGGCAGCGGGTGGCGGGCCTCCGTGACGATGAAGTGCGCCATGTCGGCCAGCATGCGTCGAACAGCTGAGATAGGGACGACCAGATCGTCCCATTGGTTGTAGTTTGCGTGAAGGCAAATCTCATCGTCGGAGACGCGCTCCAGAACACAGCTTTCCACGCCCAGTAGTAGCTCGTCGCCGGCCTCGATCTTGAGCCATTGCAGAAGGACAGACGAGACTGCCCAGTCAGGCCCACACTGGTCAACGAATTCCTCTGCTGTCCATCGCAAAGCCTGTGGCGTGTCCTCGGGGGCCCTGATCAGAATCCTGCCGAAGACGGGAGGATGCATTGTGCCGTCCTCGCTCACGTCAACGGCGGGGAGCTCCTCCAGGCCGAAGATCCAGGCGCTTTCGGAGGAACTGGCAGCGTTGTTCACAGGGCTCATCTGCACGACGATGCCACGCCTGTCGCGGCGCGCAGCCCACGAGGATGCCGAAGTGCCCCGCTCATGATCGTGTCACGAGCTCTGTGTAGCCCGTCACCACTGGGGCCGCAATTGTGGACCAGGACCGGCGCAGCCCCCGCCAGCACATAATACGTGTGCTACGCGCACCCCTCTAACCTGCTTTTCGCTGGTCAGCGCGCTTCTTGGGTTCCGCTGGCGTCCGTGGTTGTGCGGGGAAGTCCGTGGGTGTTGCCGTCGCTACTGCCGTCAGGGTTCGGGCGGTTGGCGTTGGCGCCGTTTTCCGTTCCGCCGGTCACCGCCCGGTGTATCGGGCCACTGTGTATGCGGTTGGGCCGGTGAGCCCTGCCCCTGTGCCGTCGAGCATGTCCAGAACCTCGAAGCCGACGCACTCCGCGTAGCGCTCCAACTCGCAACTCGCGGGGGAACAACACACGCCTGCGGATCTCGCCTCGGGCTTCGTCGCCCCAGGGGAGCACCCAGTGTCGGTGCATGGTGTTGATCTGGGTCCGCAGGTCCCACTCGTGCCGGATGGTGACGGTAGCCGGTCCCCTTGGGGTGTCCACCGTGGCGGTGGTCGGCTCGGTCCGGCTGATCGGGGCGATTGGGGAGCACAGTACGAGCAGCGTGCCCGGCTGGGCGTGGGCCGCGAAGGTGGCGAAGACCTGGCCGATCTCGTTGTGGGCGTGCACGTAGGCGAGGCTGTTGCCCATGCAGGTCACGACGTCCATGCGCTTGCCGAGTCGTACGGTGTGCATGTCGCCGGTACGGATGTCCAGTTCCGGCCGGGCCTGGTGGGCGTGGTCGACAAGGACGGCAACCCGGCCCGCACCGAGGGGAAGTTCCAGTTCACCGCGGAAGGCGTGACCGACGTCACCCGGTACGTCTGGTGGACCGACTCCGACACCCGTGAGCGGTTCGTCGACGCCGCCAGGGCCGGAGGACCCGCCAAGGAGCCGGTGACCTACACACCGCTGAACGCCGGCCCGCAGTACCTGTACGTCCGCAGCCTCGACGCCGCGGGCAACCGTTCCGACCTGAAGACGTACCTCTTCTACCCGACGCGCGCCCCGGAGCGGGACAGGCCCGGTGACCTCAACGGCGACACCACGGTCGACATGTGGACCGTCGACCCCGGCAGCGGCGCCCTGTGGATCCACCCGGGCCAGGGCAACGGCAAGTTCGGCGTGGGCCGCCAGGCCGACGAGGAGTCCTTCGGCACCGCGGTGCTCACCCACCGCGGCAGCTGGAACGAGGACTACTACGAGGACCTCGTCGCCCTGCGGCCGGGCCTGGAGGACCCGGGCGTCAAGGAGCTGTGGGTCTACACGAACCGCGGCGACGGCGAACTCGGGGGCACCGACACCGGCCGCTGGCCGCTGGAGGTCGCCGTCGAGGACGCCAACCACTGGAGGAACGCCGACCAGGCGCTGTCGATCGGCAGTGTCAACGACGACAACGCCGACGGCCGGGTCGACGCCGACGACGCGCCCGACCTGCTCGTCAAGGCGGGCGCCGAGCTCTGGCTCTACCTGGGCAGTCAGGGCAGCCCGCTCATCGACGAGGTCGAGCCGGTGTCCCTGGGCAACGCCGACTGGCAGAACATGACGCTCCTCGCCCCCGGCGACCTCAACGCCGACGGCCTGCCCGAGCTGTGGGCCCGCGACGTCGACAGCGGAAAGATCCACCAGTACACCAGCCGTCAGAACCCGGTACAGGACGACGTCACCGCGGCCGACCTGAGCGTGTACGCCGACCCCGCCGCGCGCGCCACGTCCATCGGCAGCGGCTTCACCGGCTCCGCCCACCCGCACCTCGCCACGGACGGCGACTTCGAGGGCGACGGGTTCCCGGACCTGTGGTCCCGGGACGGGGTGGGCAGCGCGGTCGAGTTCCCCGGCCGGGCGCTCGCCGACGGCTCCGCCTTCGGACCCGCCCGCCCGCTGGTGACCGGCGGTACCCCGTGGGGCACCTGTAAGACCTTCGAGTCGAAGGCCACCGGCAAGCGCACCCTGTGCGGCCCGATTCTCGCCAAGTACAAGGCGCTGGGCGGCCCGGCCGGCTTCGGATACCCGAGCACCGACGTCGTCACCGCTCCCGACAAGGCCGGCCGGTACGCGCACTTCCGGGCACCCGGCACCACCGTCGACAACCGGTCCGTCTACTGGAGCCCGGACACCGGCGCGTGGGAGGTGCGCGGCGCGATCCGGGCCAGGTGGACCGAGCTGGGCCGCGAGGGCGGAGTCCTCGGCTACCCGACCGCCGACGAGCGCCGCACCAGCGACGGCGTCGGCTACTTCAGCACCTTCAGCAAGTCCGGCAAGGGCAGCGCCGTCTACTACTCCTCCGGCACCGGCGCCCACGAGGTGCAGGGCGGCATCTACACCCGGTACCTCGCACTGGGCGGCCCGCAGCACGTCGGATATCCGATGGAGGGCGAGAAGGCCACCACGCCCAAGCCGGGCTGGTACCAGCGGTTCCGGTTCCGGGACGAGGAGACGCACAACACGGCGATCTACTGGAGCAAGGCGACCGGCGCCTGGCCCGTCCACAACGCCATCATGCGCAAGTGGACCGAGCTGAAGTCGGAGAACAGCTGGCTGGGCTTCCCCACGTCCGGGGAGTACCAGGTGACCGGCGGTATCCGGACCGACTTCGAGAACGGCTACGTCCGCTGGAACCGCACGAGCGGCACGACCACCCCGCAGAAACCGGACGAGCTCACCGCGCACCTGCGCACGGACCTCGCCGGTGACGTGAACGGTGACGGCCGCACCGACATGATCACGGTCTACGACTACGGGAACTCGTCGACCGGCATCCACGTCCTGACCGCCGACACCGACGGCGGTATGCGTCCCCCGAAGGAGGTCTGGACGAGCAACCGGGCCACCTTCGACGCCGCCCGCGCCAAGTGGACGGCCGGTGACGTCAACGGCGACAGGCTCACCGACGTCATCGCGTTCTACGGCTACGCGGACGGGTCGGCCGCCATGTGGACGTTCGTCACGCAGAAGGACGGCGGGCTCGAGCTGCTCAAGAGCGCGGTCCTGCCGCCGAACAGCTGGGACATGGAGCGGGTGATCTCGGTCCAGGCGGGCGACGTGAACGGTGACGGCCGGGCCGACCTGACCACCGTCTACGACTACGGCAACGCCCAGATGGGCCTGCACAAGTTCCTCGGCCGTGCCGACGGCGGGTTCGACATGCCCGTGCGCGGCTTCAACTCCGGTGACGGGAACTGGTGGGCCGAGAACGCCCGCTACACGATGGGCGACGCCAACGGCGACGGCCGGGCCGACCTGATCGCGTTCTACGGCTACGGCGCGGGCGCCGCCGCCCTGTTCACGTTCATCGCCGAGCCCGACGGCACCCTGGGCCAGCCGTTCAAGTCGTGGAACGTGCAGACGGGAGGCTGGGAGCTCGATCGCGTCGAGCTGACGAGCGGCGACTACAACGGTGACAAGCGCGCCGACGCCGCGGTGATGTACCGGCACGACGGCGCTGTGACCGCCCTGCACACCTTCACGGCGCAGGTGGACGGCGGCTTCGCTGATCCCCTGGCGGGCTGGGAGACCCAGCCGGACGTCTGGGACGCCGCCGCCTCGGGGATGCCGCTCTCCGGTGACGCCGACGGCGACGGCCGGGCCGACATCCTGACCATGTACAACTACGGTTTCGGAGCCACCCGGGTGTTCACCTTCCCCTCCCGGGAGGACGGCACGTTCGAGAACCCGCAGCGCTCCTGGTACGCGGAGCCGGGCACATGGTGACGCCGGGCCGGTGACGCACCCGCACGACCGGTGACCGACAGCCGCCGGGCACCCGCTACGGGTGCCCGGCGGCTGTGCGCCGAGGCACGGGCGGTGAGCGCCGGACATGGTCGCCGGGTGCCCACGTCCGCGTCGTACGGAGACGGTGGCGCCCATGGTGGCCGCGCGCACCCCTACGCCGAGATCCGCGCAATGGCCGCGGACGCCGCTCACCCGCATTCGGTTCCCGACCCGCGCCTCCGGCCCGGCGCCGGCACGGATTACCCGAAGGTCCCTTTCCGGTGCGTGAAAGGGCAGGGGAGGTGCCCGTACGACACCGAAAGGACTCTTTCACAAAGACGCACGGAAATGGGTTTCGTAATTCACTGGCCGTCAGAAACCACCTCGACAGCCCGTCGCGGGCGCCCTCCCCCTGACGCCCAGGCCGCACCCGTCACGAGACGGTCATGAACCGTCACGAGTCGTTCACGCGCCATCAATTTCCGATCCTGCCGTCCAACTGACGGCTGGTAACGTGCCCATCGTTCCACCCCACAGAACGAAGTAATCGATCTTTGGATTTCACTTTATGACTGGTACGCCGGACGAAACCCCCACCAACACTTTCGCCCCGGGCGGACGCCGTCGGCACCGCAGGGCAAGAGTGAGCCGCCTCGGCGCGCGACGCGCCCTCGTGCTCGCGATGGCCGTGCCCGTGGCCTCCGCCACGCTGGCCGGCACCTCGGCCTTCGCCGCCGACGACAGCACCACGACGGCGCAGGGCATCTCGGTCGACGGCCTCGACGCCGACGACGCCCGGTTGGTCAAGAACCTCAACGAGCGCGTCGCCGACGAGCGTCTGGGCTCCGACGTCAGCGGCGTGGTGCTCGACGCCGACTCGGACACCGCCCTCTGGGACCACAACGGCTCCACCACGCTCATGCCGGCTTCCAACGCCAAGCTCGCCACGGCCACCACCGCGCTGACGCTGCTGGGCGCGAACCACGAGTTCACCACGAAGGTCGTGTACGGCGACGGCACCCTCACCCTCGTCGGCGGCGGTGACCGCACCCTCACCAGCGACGACGTCGCCGAGCTGGCCAGGACGGCCGCCGACGGTCTCAAGGCCGCGGGTCTGTCCGGCGTCAAGGTCCGCGTGGACGACAGCCTGTTCGCCGCTCCGAGCCTCGCCAAGGGCTGGAACGAGGGCTACTACCCCACCGAGGTCACGCCGGTCCGTTCCCTCGTCGTCGACGGCGCCGCCGTGCACGACACGTCGATCAACGCCGGCAACGTCTTCGCCGAGCAGCTCGCCGCGCAGGGCATCACCGTAGACGGCGACGTCAGCCGCGCGACGGCCAAGCGGTCCGACGTGCCCGTGGCGCAGCACAAGTCTGCGCCGCTGTCGGCCATCGTCAAGCAGATGCTCAAGACGAGCGACAACAACATCGCCGAGACCCTGCTGCGGATGTCCGCCGTGGAGCTGGGCAAGCCGGCCACCTTCGAGAGCGGCACCGAACTCGTCCGCCAGGTGCTGAGCTCGTACGGGATCTCGCTCGACAACTTCGAGATGTACGACGGCAGCGGGCTCTCCCGTGCCGACCGCATCCCGGCCGCGACCCTCGCGCAGCTCCTCGACGCGATCACGGAGTCTCCCGCCCTGAGCTCGATCCTGGACGGGCTGCCGGTCGCCGGCGAGGCCGGTTCCAGCCTCGGCCCGGAGTGGGGACGCTTCGACGACGCCAACTCCCAGTGCGCCGTCGGCAAGGTGCAGGCGAAGACCGGCACGCTCACCGGGGCCATCGCCCTGAGCGGTGTCACGCGGACCGAGGACGGCGAGTGGAGGATCTTCTCCTTCATCGAGAACAACTCGTCGGCCGACCCGAGCGACATCAAGGACGCCATGGACGGCCTCGCCGCCACCGTGAACGGCTGCTGGGCCTGACCGGCCACCGCGTCTGACACATCGCACACCACGGTCCGTCCGCGCGCCGCCCACCGGCGGCGCGCGGACGGGTGAACCTTCCGGCCCCTCCCGCTCGTTGACTCCTCCGACGGCATTCAGCGCACGCGACGTTTGAGGAGTTTCGGTGAAAGATCTCGCGGACTCGATCGAATCGGTGGAGCAACTCGCCACGGTCTGGCGGACCATGGTCCTCGACCGTGCCCCGGATGCCGACGTACGTGACCTTCCGGGCATCGCGGTCCGCTGGGCGGACTGCCGTTTCGCCTTCTGGAACTGCGTCACGCTGACCGACGTGAAGGCCGACGCGCAACTCGTGGAACGGCGCCTGGCCGAGGCCGCGGACATCATGCGCGCCAAGCGGCGTCCCGGTTTCCTCTGGCTCTTCGAGGACCTCCTGGACGACGGGGCGCGGGCGGTCCTGGACGACGCGGCCGGGCGGGCGGGGCTCCGGCTCGCCTTCCCCGGCACCGGCATGGCCGGGGACCTGCTTCCCGTCCCCGATCCGGTCCATCCCGACCTGACGTTCGTGCGCGTCCGCTCCGACGACCAGCTGACCGCCTACGCGGACCTCAACTCGCGTGCCTACGGCTTCGACCTGGACGAGGGCCGCGACGGGCTCGCCGGCTCCGCGCTCTGGAAGAACGACGTGCACGCCTATCTCGGCCTGCGCGACGGTGTCCCGGTCGCCTGCGCCGCAGCGGTGGCGGCCGAGGGCCGTCTCTTCGTCGCGCTCGTCGCCACGGACCCCGAGTGGCAGCGGCGGGGCTACGGCGAGGCCGTCACCAGGAAGGCGCTGCACGAGGGCGGGCGGGCCACGGGTCTGACCCGTGCCACCCTGCACGCGACGGAGGCCGGGGCACCCGTGTACCCGCGCATCGGTTTCCGGCCGAACTCGCCGATCCGCTTCTACGGGCTGCGGGACCGCGCTTCAGCCTGAGGCGAGACCGACGCGCGTGACCCGGTCCTCACCCCCCGCCCGCATCCCACGGGCGCCCCGGGCGCCGACCCACCGCCACGACCGCGACCTCATCCGCAGTGCCCCGCCGAGATTGACGGGTACGGCCGCCACCAGGGACGCAGCCCCGCCGACAGCCGAACGACAGCCTTGTTTTACGCCCGCCCGACCGCCGGCGCGACAACATCTCGGCACGGTCTGAACAGCATGTGTCCCGGGGCCGTACCTCTCGGCAGATCATCACGCATCCACCCCGGAAGGGAACCCCAGCATGACCAGCGCATCGTTTCACCCCGCAGGACCGGCCCGTCGTACCGTCGTGGCGGCGGCCGGAGCGGCGGGGCTCGCCGTCGCGCTGACCGCGTGCGGCGGCTCGGACGACGACGCTTCGGACGGCACCGGCGCCGCTCCCTCGGCTCCCGCCTCCGAGGAGGCGGACGGCGGCGGTTCCGGAGGTGGCGCGAACGCCGAAGCCGCGCTCGCGGCGACCGCCGACATCCCCGAAGGCGGCGGCAAGGTCTTCGCCGACCGGAAGGTGGTGGTCACGCAGCCCTCGGCGGGCGAGTTCAAGGCGTTCTCCGCCACATGCACCCATCAGGGGTGCGCGGTGAAGAGCGTGTCCGACGGTGTCATCAACTGTCCCTGCCACAACAGCAACTTCTCGATCACCGACGGCAGCGTGCAGAGCGGTCCGGCGACCAAGCCGCTGCCCGCCGTGCAGATCACGGTCAGCGGGGACTCGATCCAGCTGGCCGGATGACGGTGCCGCAGCACCGGGACCGGAAGATCATGACGACGTCCGGCCAGCGGTTCGTGGGCGAGGCGCCGCGCACCGGCGGGCTGTGTGCCGAACTCGCCGTCCCGAGGAGGCTATTCCGTCCGCAGGAATTCCGGTCCGGAGGAGATGGCGCACGACGGCCGGCACGCCCGTCTGCGTCTGCCCCCCGGGAAGGCCGTCTCCCGGGCCTTCGCACACTGGCGTCGGGGTGATCGCTCACCCCGTCTGCCCCGCCTCCGCCACCTCCCTCGCCGTCGTCCGCAACGCCTCCACCGCCGCCCGGATCGACGGGCGGCGGTCGGCGTCCGCGCGCCAGACGACGTACACGTGCCGGCGCACCCGCTGCTTCAGTGGCGCGGTGACGACCCCCTCGGGCATCGGATGGCGCCCGAGCAACGGGGCGATGCACACACCGAGCCCCGCGGCGACCAGCCCGAGCTGGGTGTGGGTCTCGGCGGCGCGATGGCCGATGACCGGCTCGATGCCCTTCGAGCGCAGTGTGAACATCAGCCATTCGTGACAGAACTCGCCCTCTCCCCACGTGATCCACTCGTCCTCGGCGAACTCCGCGAGGTCCACCTCGCCCCGGCCCGCGAGCCGGTGGCCGACCGGCAGGGCCACGCCGGCGGGATCGTCCAGGAGCGGCGCCTTGACCAGGCCGTCGGGCAGCGGCATCGGCTTGTTGTACCAGTCGAGTACGACGGCCAGGTCGAGGTCGCCGCGCACCACACCGTTGACGCCGCGCTCCGGCTCCAGCTCGCAGGAGCGGATGCGCAGCGCGGGGTACCCGGCGCGCAGGGTGGCCAGTGCCGCGGGGAAGAGTCCGCGGGCGGCCGTCGGGAACGCCGACAGCCTCAGTTCGCCCGCCACCTGGCCGCGTTGCGCCTCCAGGTCGGCCTGGGCGAGTTCTACCTGGGAGAGGATGCGGGCCGCGTGCTCGGCGAGCAGCCGGCCCGCGTCCGTGAGCCGTACACCCCGTCCGTTCTTGGCCAGCAGCTGCTGGCCGGCCTCGCGCTCCAGCTTGGCCATCTGCTGGGAGACGGCCGAGGTGGTGATGTGCAGGCCGGCGGCGGCGCCGCTCACCGATCCGTGCCGGGCGAGGGCGTCGAGGGTACGCAGGCGCTCCAGGTTCAACATGTAAGTGATGCTACGAGATATCCGGTGCGAAATCTCGATTGTGCTACAAGGATGGCTGTACCATCGTTGCCTCCATGAGCAGTAGCGACACCTCCTCCCCGTCCCTCCGCGCCCTCGACTGGCGGCTGCGCTTCGGACTCCTCTCCCTCGTCTGGGGTTTCAGCTTCCTCTTCATGAAGGTGGGCACCGAGAGTTTCGCCCCGTTCCAGGTCACACTGGGGCGGTTGGTGTTCGGCACGGCGGTCGTCGCCGTGGCGATGGCGGTGAAGCGTGAGCGACTGCCGCGCGGGGCGCTGACCTGGGTGCATCTGACGGTCGCCGGGTTCCTGCTCAACGCGTTGCCGTTCTCCCTGTTCGCCTTCTCGGAGCTGACGATCCCGTCGTCGCTCGCGGGCATCTGCAACGCGACCTCGCCACTGTGGGGCATGGCCCTGTCGCTGGTCGCCCTCTCCGAGGACCGGCCGACGCGGCGGCGGGTGGCAGGCCTCGGCATCGGCTTCCTCGGCGTCCTGACGGTCCTGGGCGTCTGGCAGGGCTTCCACGGCCTGGACGTCACGGGCACGGCGCTGGCCCTGCTGGCCTCGCTCAGCTATCCGATCGGCTGGATCTACGTCCGCCGCACACTGGCCGGCTCCAGCCACTCCCACCTCTCCCTGACCGGCGCCCAGCTGCTCCTGGCCACGCTGCAACTGGCCGTCGTGACACCGCTCTTCACTTCGGTGCCGAGCAGCTTTCCGGTGCTCCCGCTCCTGGCTGTCGTGGCGCTGGGCGTCCTCGGCACCGGGCTCGCCTTCCTGATCCAGTACGACCTGGTCGCCGAGGTCGGCCCGACGACGGCCCAGATGGTCACCTACTTCACCCCGGTCATCGCCACGGCCGCGGGCATCGCGCTGCTCGGCGAGTCGCTGTCCTGGTCGACACCGGTCGGCGCGCTGATCGTCCTCGCGGGCGCGGCGCTGACACAGGCACGGCCGAAGTCCACCACGGGCGGCACGGGCGGCACAGCCCGGAACGACGCCATGAACGTCACGGTGGGCACGAGCGCCACCGACGGCACTGGCGCCGCGGCAGGCACGGATGCCACGACCGGCACAGGCGGCCCGGCCGACACAGTCGACTCGGCCCGCTCGGCCGGCGATGACGGCACGGCGGAGGAGCGGACGCGCCGGTCGCGAGTGCGTGAGAAGGCGACGGCGTAGGCGGGCGGCCCCGGGCGGCCGGCCCGTCGCGCGCACCGGGTTCGGCACGGCCCCGGACCGGCCCCGCGGCCCGCGCCGACCGGACCGTCGTGGGCGGCCGGCAGACCCCCGGCACCTCCCGCGACTGCCGCCGGCCCAACCGGCGAACCGGCACGCTCCACCGACCGACGACCGCAGCCGACCCCGGGGACGGCCACCACGCCACCACGCCGCCCCGGCCGGCCGCGCGGGCCGCACATCTCCGAACGAACCACCCGCACGCCCCCGGCGACCACCGGGACCCGGCCGAAGTCCAGCCACCGGCTCCAGCCGCCACCGGAACCGGCCGAGCCCCAGCCGCCACCTCCAGCCACCACCAGAACCCGGCCTAACCCCAACCACCGAAGCCCGGTCGGCGCCCGATCACCTGTCGCGGCCGCCCGCCCGCGAGCGGCGTGTACGGGCGAACCACCACCCGCCCGGCGGCCGGCCGCACACCCCAAAGGCCCTACCCGGGGCCCGTCCTCCGCGCCGCAGCCCGGAACGAGGCGGCGCAGCCGGGTGGAACGCGCACGTCAGACATAGTTCCGGAGCTGCCCCGGCCCCGCTCCCGCCCCTGGCCCGACCGCAGCCGCGACCGCGTCCGCGAGAGGCCCGATGTCGCCCTCCGTCAGCGTCGAGACCGTGATCCGGATGCCGGGCGGGGCGCTCACGCGGAAGCGTGCGCCCGGCGCCACGGCCCAGCCGGCGTGCAGCAGCCGGGCAACAGCGCCCGTCTCGTCCGGCACCGGGATCCACACGTTCATGCCGCTGCGTCCGTGCGCGGCGACCCCGCGTTCGGCGAGGGCGCCGAGGAGCCGGTCGCGGCGCCGCCCGTACTCCGCCGCCACCGCGTGCGCGTCCACCGCGCCGTCCGCCCACAGCCGGGCCACCGCCCGCTGGGTGATACGGCTGACCCAGCCGGGGCCCAGCCGCTGCCGCCCGCGGACCCGGTCGAGCGTGACGGCGTCCCCGGTGAGGACGGCGAGGCGCAGGTCGGGGCCGCACGCCTTGGCGGCCGAGCGGACGAAGGCCCAACTGTGCGTGGTACCGGCGAGCGGATGCAGGGGCAGGTCGACGATGCGGTGACCGTGGTCGTCCTCGATCAGCAGCGTCCGAGGGTGGTCGCGCAGCACGGACCGCAGGGCACGCGCGCGCGTGGCACTCACCGCGGCGCCGGTCGGGTTCTGCGCGCGGTCCGTGACGACCAGGGCGCGGGCGCCGCCCTCGAGGACCCTGCGTACGTCGTCGGGCAGTGGCCCCTCGTCGTCGACCCCGACGGCGACCGTGCGCAGGCCGAGCGCGGGGACGAGGTCGAGGAGGCTGCCCCAGCCCGGGTCCTCGACGGCGACGGCGTCGCCCGGCCTGAGGTGGGTCGTCAGGACCCGCTCCATGGCGTCCAGCGACCCTGACGTGACGGCCACGGGCCCGTCCGGCACCCCGTCGGCGTCGAGTTCGGCCCGCGCGCGGCGCACCAGGTCCGGCTCCACCGGGTCGTCCCCGTACAGCACCGGTTCCCGGTCGCCCTGCTCGGCCGCCGCGGCGAACACCGGTCCCAGCGCGGGCAGCAGCCCGGGGTCCGGGTTGCCCGCGGACACGTCGCGCACGCCCTCCGGCACCTCGACCCTGATGAATTCGCGCCCGGTGGTGGCCGGCTTCGCGCGCACCCGGCTGCCCCGGCGCCCGGCCGTCTCGATGACCCCGCGCTCACGCAAGGTGCGATAGGCGGCGGCGACCGTGTTCGGGTTCACGCCCAGCCGTTCGGCCAACTCCCGCATCGGCGGCAGTGGCTGCCCCGGCTTCAGCTCCCCGGAGCCCACCGCACGCTCGACGCTCGCGGAAATCTCCGCTGCGCCCCGCCCTGTGATCCGATACTCTCCTAGCACAAAGTCAATTATGCACTAGTGCAATGGAGAGCGCCATGCAGGGGACCACGGAGACGCACACGCCGTCGCAGCCCGGCACCGCCTACCCGCCCACCGACCGCACCGTCCCCACCCGTTCCCCCGACCGGGCCTCCTACGACAAGGAACTGGTGCACTCGATACTCGACGAGGGGTACGTCTGCCATCTCGGTTTCGTCCGCGACGGCGCCCCGGTGGTGCTGCCGACGCTCTACGGCCGGGTCGGCGAGCGGCTCTACGTACACGGCTCGACGGGCTCGCGCCCCCTGCGGATGACGGGCGCGGCCGACCCGGGGCTGCCGGTGTGCCTGACGGTGACGCACGTGGACGCGCTGGTGCTGGCCCGCTCGGCGTTCCACCACTCGATCAACTACCGGTCGGTGGTGGTGCACGGCACCGCGTACGAGGTGACGGACCCGGAGGAGAGGCGCACGGCCCTGGACGCCCTGGTCGACCACGTCGTCCCCGGCCGCTCCCGCGACTCCCGGCCGGCCAGCAAGAAGGAGCTGGCCGCCACCGCCGTGATCCGCCTCGATCTGAACGAGGTCTCCGCCAAGCTCCGCACCGGCGGTGTGAACGACGAGCCCGAGGATCTCGCCCTCCCCCACTGGGCCGGCCTCGTCCCGCTGCGCAAGGGCTACGACGCCCCGGTCGCCGACCCGGACCTGGCCTCCGGCACCGGCGTGCCCGACTACCTGTCGGCCCTGTGACGTCGGCGAATCCGTCCGACGGCGGCCAGGAGAGTGCCCCGGGGCCCGCGATCTGAGCGCATGTCCCGGCTCGCGTCCCGGCTCGCGCCCTGGCGCGTGCCCGGCGCGTGTCCCGGCAGAGCAGTGCGCAAGGGGCGTGCCGCTGTGGCGGTCGCTCCGGTCGGCGACCTTGCGACGGATTCGCCGGCAGGGGCGGCTGACGGTCCCGCCCCTGCCGGAAAAGGGGCCTCTCCCGCCGAGAGGCCCCCGCCGTCACGCCGGCGCCGACCGCGTCCGCGCCTCCCGGGTCTCCGCCACCGCGAGCCCCGCGACCGAGCCGAGCATCAGCAGGGTGCCGGCGAGCGTCGCCACCGTGAGGTGCTCCCCGAGGAGCAGGACGGCGAGGACCGCCGCGCTGACCGGCTCCAGCAGCATGACCACGGAGACGGTGGCGGACCGGACGACGGCCGCGCCGGCGAAGTAGAGCCCGTAGGCGAGGGCGGTCGGGACGGCGGCGACGTACGCCAGGAGCCACAGGAGCCGGACCGGTTCGGCGGTGTGCGGCACCAGGCCCTCGGCGAGGGCGAACGGCAGCAGGCAGAGACTGGTGACGGCGAAGGCCCCGACGGACGTACTGGCGCCGTCCGCCCCGCCGTCCCGTCCCCACCAGCGGGTGAGCAGCGTCATCACGGAGTACCCGGCGGCGGACAGCAGTGCGAGGAGCACGCCCGACGGACGGACGGTCGTACTTCCGCCGCCGAGGACGAGCACCACGAGTCCCGCGAGCGCACCGACCACGGCGGCGGCCCCGCCCCGGCCCAGGTGCTCCCCGAGGGCGAGGCGCGCGCCGAGCGCGATCAGCACCGGGCCCGCGCCGAGCGTGACGACGGTGGCCACGGCCAGCCCGGTGGACTGCACCGCGGCGAAGTAGGCGGTCTGGAACACCGCGAGTCCGAGGCCGGTGACGACGGCCCGCAGCGCCTTGCGGGCGAACGGCTCGCGTACGGCCGTGCGCGCCCGCGGGCGCAGCGGATGGACGGCGAGCAGCAGCACGAGCCCGGCCGCGCACCGCCAGAACGACAGGGCGACGGGCCCCATGTCGCTGGCCCGGTAGACCAGCGAGGCGGCGGCACCGGCGGTGCCCCAGGCGGCACCGGCGACGATCAGATAGAGGAGGCCACGCCCGACGGGCAGGCCGGAGACGGCATTCGACACGGCATTCGACACGAGTTCTCTCCGCAGACGCGCACGGGGCGCGGGAGTTCGAAGCGGCCCCGGAAGGACCGGAGGCGCGAGGACTGCGTCTGCGGGCAGCACCGTCCGGCCCGGCGACAGCGCGCCGGGCTGGTCACAGGGGCCCGCCTCAGGCGGCCGGAGGCGGGAGGACGAGTGCGTCGGAATGCATGATCAGCACCTTAGGCCGCCGTTTCCCGGCTGGACAACTCCCTTTCCCCTCCGCCGCCCGCCACGGGGTCCGGGGAGCCTTTCGCGGGCGTCGACGACTGGGCGATGAAGGCGCCCACCAGGACCACGATGCCGCCGATGATCTGCGGGGGCGACAGGTGTTCGCCGAGCAGCACCCAGGCCAGGACGGTCGCGATGACCGCTTCGAGGCACGCCACGACGCCCGCGACCTGCGGTGAGAGGCGGCGCACGGCGACGATGCCGGTGACGTAGGCGAGGACCGTGGCGATGAACACGATCCAGGCCAGCAGCAGGGCGGCGGCGACGGGTGTGCCGTCCATCGGGACGGTGTGGGTGAGCAGGGACCAGTCCATCGACCAGGGGCGGGCGACGACGGTGAGCACGGCGGCCCCGACGAGCAGGCCGTAGGCGATGACGCCGAGCGGGTCGGGCGCCTCGTCACCGGCGTCACTGCCCTGGTCGGACAGGACGAAGTAGCCGACCTGGCAGCAGGCCGCGCCGAGCGCGAGCAGCAGTCCGACGGCGTCGAAGCGCAGCCCCGACCAGACCTCCACCACGCAGGCGAGCCCGCCGACCGCGAGGACCACACCGAGCGCCGCGGCCCGCGTCACGGGCCGTCGTTGCACGAACCGCACCCAGCCCAGGACGAGGGCGGGTGCCAGGTACTCGACGAGCAGGGCGACGCCCACGGGGATACGGGAGATGGCGGCGAAGTAGCAGGCCTGTACACCGGCCACGGCGAGCAGCCCGAACCCGGCGAGCAGCCCGGGGCGGCGGCGCAGCAGGGCGCGGTGGCGCACGGCGAGCGGCAGCATCACCAGGGCCGCGCCGGCCACGCGCAGCCAGACCACGTGGAGCGGGTCGAGTCCCGCCTCGATCAGCGGCTTCGCCGCGACCCCGGAACCTCCGAAGGCGACCGCGGACGCGAGCGCCAGGCCGAGCCCGGCGCCCTTTCCGCGGCTGCCGCGAGCGCTGTCAGACGTATGCACCGGCACATGATGACAGGGGACGACATGACCGTCACCTCCAATGACCCCTGTCTCGCCGACTGGACACGACCACGGCACGACCGAGGGCGAGCCGGGGCGGGCTCAGGCCGTCGCCTCGAAGTGGTCGTCCACCCGGGCGAGTACGGCCTGTGGCTCGACGGCGGCACGGGCGAGTACCTCGACGGCACGCGCCTGCGGGTCTGCGACGAGGGCGGCGAGCAGGTCGACGCCGCAGGCCCCGGCCGCCCCGCGCCGTTCGGCGCGTGCGCGGGCGGCTTCCATGGCCGCGGCGGCCAGCGGCGAGAACCCTGCGGCACCGGTCACCACGGGTACGGCGCCGGAGTCCTCGACGGCGGCCTGCCAGCGCAGGCCGTAGCCGATGCTGCGCTGCACGAGGTAGCCGAGGAGCCGGGCGACCCGCGCCCCCTCGCCGAGGACGGTACGCGCCTCGGGGTCGTACTCCAGGAGGGAGTGCAGCAGGTGGGCCGTGTCGATCTGCCGGTCTCCGTCCCGCACGGCTCTGCGACGGGCCCCGGAGACCACCGACGCCAGTTCCGCGCGGAACGGGGCATCGGCGTCGGTGCCGACCGGGCGCCGGCCGCCTTGCTCGCCGGCCGACTGCCGGGGGATACGGGATTGCACACCCCTAGCTCATCAGTCCCTCGGGACCGGGTCATCCCCGAAGGGGAGCATTTCGGCATCCCGCGCAGAGGCTACCCAGCCGACCGGAATCTCCTCCTTACGGATGAGATCAAGCCCTTTCGTCCTCCCGGGCGCGCGCCGCCTTGTCGCGCTCTCCCCGGCGACCGAGGCGTTCCGCCGCGCGTCCGACCGGGGCATGTGAAGCGGGTGCCCGCCCGCGGCACCGATCGCCGTCCACGGCTGCCCGTACGTGTCCGAGGCGGGCCGGCCGAGCAGGCCCGCACGCGAAGGTGCCCCGCGGATCGCTCCGCGGGGCACCTGGCCACTCCGTCCGTCCGGGTCAGTCCTCGTCGGCGAGGATCAGGTACAGCTTCTTGCGGGCGTCACCGATGACGGCGAGCGCCTTCTCCCGCTGTTCCTTGCTGCCGGTCTTCCAGACCTGGCCGAACGCCTCCATCAGCCCGAAGCCGGCCTGCCGGATGTCGTTCAGGGCCTCCCAGTCGACGCCCCGCGAGGCCTCTTCCCAGGGCGCCTCCGGACCCTCCTCGGACGCGGTGCGGCCCGCCTCGGTGAGCGCGAAGAGCTTCTTGCCGCCCTCGCTCTCGCTGGCGATCAGCCCCTCGTCCTCCAGCAGTTGGAGCGTGGGGTACACCGAACCGGGGCTGGGCTTCCACGCCCCGCCGCTGCGCTCGGCGATCTCCTGGATCATCTCGTAGCCGTGCATCGGCCGGTCCTTCAGGAGGGCCAGGATCGACGCCCGTACGTCGCCGCGCCGCGCCCTTCCCCTCGGACCGCCACGTCCCCGGCCGCCCCAGGGCCCTCCATGACCGAAGCCCGGCCCGAAGGGGCCGCCGCCGTGACCGCCGCCGGGGCCGCCCGGCCCGAAGGGGCCGAAGGCCGCACGCCGGCCGTCGAAGCCGCCGTGACCGAAGGGGCCACCCTCTCCGCGGCCGTGTCCGCCGTGCCCACGCTCGTATCCGTGGCTGTGCATCGCCATCACTCCATCCAGTCGTTGATCGATCACGATGCTTCAACGATATATCGGAACGTTTCGACTGACAAGCCCTTTGCAAAGGGGCGCCGTGCTCCGGAAGTCGTACGTCTCTGTCGCCGCCGGCTGTGCGAGGCTCGTCGATGAGCCGACGGAGCAGGCGCGTTCGCGGGATCCCGCCGCACGCTCTCGCCCGGCGGACGCCTCATTCCCGACCGACGGTCCGTCCCGGCGGACGCCTCACTCCCGACCGACGGTCCGTCCGGCGGACGCCTCACTCCCGACCGACGGTCCGCCCTGGTGAACCGGACCGCCGCACGCCCCGCACCTGCTTCCCGTCACAAAACCGGTCCAGCACTCGCGCATTGGCCTTGGTCCGCGGCTCCGCGGAGCGTCTAGCGTCGGAGCATGCGCATCCGAATCGTCGACGCCTTCACCGACCGGCCCTTCGCCGGCAATCCCGCCGGGGTCCTGCTCCTCGACGCCTTCCCGGACGACGACCGGCTCCAGCGGGTCGCCCTGGAGGTCAACCACGCCGAGACCGCGTTCGCCCACCGCCTGCCCGACGGCGGCGAGGCCGACTGGGCGCTGCGCTGGTTCACGCCGGCCACGGAGGTCGCGATGTGCGGCCACGCCACGCTCGCCACCGCCCACGTCATGCACACCACCGGCGCCCACGAAGGCCCGGTGCGGTTCGCCACCCGCAGCGGCGTCCTCGTCGCGACGCCCCGCGAGGACGGCTCGATCACCCTGGACTTCCCTACCGCGCCGCTCACCCGGGTCGAGCCGCCCGCGGGCGTCGCCGAGGCCCTGGGCGCCGAACCCCGCGCCGTCCTCGACACCGGTCCGGACGTGGGGGACCTGCTGATCGAGGTCTCCGACGAGAAGACGGTCCACGGCCTGACGCCGGACCACAAGGCGCTGGCGGCCCACTCCGCGCGCGGCGTCATCGCCACCGCCCGTGCGGAGGACCCCGCCCGTGGCTACGACTACGTCTCCCGCTGCTTCTTCCCGAACGTCGGCATCGACGAGGACCCGGTCACCGGCAGCGCCCACACCGCCCTCGCGCCGTACTGGTCCGAGCGCCTCGGCCGCCCCGACCTCACCGGGCTGCAGGCCTCGCCCCGCTCCGGCCGCGTCCGCACGGAACTGCGCGGTGAACGCACACTGCTGAGCGGGCACGCGGTGACGGTGATCGACGGAGAGCTGCTGGTCTGACCCCGTGGAGGGGCGTGGGCGAGAGGCGCCCGCGCCGCCCGCTCCCCTTCACGCCGTCGGCAGCCAGTCCACCTTCCCGGCCAGCAGCGCGTAGCCCACGAAGGCCCCGATGTCGAGCAGCGAGTGCGCCACCACCAGCGGACCCACGCGCCCCCACCGGCGGTAGAGGTACACGAACACCACGCCCATCACCATGTTGCCGATGAAGCCGCCGATGCCCTGGTAGAGGTGGTACGACCCCCGCAGCACCGAGCTGGCCGCCAGTGACGCGCCAGGACTCCAGCCGAGCTGGTCGAGCCGGCGCAGCAGGTAGCCGACGACGATGACCTCCTCCAGGACGGAGTTCTGCACCGCCGACAGAATCAGCACGGGGTACTTCCACCACACGTCGGGCAGGGCCTCGGGCACCACGGTGAGGTTGAAGCCGAGGCCCCGTGCGGCCAGGTAGAAGGCGATGCCGGTGCTGCCGATGACTGCGGCGACGGCGGCCCCGCGGCCCAGGTCCGGCCACGGACGGCCGCGGTCGAAGCCGAGTGTGCGCAGGCTCCGCCCCTCCCGCAGCAGGAAGTGCGCGACGAGGGCGACCGGGACGAGCGCCGTGGTGATCCCGAAGAGCTGCCACGCCAGGTCCAGCCAGGGACGGCCCGGGGCCGCGGAGGCGTTGAGGGTGGCCGCCTGGTCCTTGAGCCCGCCGGGACGGGTGACCGAGCCGATGAAGCTGATGAGGGCGGACACCCCGCTGGCGCCGAGCGACAGCGCCAGGACGAGCAGCGTCTCGTCACGCAGGGTCCGTCGCGAGAGCCGCTCCCGAGGAACCGGTTCCCCACGAACCGCCCTCTCCCGAACCGGCCTCTCCCCACCGACCGGCCTCTCCCCACCGACCGGCCTCTCCCCACCGACCGGCTTCTCCCCACGAACCGGCTGGTCGTCACCGACCGGCTTCTCGCCACGAACTGGCTTCTGAGGGAACGAATCGTCCACCGGGCCCGCCTCCGCCATGCACACCTGCCTCCAGCTGGGACGTCACAGCTTGCCCGATCAGTGTGAGGCGGTGCGCGGCGGGGGCGGGGCCGGCGGTCGTGGCGGGGATCAGCCCAGCCGCGCCGGCTCCGGCAGACCCACCGGCCACAGGTGTACGGGATGGCCCTCGCGCATGAGCTCGACGTAGCGGCGGGTCGTGGCGGCCAGCGCGGCCTCCCGGGACAGGCCGGCCTCCAGCGCCCGGTGGAAGGTGGCCGCCTGCCAGGACGCGCCGTTGACCCGGCGCCGGCACCGCTCCTCGATCACGCCGAGGTACAGGTCCCGGTCGGCGGGCTCGACGCCCCACGCGTCCAGCCCGGCCTCGGCGAGCGGCAGCAGCTCGTCGCGTACGAGGACGGCGGCGTCGACCTCGGTGGTGCCGCCCAGCCGGCCGCGCCGGGGCCATTCGAAGCGGGCGTCGATGCCGTGGCGGCACGCGGCCTCGAAGTTGGCGGCGGCGGCCTCGAACGGCAGCCGGGTCCATACCGGCCGGGGCTCCTCGGCGAGCGCGCGGACGACGCCGTAGTAGAAGGCCGCGTTGGCCATGACGTCGGTGACGGTGGGGCCGGCGGGCAGGACGCGGTTCTCCACGCGCAGGTGCGGGACACCGTCGGCGACGTCGTAGACGGGGCGGTTCCAGCGGTAGACGGTGCCGTTGTGCAGGACGAGTTCGGAGAGCGAGGGCACGCCGCCCGCGTCCAGGACCTCCAGCGGGTCCTCGTCGTCGCAGATCGGCAGGAGCGCCGGAAAATAGCGCCGGTTCTCCTCGAACAGGTCGTACGCCGAGGTCACCCACCGCTCGCCGAACCAGGTGCGCGGTCGGACGCCCTGGGCCTGGAGCTCGGGCGGGCGGGTGTCGGTGGACTGCTGGAACAGCGGGGGGCGCGACTCGCGCCACAGCTCGCGGCCGAACAGGAAGGGCGCGTTGGCGCCGACGGCGATCTGCGCGGCGGTGACCGCCTGGGCCGCGTTCCACACATCGGCGAAACGGTCCGGGGTGACCTGGAGGTGCAACTGCACCGAGGTACAGGCGGCCTCGGGGGCGATGGACTTGGAGGTGCAGGTCAGGCGCTCGACCCCCTCGATGTCGAGGGTGAAGTCCTCGCCGCGGGCGGCCACGATCTGCTCGTTGAGCAGGGCATAGCGATCGACGGCGGAGAGATTGGAGGAGACCAGGTCGTCCCGGTCCAGTGTCGGCAGAATCCCGATCATCGCGATGCTCGCGTCGACCTCGCCGGCCTTTCGGTCCGCATATGCCAGTGCCGTACGGATCTCCTCGGCGAGGCGGTCGAATACCCGGCCGCCCAGTCGATGTGGGGCAATGTTGACTTCCAGGTTGAACATGGCGAGTTCTGTTTGGAAGTCGCGGCTCGCGATGCGTTCGAGGACTTGCGCATTCAACATTTTCGGCATCCCGTCGGCACCGACGAGATTCAATTCGATCTCCAGCCCCATCAGGTTCTTCGGGCGATCGAACCGCTTCTCCGCCAGAAGCCGCTCCAGGCCCGTCAGGCACCGCTGGAGCTTCTCGCGGTAGCGCTGGCGATCGGACAGGTCGAACTGACCTGCCACGACCTTCTCCCCCATGGAAGAGTCCCTTCTAGAAGCGGCGCGTCGAAGATCCGGCCGCCGGTGGCCGGTCAGGTGGGATGATGCCCAGCCGAAGCGATCGATAACGTCCCCGGACCGGCCCGGCACCCGCTACTCTGTGCCGATGTGACCACTGGCACATTCACCGGGCATGGCACGTCGATCAGCTCCCTGCCCGGTAACTCGTGAAAAACGCCGACGACAATTGGCCGACCGCTTGGTGAACATTCCCCGAGGTCATCGTCGTACACCCGGTCGTAAATCCGGAGGATTCCCGCATATCGACGACCGAATGCAACCTTGTACTGGTTGCCGGAATCGGCTAGTCGAAACACAGTCTGAACACATGTCGTATAAACTCCGCGGACAAGGCAGACGACCGGCGCCCACGGTCGATGGATCCTGCCGCCGAGCTGACGCGCGGCAGGCCTCGCCCCCTTCTCGGTTCTCGGACCCGGCCCCTGCCTCCCCAGCCCCGTGAGCTGACAGCGTCGTCCGCCCCGCTCCGCCCTCGCGCCACCGTGCCTTCGAATGAGAGGCGACCCATCATGCCCCTGCATGTCCCCCCGGCTCCCGCGCCCGCCCTGCGCTCCGTCCTCACCGCCCTCTCCTCTCCCACCGCGGTCCGCGAGGCCCGGACTCCCTCCCTGCTCGGCACCCAGGGCCCCGCCACGCCCGAACTACCGCTGCCCGTGCACGTCCTGGACGGGATCACGGCGGAGGGCGTGACGGCGACTCGACTGACCGGGTGGCGGTTCCTCATCCGCTGCGGCGACCGTGCGGTGGCGGCGGCGGAGACCATGCTGACCCCCGACGGCTGGGCGTTCTCACGCTTCTTCGAGGGCCCCTACGTCGCCTCGACCGAGCGCGCGCTGCGCCAGGCCGAGTCGGTCCCCCAGGCCTACCAGCCGCGTCTGCTGTCGGTTCCCGGGCTGTACATGCTCACGCTGTGGCTGCACGGCGACTGCACCGCGGACGCCGCCGCCGGACACCCCGCTGCCACCGACCTGCTGGTACCGCTGGCACCGGCCCCTCCCGGCATCGCGGCCCACCGGCCGCACCGGGTCTCCGAACTGCTGCCCGTGCTCACCCACCGGGTGACGCCGACCCGGCTGCTGCGCTCCCCCGCCTGACCCGCCCCGCTCACCCACCCGCGCGGACTAGCCTCATCCGGCCATGTCGAACCACCCGAAATGACAGTGCAGTTGAGATGAACCGTCCGCGCGGGTGGTGCGTCATCAACCTGTGAGAAGCGGTGCTGCGAAATACCTGCGGATCGACGCCCGTGGGGCAACACTGGGTCAGGACCGACCAATACAACGGGGGGCGGCCATGAACGACGCTTCACGCCGCGAGACAGCCAAGACAGCGAACGCACCCGCGACAACAGACCGAGAGACCCCACTCATGTGTCAGCACCAGCCACCGTGCCCCTCAGTCGACTCCGCCGACCGGGAATCCGCCCGCCTCGTGGCGCACCACCCGGAGCAGGGCTGGAGCCTGCTGTGCAACGGTGTCGTCCTCTTCGAGGACACCGGTGAGCTCCTGCCGGACGGCCGGGCCATCGCCCCGCACCGCCCCGTCGGAGCGGGCCTGACGGCCGCCGCCTGAGCACGGGCCGGGCGGCGTGTCACCACTGCGCCCGGTGAACCACGGGGCCGGCCCGCAGACACCTCTGCGAACCGGCCCCAACGCGTGTCCGGCGCCGGTCACTCCACGTGGTTCACCGTGCCCTCGCGGTCATGGCGCGGTGTTCCAGGCGCAGGAACGCCCACCCCCGCCCGGCCACCCGGTTCCCGGAAGACGACAGCCGCGGGACTGGAACGTTGGAGCGTCGTCGGCTTCGACGACCTTCCGGAGGTCCGCCGGTCGGCCACGCCCCTGACGACCGTGCGGCAGCCGCTCGCCGACATGCAAGCCCCGCCGCCCGTACGGCTCCGTCCGGCTCGCGACGAGCAGCCGGAATCACCGCGGGTGGAACTCGTGCTCCGCTCGAGCACGGCGCCGCCTGCTGCGCGGTGCCCCTGACACGGCCGTCGCGACCGAAGGGCACGCGGGCGTGCGGGCGTGCGGACACTCGACAGGCACGCGGACATGCCAAGGCATGCGGTACGACGGCCGTGCCGCGCGGTGCGGGAGCCGGCGGCCCCCGGGACCTCCTCGTGCCGTCGGCTCCCGCCCGCCCGTACCGCGCCGTACGATGCCGGCGATCCCGCTCAGCTCTTCTTCATGAGCCTCTCGAGGCCGATGTTCAGTTCGAGGACGTTCACCCGCGGCTCGCCGATGAAGCCGAGGGTGCGGCCCTCGGTGTGCCGGTCGACGAGCCCCCGTACCTCCGCGACGGGCAGGCCGTTCCGCTGGGCGACCCGGGCAATCTGCAGGCCGGCGTAGCGCGGGGAGATGTGCGGGTCCAGCCCCGAGCCGGAGGAGGTCACCGCGTCGGCGGGGATGTCCGACCGCTCGACGGTGTGTCCGGGCACCGAGTTGTCCTTGATGACGGCGGCCTGCGCCGCCCTCACCTGCTCGACGAGTTCCGGGTTGTCGGCGGCCAGGTTGGTGGCGCCGGACAGGATGAGCCGGTACTGGGTGTTGACGGTGTTCTCCCCGAGTCCGTTGGCGGGGCGGCCCTGGAACCACTTGAGGTCCGGGTCCGGAGTCTCCTGACCGGGTTTCAGCGGCAGGTGGTACGACTGCCCGATCAGCGAGGAGCCCACGACGCGGCCGTCCGCCGAGACCTGCGAGCCGTTCGCCTTGCCGTGGAAGAGGGCCTGGGCGACGCCGGTGACCACCAGGGGGTAGAGGACGCCGGTCACCAGGGTCAGCACGAGGAGGGCGCGCAGGCCGGCCCCGAGCAACCGGCCGGTGTTCGATACCGAGTTGTTCATGGCGGTCAACCGATTCCGGGGATGAGGGACAGGAGCATGTCGATGGCCTTTATGCCGATGAAGGGGGAGATCAGCCCTCCGATTCCGTAGACCGCGAGGTTGCGCCGGAGCATCCGGTCCGCGCTCATCGGCCTGTACCGCACGCCGCGCAGGGCGAGCGGCACCAGCGCGACGATGATCAGTGCGTTGAAGACGACCGCCGACAGGATCGCGGAGTCCGGCGAGGACAGGCGCATGATGTTGAGCTTGTCCAGGCCGGGGTAGACCGCCGCGAACAGCGCCGGGATGATCGCGAAGTACTTGGCGACGTCGTTGGCGATGGAGAACGTGGTGAGCGCGCCCCGGGTGATGAGGAGCTGCTTGCCGATCTCGACGATCTCGATGAGCTTGGTCGGGTCGGAGTCGAGGTCGACCATGTTGCCGGCCTCCTTGGCGGCCGACGTGCCGGTGTTCATCGCCACCCCGACATCGGCCTGCGCGAGCGCGGGCGCGTCGTTGGTGCCGTCGCCGGTCATCGCGACGAGCTTGCCGCCCGCCTGCTCCCGCTTGATCAGGGCCATCTTGTCCTCGGGCGTGGCCTCCGCGAGGAAGTCGTCGACACCCGCCTCGTCGGCGATCGCCTTGGCCGTCAGCGGGTTGTCGCCCGTGATCATGACGGTCTTGATGCCCATGCGCCGCAGCTCCTCGAACCGCTCCCGCATGCCCTGCTTGACGACGTCCTTCAGATGGATCACCCCCAGGACGCGGGCGCCGTCGCCGTCCTCCACGGCTACCAGCAGCGGTGTACCGCCCGCCGCGGAGATGCCGTCGGCCAGCCGCTCCGTCTCCTCGGCGACCTCGCCGCCGCACTCGCGCACCCAGGCCATCACCGACCCGGCCGCGCCCTTGCGGATCCTCCGGCCGTCGACGTCGACGCCGGACATGCGGGTCTGTGCGGTGAACGTGATCCATTCGGCGCCGGTCAGCTCGCCCTGATGCCGCTCACGCAGCCCGTACCCCTCCTTGGCGAGGACGACGACCGAGCGGCCCTCGGGCGTCTCGTCGGCCAGCGAGGAGAGCTGCGCGGCGTCCGCGACCTGGGCCTCCGTCGTGCCGCGCACCGGCACGAACTCCGCCGCCCGCCGGTTGCCCAGCGTGATCGTGCCGGTCTTGTCCAGCAGCAGCGTGGAGACGTCCCCGGCCGCCTCGACGGCGCGGCCCGACATGGCCAGGACGTTGCGCTGGACCAGGCGGTCCATGCCCGCGATGCCGATCGCGGAGAGCAGGGCGCCGATGGTGGTCGGGATCAGGCAGACCAGCAGCGCCACCAGCACGACCAGCGTCAGCCGTGTGCCCGCGTAGTGGGCGAAGGGCGTCAGCGTGGCGCAGGCCAGCAGGAAGACGATGGTCAGCGAGGCCAGCAGGACGTTCAGCGCGATCTCGTTCGGCGTCTTCTGCCGTGCCGCGCCCTCGACCAGGTTGATCATCCGGTCGATGAAGGTCTCGCCCGGCTCGGTGGTGATCCGCACGACGACGCGGTCGGAGAGGACCTTGGTCCCGCCGGTCACGGCACTGCGGTCACCGCCCGACTCCCGGATGACGGGCGCCGACTCGCCGGTGATGGCCGACTCGTCGACCGAGGCGACGCCTTCGACGACGTCGCCGTCACCGGGGATGACGTCTCCGGCCTCGCACACCACCAGGTCGCCGACGCGCAACTCGGTGCCGGGGACGGTACTCCCGTCGACCCGGCGGGCGACCGTGTCGGTCTTGGCCTTGCGGAGCGTGTCCGCCTGCGCCTTGCCCCGGCCTTCGGCGACGGCCTCCGCCAGGTTGGCGAAGAGCACGGTCAGCCAGAGCCAGGCACTGATGGTCCACCCGAACCGGTCCCCCGGGTCCGTGAAGGAGAAGACGGTGGTCAGCACCGAGCCGATCCACACCACGAACATCACGGGCGACTTGACCATCACCCGCGGATCGAGCTTGCGGAACGCCTCGGGCAGCGAGGCGACCAGTTGCGCGGGCGTGAAGAGCCCCGCGCCGGCCCGGCCCTCGGCGGGCGGCCGGCCGGTGGGTACGTCGCTGTGCGGCGCCCGGTTCTCGGTGGCTGTGGACATGGAGTCCTCGTGCTTCTGTATACGAGCCTTGGGGATGCGGGCCTTGGGGATGCGGGTCTTCTGGCCTCGGGCCTTCTGGCCTCGGGTCTTCTGGCTGCGGGTCTTCTGGCTGCGGGTCTTCTGCAGGGGACGGGTCATCACGCCAGCCCTTCGGCCAGCGGCCCCAGGGCCAGCGCCGGGAAGTAGGTGAGACCGACGATGATCAGGATCGCGCCGACCAGCAGGCCGGTGAACAACGGCTTCTCGGTGCGCAGGGTGCCCGCGGTGGCCGGCACCGGCTGCTGCCCGGCCAGCGAGCCGGCCAGGGCCAGGACGAACACCATGGGCAGGAAGCGGCCGAGCAGCATCGCGAGCCCGGTCGTGGTGTTGAACCAGTCGGTGTTCGCGTTCAGGCCGGCGAAGGCCGAGCCGTTGTTGTTCGCGGCGGAGGTGAAGGCGTACAGCACCTCGGAGAAGCCGTGGGCGCCGGGGTTGAGCATCGAGTTCGGCGGGGTCGGCAGGGCCATCGAGAGCGAGGTGAACACCAGCACCAGTGCCGGAGTGATCAGGATGTAGACGGCCGCCGGCTTGATCTCGCGGGGGCCGATCTTCTTACCGAGGTACTCGGGCGTTCGCCCGACCATGAGCCCCGCGATGAAGACCGCGATGACCGCCATGATCAGCATGCCGTAGAGCCCGGATCCGACACCGCCGGGTGCGATCTCCCCCAGCATCATGCCCAGCATCGTGATGCCGCCGCCGAACCCGGTGTACGACGAGTGGAAGGAGTCGACGGCGCCGGTGGAGGTGAGCGTGGTGGTCACCGCGAAGATCGACGAGCCGCCGACCCCGAAGCGCAGTTCCTTGCCCTCCATGGCGCCGCCGGCGATCCGCAGCGCGCCCTCGTGGTGGGCGAACTCGGTCCACATCATCAGGGCGACGAAGCCGATCCAGATGGTGGCCATGGTCGCGAGGATCGCGTAGCCCTGGCGCACCGAGCCGACCATGACGCCGAAGGTCCGGGTCAGGGAGACCGGGATGAGCAGGATCAGGAAGATCTCGAACAGGTTCGTGAACGGCGTCGGGTTCTCGAAGGGGTGCGCACTGTTGGCGTTGAAGTAGCCACCGCCGTTGGTGCCCAGTTCCTTGATGACCTCCTGCGAGGCGACGGCGCCGCCGTTCCACTGCTGCGAGCCGCCCATGAACTGACCGACCTCGTGGATACCGGAGAAGTTCTGGATCACCCCGCAGGCGACCAGCACGAGCGCGCCGACGACGGCGAGCGGCACCAGCACCCGGGTGACCCCGCGCACCAGGTCCGACCAGAAGTTGCCCAGCTCCCCGGTGCCGGCGCGCGCGAAGCCCCGGACGAGGGCGACGGCGACCGCCATGCCGACGGCCGCGGAGACGAAGTTCTGCACGGCCAGGCCGGCGGTCTGCACGACGTGGCCCATCGTCTGCTCGCCGTAGTACGACTGCCAGTTGGTGTTGGCCACGAAGGACGCGGCGGTGTTGAAGGCCTGCGCCGGCTCCACGGAGTCGAAGCCGAGCGAGCCAGGCAGGACGCCCTGGACGCGCTGAAGCAGGTAGAGGAAGAGGACGCCGGCGAAGGAGAAGGCGAGCACGCCGCGCAGATACGCGGTCCAGCGCATCTCCGTCTCCGGATCGGCACCGATGCCCTTGTAGATCCACTTCTCGACCCGCAGGTGTTTGGGAGAGGAGTAGGCCCGGGCCATGTAGGTGCCCAGGGGTGCGTGCACGATCGCCAGTGCGCCGATGAGGGCCAGCGCTTGGAGCACGCCGGCGGCTATGGGACCCATGTGGCTCTCAGAACCTCTCCGGGAAGATCAGGGCGAGGACGAGATAGCCCAGCAGGGCGACGGCCACGAGCAGGCCGACGAGGTTCTCGGCGGTCACAGCTTCGTCACCCCCTTGGCGACGAGAGCCACCAGCGCGAAGACCGCGATCGTGGTGACGACGAAGGCCGCATCGGCCATCGTGAGCTCCTGGAGTGAGGTTCGGTTGCGACTAGGACGCTCCGAGCAAAACCCCTCGTCCGACCGGATACGACCACCGTTGACGGGTCCCATACGGTGCTCTGTGCCGCATTGACGGATCTCTTACGGCGTCCTGGGCGGGGCGACAGGAGTGCCGACCCCGCCGCGACGACGCAGGTTCTCTTCGGCACCGCTGAGAGCACGACGAAGCGCACGTCGGACCCCGCCAAGGACCGCCGCCCCGCCCCGCGGCCCTACACCGCCCCAGGGCCCCGACTCGACGACACGCCGTACGACGGTCGCCGACCGCGTGTGCCGAACAGCGCGTTGAGCCTCGCTGCCGGGCCGCTCACCCCCGCCTTTCCTGGCCGACCGGGTCACCGGCACGGCCCGGCCCAGATCTCGCGGGCACCGGCCGGCCAGCCGTCCGCCACCTACGCCACCTGTTGCGTACCGACTCGTCCGCACCGACGGACCGGCTGGGTTACGGACCGTGGACCGCGTCCCGGAGTACCGATCGGCACGCCGGACCCGCGGCAGCCCCTCGGCGAGGACGCGCAGACGTCGGCCGCGTCAGGCCCACTGCTGCGCTGCGCTGCGCTGAGCTGAGCGACGGCGCCGCACCGCCTGTGCGACCGCGTCGAACGCGGGACCGCGCTGACGGTCTTCACGCCCTGCGGTCCGGAATGACCCACCGTGCCCGCGGGAAGCCGTGTCTCTACGCCTTTCGCCCGAACCGGCGCCTCGGCGAACGCACCACGACCTGCCCCCAGCTGATCTCTCCGGTGACCCGCACCCGCAGCACCACGGGCGTCCCGGTGCCGACGGCGCGCGGTACCTTCACCTCGGCGTACCTCGCCACCAGTGAGTCGGTGTCCACCACGACGCCGGGCCGGGTCACGAGCTTCAGCATCCCGGCGCGCATGTCGAGGTCGATGTGGAGGGTGTCGTGGGCGATCACGGCCCGGGTGAGGTCGAGTGTCACCTCTCCCCAGACCGACCGGATCTCCAACCGCCGGGGCACCACCCAGCCGTCGCCACGCCGGGTCGACGCCCCCTCCTGCTGGATGCGGACGACATCCTTCACCTCGGCGACCGGGCCTTCGCCCGGCACCACCGGCAGGTCGGCGGTCAGGACGGCCAGCTCTCCCAGCGTCCGCGCGGTGAGCGCCGCCCCCACCCGTTCGTCCAGTTCCTCGGCGGTCAGCCGACCGGCCCCGGCCGCGCCGCTCAGCACGTCCACGACCCGGTCCCGGTCCGCGTGCGAGGCCCGGAGGCCGGGCGACTCGCCGACTCGCGAGGGCAACACCGTCATCGCTCCACCCCGATCTCCCCGGGGCGGGGTGCCAGGTGAGCACCCCACCACTGCCACGAACTAACGCTATATCGCGTCATACCCAACGGCCAACCCCACGTCCACCGTTCCCTTGCCGCGGCCTATCGTGACCGGCATGCAGTCCTACACGATCGGCCAGGCGGCACGGCTGCTCGGCGTCAGCCCGGACACCGCCCGCCGCTGGGCCGACGCGGGCCGGCTCACCACCCACCGCGACGAGGGCGGACGGCGACTCGTCGACGGGCGCGACCTGGCCGCGTTCTCGGTGGACCTCGCCCGCTCCGACGGCGCCGACGGGGAGACCCCGTACACCTCGGCCCGCAACGCCTTCCCGGGGATCGTGACCGCGATCAAGCTCGGCGACGTCGCCGCCCAGGTCGAGATCCAGGCGGGACCGCACCGGCTCGTCTCCCTGCTGACCCGGGAGGCGGTGGAGGAACTCGGTCTGGAGGTCGGCGTGGAGGCCACCGCCCGAGTGAAGTCGACGAACGTACATATCGACAGGACGTGACCCGTCGGCCGGCCTCACGTCCGTACGAACGCACATGCCAGCCTTTCCTCGAACACGCCTCGCTTATGCGATGCGACAGGAGACTTACCCCTCGCAGATGCGGAAGTATGATCGGCGTCATGGTGAGGCCGACGGGCTCGGCCGCCGTCCAGCCCAGCCGCCGTCCAGCCCAGCCGCCGAACCGTCGGAAGCCCGCGCCCGACAACCCCGACCACGCAGAGGGAGTGGCCCGTGACGACCCGATCCGTGCGCAGGACCCGCCGCATCCGACGGACCCTGCGGGCGCCCCTCCCGGCCGCCGCCGCGCTGCTGGCCCTGAGCGCGTGCTCGTCGTCCTCCGGCTCGGACACGGGCCCGGACTCCGCCGGCTCCTCGTCGTCCTCCAGGGTCTCCGGCCAGGTCAACGTCTTCGCCGCCGCCTCGCTCAAGGAGAGTTTCACGGCGCTCGGCGAGACATTCGAGAAGCAGCACCCGGGCACCGAGATCACCTTCAACTTCGCCGGCAGCGACACCCTCGCCGCCAGTATCACCAGCGGCGCCCCCGCGGACGTGTTCGCCTCCGCCAGTCCGAGGACGATGGCCACCGTCACCGACGCCGGGGCCACGGCCGGCGCACCCTCCACCTTCGTGCGCAACCAACTGGAGATCGCCACCCTGCCGGGCAACCCGGACAGGATCTCCTCCCTCGACGACCTCGCGGAATCCGGCCTCAAGGTCGTGCTGTGCGACAAGTCCGTGCCGTGCGGCGCCGCGACTCGGCAGGCGCTGGCGGCCGCCGGCCTGGAGCTCACCCCCGCCTCGTACGAGCAGGACGTCAAGGCCGCCCTGACCAAGGTCGAACTGAAGGAGGCCGACGCCGCCGTCGTCTACCGCACCGATGTGAGGGCGGCCGGCGACAAGGTGACGGGCGTGGACTTCCCCGAGTCGGCCGAGGCCGTCAACGACTACCCGATCGCCCTCCTCGAGGAGGCTCCCAACGCCGGCGCGGCGAAGGCCTTCATCGACATGGTGAAGTCCGCCGAGGGGCAGCGGGTGCTGACCGGGGCCGGGTTCCGCACGCCGTGAAGAAGCCCCACGTGCCCGGGACCGGCGCCCGCGCGGTGCCGGTCCCCCTGCTGGTACCCGCCCTCGTCGGCCTGGCGTTCCTGCTGCTGCCGCTGATCGCCCTGCTGGTACGGGCGCCGTGGCGCAGCCTGCCCGACCAGCTGACCAGCCCGGAGGTGTGGCAGGCCCTGCGGCTGTCGCTGCTGTGCGCCACGTCGGCGACCGCGCTGAGCCTGGTCGTCGGTGTGCCGCTGGCCTGGCTGCTGGCCCGCACGGAGTTCCCCGGCCGGGGCTTCGTCCGCGCCCTGGTGACGCTGCCCCTGGTGCTGCCCCCGGTGGTGGGCGGCGTGGCGCTCCTGCTGGCGTTCGGACGCAACGGCGTCGTCGGGCAGTGGCTGGACGCGTGGTTCGGGATCACGCTGCCGTTCACCACGACGGGTGTGATCCTCGCGGAGACGTTCGTGGCGATGCCGTTCCTGGTGATCAGCGTGGAGGGCACCCTGCGCGCCGCCGACCCGCGCTTCGAGGAGGCCGCCACGACGCTGGGCGCGTCGCGCTTCACCGCGTTCCGCCGGGTCACGCTGCCGCTGATCGCGCCGGGCATCGCGGCGGGCGCCGTCCTGGCGTGGGCGCGGGCGCTGGGCGAGTTCGGGGCGACGATCACGTTCGCGGGCAACTTCCCGGGCCGCACCCAGACCATGCCGCTGGCGGTGTATCTCGCCCTGCAGAACGACCCGGCGGCGGCGATCGCCCTCAGCCTGGTGCTGCTGGCCGTCTCCATCGCCGTACTGGCCGGGCTCCGGGACCGCTGGATGAGGGCATCATGACCGGCACCGACGAACCGACCACCACGACGGAACCCGCCGGCGGACGCACCCCGGGCGCCGGCCTCGACGCCCGCCTCGTCGTGGACCGCGGCACCTTCCACCTGGACGTCGCACTGACCGCCGCGCCCGGCGACGTCGTCGCCCTGCTCGGTCCCAACGGCGCCGGCAAGACCACCGCCCTGCGCGCGCTGGCCGGCCTCGCCCCGCTCACCGACGGCCACCTGCGCCTCGACGGTGCCGCCCTGGACCGTACGCCGCCCGAGTCCCGCCCGGTCGGCGTGGTCTTCCAGGACTACCTGCTCTTCCCGCACCTGACCGCGCTCGACAACGTGGCCTTCGGGCCGCGCTGCCGGGGCGTCGGCAAGGCGCAGGCCCGGGCACAGGCCGCCGCCTGGCTGGACCGCATGGGCCTCGCCGACCACGCGGGGGCCAAGCCTCGCAGCCTCTCCGGCGGCCAGGCCCAGCGCGTCGCACTCGCCCGCGCCCTGGCCACCAACCCCCGGCTGCTGCTCCTGGACGAGCCCCTCGCGGCACTGGACGCCCGGACCCGCCTGGAGGTCCGCGCCCAGCTCCGCCGCCACCTGACCGAGTTCGAGGCCGTCGCCGTGCTCGTCACCCACGACCCGCTGGACGCCATGGTGCTCGCCGACCGGCTCGTCGTCGTCGAGCAGGGCAGGGTCGTCCAGCAGGGCGGCCCCGCCGACATCGCCCGCCGGCCCCGCACGGACTACATCGCCCAGTTGGTCGGCCTGAACCTCTACCGCGGCCGGGCCGACGGCCACACCGTGCGGCTCGACGCCGGTCCCGCCCTCACCACCACCGAGGACCTCTCCGGCCCGGTCTTCGTGGCGTTCCCACCGGGCGCCGTGACCCTGTACGGACGACGCCCCACCGGCTCCAGCGCCCGCAACCTGTGGCGCTGCGAGGTCGCGGGCCTGGAGACCCACGGCGACCAGATCCGCGTGGACCTCACCGGCGAACTCCCGCTCGCCGCCGACCTCACCACGGTCGCCGCGGCCGAACTCGGCCTGCACCCGGGCGCGCCGGTATGGGCGACGGTCAAGGCGACGCAGACCCACGCATACCCGGCATGACTCCTCCGCCGGGCTACGGTGCCCCCATGAGCCTGAGCATCCGCAACCAGCTCCCCGGCACCGTCACCGCCGTCATCCCGGGCGAGGCCATGGCGACGGTCCGGGTCCGCCTCATGGGCGGCCAGGACCTCACCGCGGCGATCACCCGGGACGCCGCCGAGGACCTCTCCCTCGCCGCGGGCACGGCCGTCCGCGCCCTGGTGAAGGCGACGGAGGTGTCCGTGGCGACCGGCCGTGTCGAGGGCCTGTCCATCCGCAACCGGCTGCCCGGCACGGTCACCGCCCTCACCACCGGCGACGCGATGGCCTCCGTGCGGGTCGCCGTGGAGGGCGCCGAACTGACCGCGGCGATCACCAAAGAGGCCGCCGACGACCTGGGCCTGTCCGTAGGCGCCCCCGTCGTCGCGCTGGTCAAGTCGACGGAGGTGTCGCTCGCGACCGTGTGAGACACGGCGAGAGGCTCCGTGCGGGGCCCGTCCCGGCCTGCACGGAGCCTCTCTGCTACGGGCGGCTCAGTCCTCGTACGCGTCCAGCGGCGGGCAGGAGCAGACGAGGTTCCGGTCACCGTAGGCCTGGTCGATCCGGCGCACCGGCGGCCAGTACTTGTCGGCGGCGGACACCCCGGCCGGGAAGACGGCCTCCTCGCGCGTGTACGCGTGGTCCCAGTCGCCGCCCAGCGCACCGGCGGTGTGCGGCGCGCCCCGCAGCGGGTTGTCGTCCGCGGACCAGGCGCCGGAGCCGACCTTCTCGATCTCCGCGCGGATGGCGATCATCGCCTCGCAGAACCGGTCCAGCTCGGTGAGGTCCTCGGACTCGGTCGGCTCGATCATCAGCGTGCCGGCCACCGGGAACGACATCGTCGGCGCGTGGAAGCCGTAGTCGATCAGCCGCTTGGCGACGTCGTCGACGCTCACGCCGGTCGCCTTGGTCAGCGGGCGCAGGTCGATGATGCACTCGTGCGCGACCAGCCCGTCCGGGCCGGTGTACAGCACCGGGAAGTGCGGCTCCAGGCGCTTGGCGATGTAGTTGGCGGACAGCACGGCCACCTGCGTGGCGCGCTTGAGCCCCTCGCCGCCCATCAGCCGGACGTACGACCACGAGATCGGCAGGATGCCGGCCGAGCCCCACGGCGCCGCCGAGATCGGGCCGACGCCCGTCTGCGGACCGGCCGCGGGCTGCAGCGGGTGGTTGGGCAGGTACGGCGCCAGGTGCGACCGCACGGCCACGGGGCCGACGCCCGGACCGCCGCCGCCGTGCGGGATGCAGAACGTCTTGTGCAGGTTCAGGTGGGAGACGTCGCCGCCGAAGTGGCCGGGCTTGGCGAGGCCGACCAGGGCGTTGAGGTTGGCGCCGTCCACGTAGACCTGGCCGCCGGCGTCGTGCACCCGGGCGCAGATGTCGGCGACGTGCTCCTCGAAGACGCCGTGCGTGGAGGGGTACGTGATCATCAGCACGGACAGCTCGTCGCGGTGCTTCTCGATCTTGGCGCGCAGGTCCTCGACGTCGATCTCGCCGTCCTCGGCGGTCTTGACGACGACGACCTTCATGCCGGCCATGACCGCGCTGGCGGCGTTGGTGCCGTGCGCGGAGGACGGGATGAGGCAGACGGTGCGCTGCTCGTCACCGTTGGCGCGGTGGTAGGCGCGTACGGCGAGCAGGCCGGCGAACTCGCCCTGCGACCCGGCGTTCGGCTGGAGCGAGACCTTGTCGTACCCGGTGACCTCGGCGAGCCGCTCCTCCAGCTCACGGATGAGCGTGAGGTAGCCCTGCGCCTGCGCGGCGGGCGCGAAGGGGTGCAGGGCACCGAACTCCGGCCACGTCACCGGCTCCATCTCGGTGGTCGCGTTGAGCTTCATGGTGCAGGAGCCCAGCGGGATCATGCCGCGGTCCAGCGCGTAGTCGCGGTCCGCGAGGCGGCGCAGGTAGCGCAGCATCGCGGTCTCGGAGCGGTACTGGTGGAAGACCGGGTGGGTCAGGAAGTCGTCGGTGCGCAGCCGGGCCTCGGGCAGCGTCTCCCCGGTCGCCGCGTCCAGCGCCTCGATGTCGCCCTCGACGCCGAAGGCGTTCCACACGCCGCCGACCTGGGCGCGCGTGGTGGTCTCGTCGCAGGCGAACGACACGTGGTCGGCGTCGACGAGGCGCAGGTTGATGCCGTTCTCCCGGGCGGCGTGGACGACCTCGGCGGCCCGGCCCGGCACCCGCGCGGTGACCGTGTCGAAGTAGGCGCCGTGCACGATCTCGACACCGCCGGCCGCGAGACCCGCGGCGATGACCGTGGCGTACCGGTGGGTGCGGCGCGCGACGGCCCGCAGCCCCTCCGGCCCGTGGTACACGGCGTACATGCCGGCCATGACGGCGAGCAGCACCTGCGCGGTGCAGATGTTGCTGGTGGCCTTCTCGCGGCGGATGTGCTGCTCGCGGGTCTGCAGGGCGAGGCGGTAGGCCTTGTTGCCGTCGGCGTCCACGGAGACGCCGACCAGGCGGCCGGGCAGGCTGCGCGCGAACTTCTCGTGCACCGCCATGTAGCCGGCGTGCGGTCCGCCGAAGCCCATCGGCACACCGAAGCGCTGCGTGGTGCCGATGGCGATGTCCGCGCCCAGCTCGCCGGGCGAGGTGAGCAGCGTGAGGGCGAGCAGGTCGGCGGCGACGGTGACGAGGGCGCCGAGCTCGTGCGCCCGGTCGATCACCGGCTTGATGTCGCGCACGGCACCGGAGGCGCCCGGGTACTGGATCAGGACGCCGTTGATCTCCCGCTCCGCGACCTCGGCCGGGATGCCCTCGCCGAGGTCGGCGACGACGACCTCGACGCCGGTCGGCTCGGCGCGGGTCCGTATCACGGCGATGGTCTGCGGCAGGGCGTCCGCGTCGACCAGGAAGAGGCCCTTCTTGTTCTTGCCCATGCGCCGGGAGAGCGCCATGGCCTCGGCGGCGGCGGTGCCCTCGTCGAGCAGCGAGGCACCGGAGGTCGGCAGGCCGGTGAGCTCGGCCACCATGGTCTGGAAGTTCAGCAGGGCCTCGAGACGTCCCTGGGAGATCTCCGGCTGGTACGGCGTGTACGCGGTGTACCAGGCCGGGTTCTCCATGACGTTGCGCAGGATGACCGGCGGGGTGAAGGTGCCGTAGTAGCCGAGGCCGATCATGGAGTCGAGGACCTGGTTGCGGTCGGCCAGGGAGCGCAGCTCGGCCAGCACCTCGGCCTCGGAGCGCGCACCGGGCAGGTCCAGCGCGTCGGCGTTCTTGATCACATCCGGCACCGCGGCGGCCGTCAGCTCGTCGAGCGAACCGTAGCCGACCTGCGCGAGCATCTTGGCCCGGGCCTCTTGGTCGGGGCCGATGTGGCGCTGCTCGAACGGTGCCGACTGTTCGAGCTCGGAGAGCGGAGTGCGATGGGCGGTCATTGCGGAGGCCTCCTGGTCTGACGACCTTCGAGGGGCACCACGGCGCGGGTACCCGGACGGCCTCCCCCTCTGTCATCTCGACCTGAGAGCTTCACCGGGGGCCCGAGGGCTCTCCCGGCTTTCACCGTCGGTGAGAGCGGAAGCCGTTGACGCCCGCCCTGCTTTCCAGAGTGACCTCGTCCGTGCGGTACGTGAGCCTGAGAGATTCCGGGGAGGATTTGCTCCTTCGGCGCCTCCGGTGGTGTCCGGAGGACTCTCCCGCACGGGGTCAGCAGCCGTTTGCCAGCGTACCAGCGAGGTCGCCGCACGGACTTCGAGTGGCCGACCGGCCATATGTGCTCTTTTGTAGTACTTACGGATGATTCGGCGGCTGGTGTGCGAGCCCAGTGCGACCCAATGGAGGGCCCCGTGCGTACCGACATCGACCCGCGCAATCTGATCGGCCGCAAGGCGTTCGACCGCAACGGCACCCGGATCGGCACTGTCGACGAGGTCTATCTCGACGACGCCACCGGGGTCCCCGAGTGGGCTGCCATACGCACCGGCCTGTTCAGCAGGGACGCCTTCGTGCCCCTGGAGCCCAGCGAGCTGGTCGAGGGCACCCTGCGCGTGCCCTTCGACCGGGCTCTGATCAGGGAGGCTCCCGACTTCGGCGTCGGCCGCCATCTCTCGCCGGAACAGGAACTCCAGCTCTACCACCACTACGGTCTCGACGTCGCCGCTCCTCCCCCGCTCCCCGACCACGACTTCGGCAGGCTGGCGGGCCAGGGCAAGGAGGAGAGCTGACGGCGGTCCGGTCCCACCGCGCCCTGCCCGCCCGGGCCCATCCGGAGGATCGTGGCGCAGACGCGGGCTCCGACCGCCCTCTCCGCCGCCCGCAGGACACGAGGAGCAACCCCACCGGCCCTGCCGACGCTCGCCGACACCCTCCCCCGCCTCCCCTTCCGTCTTCCGGCCGGCCCCCTCGGTCCCCCTCCCCGGCGCCGGTCGGCGGGCGCCGTCACGTCAGGTCCTGGCCGACGGCAGGACACGCGGGCCCCGCCGGGCCGGTCCGCGCGTCGGTGCCCGCGGCGAGGTCCGGGCCGCCCTCCGCGCCCGCCGGCCCGGACGCCCCGGGTCTTCGCGGCACGGGCGCGACCAGTGGCAGCGGATCCGCCGGTGCCAGGTCCGGGTCGTCCACCGGGAAGGTCCGTACCCGGCCGGTCTCCGAGTAGGGCGTCTCGAACCGCACGGTGACCCTCCCCAGTCCGCTGCCCTGCACCCACCCGTGCCCGTACTCCGCGTGCCGCACGTCGTGCCCCGCCGGCCACCGGCGCTCGGCGGGGGCCGGCCGGTGCTCCGCGGCGGGCTCCGGATCGGGTTCCTCGGCGAGCTCGTCGGCCCGGTCCCCCGCCGCCTGCGCGAAGAGGTCCTCCTGCGTGTAGTCGGCGAGTCCGCTGACGCCGACCCCGAGCAGCCGCACGCCGCCCGTGGTGTCCACGGAGTCCAGCAGCCGGGCCGCGGCCTCCCGCACCACACCCGGGTCGTCCGTGGGCCCCCGGAGGGTCTCGGAGCGCGTCAGCGTGGAGAAGTCGTACCTGCGTACCTTGAGCACGATGGTCCGCCCGGACAGCCCGGAGGCGCGCAGCCTCCGTACGCACCGGTCGGCCAGCCGCCCGACTTCCACACCGACCCGCAACCGGTCGTGGATGTCCACGTCGTAGGTGTCCTCGACGGACACCGACTTGGTCTCCCGCTCGGCCACCACGGGCCGCTCGTCACGGGCCAGGGCCATGGCGTAGAGGGCATGCCCGTGCGCCTTGCCCAGCAGCCGTACGAGCTCGTCCTCGCCCGCCTCGGCGATCTCGCCGACCGTGGTGATCCCGGCCCGCCGCAGGTGGTCTCCCGTGGCCGGGCCCACACCGGGCAGCGTCCGCACCGTCATCGGCTCCAGCATCGCCCGCTCGGTCCCCGGCGGGATCAGTACCAGCCCGTCGGGTTTGGCCTCCTCGGAGGCGATCTTGGCGAGCATCTTGGAGGCGGCGAGCCCCACGGACCCGGTGAGGCCGGTGACGGTGCGGATGTCCGTGCGCAGCTTCGCGCCGGCCAGCCGCGCCGACTCCGCGTCCCAGGCCGTCCCGCCGGCCTCCAGGTCCACGAAGGCCTCGTCCAGGCTCAGCGGCTCCACCAGGGGCGACAGCGCCCGCAGCAGCCGCATCACCTGCTCGCTGATCGACCGGTAGAGCTCGAAGCGCGGGACGAGGTACGCGGCGTTGGGTGCCAGCCGCCGGGCCTGGCCCATGGGCATCGCCGAGTGCACGCCGAAGACCCGCGCCTCGTACGAGCAGGTGGCGACCACGCCTCGTGGCCCGAGGCCGCCCACGACCACGGCCTTCCCGCGCAGACTCGGCTTGGACGCCTGCTCCACCGAGGCGAAGAAGGCATCCATGTCGAGATGCAGGATCGTGGGCGCGGTTCTCACATCTCCGATGCTGCCCTACGCCACTGACAACGCCTCGCCCGACCGTGCCCCGCCCGCGTGCGGGCGGTGTCAGACCGCCCGGTTGCGCCGCCGCGCCAGCTCGTCCGCCGGATTGTGCCCGACCAGGGTCTCCCCCGTGTCGATCCGCTCCCCGTGCAGCTGGGACAGCGCGCTCTCGACGTCCCGCCACACCACGCCGACGGCGATGCCGAAGATGCCCTGCCCGCCCTGGAGCAGGGCGTGCACCTCGTCGGGCGAGGTGCACTCGTAGACCGTGGCGCCGTCGCTCATCAGCGTCATCCGTTCCAGGTCACGAAAGCCGCGTTCCCTGAGATGCTGGACGGCGGTGCGAATGTTCTGCAGTGACACCCCAGTGTCGAGGAAGCGCTTGACGATCTTCAGCACGACCACGTCGCGGAAGCTGTACAGACGCTGCGTCCCGGACCCGTGGGCGGGCCGCACGGAGGGCTCGACGAGGCCCGTGCGAGCCCAGTAGTCGAGCTGCCGGTAGGTGATACCGGCGGCCGCGCAGGCCGTCGGACCGCGATAGCCGATCTGCTCGGACGCCATGGACGTCGCCCCTCCGCTGCTCGGCACGGCAGCCGGTCGCTGCGGAACGCCCTCGGCCGCGCCACCGTGTTGGGGATACCCCCCGCCCGCGCGGAGCCGGGATTTCGGGGGAGGGTACGGACCGCTTGCCCCAAGGCTGTGCCCGGGGCCACCCCCAGCCGTACCGTCGCCGCTGATTCTCACGCCGACCTCCGTCCTTGACCTGCCTCCTCGACGGTAGGCAGTCACCACGGGTGCGTCAACGATCGCCACACTCGGCACGCCGAGTGATAATCACCCTACGAGTGGTTTCACGTGCCCCACCGCGGGGAAAGGCTAGCCGAATGTGCCCGGTGGAGGGCCGCACGGGCGCCCTGGAACGCCTCGGCCCTCGCGCCTCACTGGTTGCTGGTCCCGAAGTCCTCGGGCGAGATCTGGTCGAGGAACTCGCGGAACTTCTCGACCTCGTCCTCCTGCTCGTCCGGGATGGCGATACCGGCGTCGTCGAGCACCGTGTCACTGCCGAAGATCGGTGTTCCGGTGCGAAGGGCCAGCGCTATGGCGTCGGACGGCCTGGCACTCACCTCGACCCCGCTCGCGAAGACCAGCTCGGCGTAGAAGACCCCGTCCCGCAGGTCGGTGATGCGCACTTCGGTGAGGTCCTGGCCGACGGCTTCCAGCACGTCCTTGAAAAGGTCGTGGGTCAGCGGGCGTGCGGGGGCCATGCCCTGCTGGGCGAAGGCGATCGCCGTCGCCTCCCCCGGCCCGATCCAGATGGGGAGGTAGCGGTCGCCTCCCACCTCGCGCAGCAGCACGATCGGTTGGTTGGAGGGCATCTCGACCCGGACACCTACGACATCGAGCTCGTTCACACAGCAACCCTAGGCCGTGCCCGGGACATTTGGGTAGTCGGGCCGGGATCGGGTGGGCGTTCCGGGTTCCCGAGCAGGCCGGCTTCAGGGCAGCCGCACGCCGAGGGCGGACTGCACCAGTGCCGCGTGCAGCCTCACCGCGAGCCCGGCCAGCTCCTTGGTGCGGGCTTCCGCGTGTGCCCTGGTCTGGGGGTTGCGGTGGCGCTTCAGCGGCGCCACCACCTGGTCCACGAGCCCGGCCTCCCGGTCCGCGGCGGCCTTCATCACCCGCAGGTGCCGCGGCTCGATCCCGAACTTCCCCAGCTGGACCACCAGCGACGCCACGGTGACCACCTCGGCGTCGTACCCCCCGTCGGGCAGCGGGGCGAGGAGCCCGTACGACTCCCACTCCTTCAGCTCCTGCTCGCCGATCCCGGCCGCGGCGAGCAGCTCGTCCCGCCCGATCCGGGCCGCCACTGGTCCCTCGGCGGTCTCCGGCACGGACTCCCCGTCCCGCTGCCGGGCCAGCGTCGGCAGCGGCACGGCCTCACCGCGTTCCATGGCGTCCAGGTGCTCGCGGATCACCTTCAGCGGCAGGTAGTGGTCCCGCTGCATGCGCAGCACCTGACCGAGGCGCTCGACGTCGTGGGCACTGAACTTGCGGTACCCCGCCGGGGTCCGCCGCGGCTCCACGAGGCCCTCCGACTCCAGGAAACGGATCTTGGAGATGGTGACGTCGGGGAACTCGTCACGCAGTGCGTTCAGCACCGTGCCGATGCTCATCAGCCCACTGTCCGTGGCGGCGGCGCCGTTCCCGGCACCGCCGCTCGGTGTTCGAAGCATGGACCTTCCCTGGAGGTTCCCCGGGCGGATGCCCGGGGGCGGTCAGTAACCCCGCTGGCTCGCGTAGAAGACCAGCCGGTACTTGCCGATCTGCACCTCGTCACCGTTCGACAGGGCGACCTGGTCGATTCGCTCACGGTTGACGTACGTGCCGTTCAGGCTGCCGACGTCGGCCACCGTGAACGAGCCGTCCGGACTGCGACGGAACTCCACGTGGCGGCGCGAGACCGTCACGTCGTCCAGGAAGATGTCGCTCTGCGGATGACGCCCGGCGGTGGTCAGCTCGCCGTCGAGCAGGAAACGGCTGCCGGAGTTCGGACCACGGCGCACGACGAGGAGCGCGGACCCGAGCGGCAGTGCGTCGACGGCCGCCTGCGCCTCGGGAGAGAGCGCCGGCATCGCCGTCTGGCCGGTGACCTCCGCGTCGTACGCTTCCAGGCCGGAGATGGAGATCGTGGAGGTCGTCTCGGACGCACGCTCCGGAACCGCCCCGGCACGCAGCGGCGCCCCGCAGTTGGAGCAGAAGCGGCTGTTCTCCGCGTTGCGGTTACCGCACCTCGTACACACCAGGGCCGACATGGACGGATCCTCCTGCCGCGGCTGCCCCGCCGGAACGTTCGCCCCGTACGGACCGGGGCCGAACCCTCCGCCCGTACCCGAGGTCGAGGGCTGCCCGAAACCTATGCCGCTGGACTGCGCAGGGTCAACGGACGGCGCGCCATGACCACCCGGCGTGTCACCGCCCGGACCAGCCACCTGGTCCCGGTACATCGGACGCCGACCCTCTGCGTCAGGCTGTGCGCGATGACGGGCGGTCGCGTTGTCGCTGCCCTCTCGCGCGCTCTTGCCGAACAACTTCGCAAACAACTTCACGGGCGATTCCCCTTGACCGAAACAGACCCGCCCGTGGGGCAGGACGAACCCTGACTGAACGTACTGGCCGACCCGGACACCTTCACAACGTCCGTCTCCACCAGACAGTTTCCACCACGCACCACCCAATCGGTGCGCCGACCCCCCGCAACCTCATGCCCTCGCCGGACGCCGCCCATGCACCGCCGGTTCACTCGGAGGACGACCGAGCGTAGTCAGGCCGCTTCGCCACTCGCAAGGCGTCCACGACGATCTTGCCGGACCGCTCAACAGTAACGGTGGCCTGTTCCTTCTCCAGAGTCTGCACCACGCCTCCAGGAATGTTGAGAGCCGGTTCGAGGTCCTGCGGCTTGCCGATGACCTGAAAACGATAGGGCGCGTTGATCTTGTTCCCGTCGACGCTCACGGACTTGTCGGAGTCGGTGAGGTACGTGCCGGCGACGACCCGCACGCCGTTCACCTGGATCGCCTCCGCGCCCGCCGCGCGCAGTTCCTGGATCGCGTCGAGCAGCATGTCCGCTTCGACCGCTCCCTTCGTGTCCTCGATCGTCACTGTGATGCCGGGCCCCTGCGCGGCCACGGTGCCCGCGAGGATGCCCAGTTGCCGCTCCTTCTCGAGCGTCTGCCTCCGGGCCTCCTCTGCCTGGTCGGAGCTGTTCTCCAGCTCGTCGCGCTGCTTCTCGAGGCCCTGCTTCTCGTCTTCAAGACGCTGAGTCCGGTCGTCCAGTTCATCGAGGATGCGGACCAGATCTTCCTGCCGGGCGCCACGCAGCGCGCTGTCGCCCTCGCTGTTCGACGCCACCTGGACGGCCAGGCCGAAACCGAGGCCGAACAGGAGCAGGGCGACGATGAGTTGGGCCCGGGTGAGGCGCGGCGGCCACAGCCCCTTGACGAGCCGCTGCCTACCGGTCACCCCGGGCTGCGGCCCGGCCTCCCGCTCCGGCGGCTTCCCGTCCGGGACGTCGGCGGCCGGGGGCGCCGACGGCGGCACCTCGTCGGGCAGCTCCTTGCGCAGCTTGTTCGCGGCCTGCGCGTCGCGGTCGCTCATCGGCCTCACGCCCGGAAGACGTGGCGTCGGATCGCCGCGGCGTTGGAGAAGATGCGGATGCCGAGGACGACCACCACACCGGTGGACAGCTGGGCCCCGACGCCCAACTTGTCGCCCAGGAACACGATCAGTGCGGCCACGACCACGTTCGACAGGAACGACACCACGAAGACCTTGTCGTCGAAGATGCCGTCGAGCATGGCCCGCAGGCCGCCGAACACGGCGTCGAGCGCCGCCACGACGGCGATCGGCAGGTAAGGCTCGACGGCCGCCGGCACCTCGGGCCGGACCAAGAGGCCGGCCACGACTCCCACGACGAGGCCCAGTACGGCGATCACGATGTGCCCTTCTCGGTTATCGGCTGTGCTGTACGTACGATCACACTTGTTGCGGCCGGCAGCTTGAGGTCGTCCACCGCGGAGACGGCCGTCCGGATGCCGTAGTTCTCCTGCAGGGCATGCAGGTACAGTCCGTCGGCACTGTCCTGGAAACGGGTACTGAGCCGCTCGCCGTCCCCGACCGCAAGCACCGTGTACGGCGGCACCAGCGGCCTGTTGTCGACCAGTATCGCGTCACCGGCGGCCCTGATCGCCGACAGTGCTGTCAGGCGCTGTCCGTTGATGGAGACCGCCTCGGCGCCCGACTCCCACAGCCCGTTGACGACGCGCTGCATGTCCCGGTCACGCACCCGGCCCGTGTCGGAGAACCCGGAGGTGCCGCGCGGCTGCCCGTCACCGCCCGCGCTCGCGTCCTTGGCGTCGTCGACCACGAGCTTCACACCCGGGCCGTGCACCTCGACCGCGCCCGACAGGATGCCCATCAGGTCGGAACGGCCACTGTCGCCGTTCTTCTCGAGCGCCTCGCGCTGTCGCGCGCTCACGTCCGCCCGCAGCTCGTCGACGCTCTCCTCGAGCCTGTCGGCGGCAGAGGTCTCCCCCTCGATACGGTCGATGAGCTCTTCGCGCTCCTTGGCGACGGCGGGAGCCGCGACGCGCGCCTGGGCCGCACCGACCGTTACCACCAGCGCCGCGAGCACCAGGCCGGCGGCCAGTCCGAGCTTGGCACGGAGGGTCTTGGGCATGCCGCCCACGCCCTCGGTCTTCTTCCGCGCGGCGGCCTCGGCGTATCCGTCGTCGAGGCTGTGGTCCATGACGTTGGTGAGCAAGGACATGGACGCGTCCGGGCGCGAGGGCCGCGTGAATGTGCTCCGAACAGGGGGTTGCTGCGGCATGCCGCACATCGTCGCACGCCACGGCCACTACCTCCGAATGGCCCCACCGGCGTGCCGGACAGGCCCCCTTGGGGGACACTTGTCCGGCACGCACGCGTGCGGTGTGTGCGGTGTGACCTACCGGCCCGCGCTGTCCACCACCGCGGACCACTCGTCGAGCAGGGCCTGCGCCGAGGCGTCGTCGGGGCCCTCGGCCCACAGATGCGTGACCGCCTCGGCGGGGTCGGGCAGCACCATCACCCACCGCCCGTCGGTCTCCACCACGCGCACACCGTCCGTGGTGTCCACGAAGCGGTCTCCGGCCGCTTCGACGACCCGCCGCATCACCAGTCCCTTGACCGCCCACGGAGTGGCCAGATCGCGCTTGAGGACATGCGCCCGCGGGATCCGCGCGTCGATCTGGCTCAGCGTGAGCTGCGTCCGCGCGACCAGCCCGATCAGCCGCACGAAGGCCGCCGTACCGTCGTAGACGCTGCTGAACTCGGGGACGATGAAGCCGCCCTTGCCGTCACCGCCGAAGATCGCCCCTTCCTCGCCCCCGACGCGTGTCAGGTCGTCGGGAGAGGTGGTCGTCCACTCGACCTGGGTGCCGTGGTACGCCGCCACCTGTTCGGCGATCCTGGTGGTCGTCACCGGCAGCGCCACCCGCCCGCTGCGCCGCTCGGCCGCGATCAGGTCGAGCATCACCAGCAGCGCCCGGTCGTCCTCGATGATGCGGCCCTTCTCGTCGACCAGCGACAGCCGCTCACCGACCGGGTCGAACCGCACGCCGAACGCCGCCCGCGACGACGCCACGATCTCCCCGAGACGCACCAGACCCGAGCGCCGCATGTCGGCCGATTCGGTCGGCCTGGATTCGTCGAGGCCGGGATTGATGGTCAGCGAGTCGACACCCAGTTTCCCGAGCAGGCTCGGCAGGACCAGTCCCGAACTGCCGTTGGAGGCGTCCACGACCACCTTGAGCCCGGATTCGGCGATCCCCGTGATGTCGACGTTCCGCAGCAGCGACCCGGTGTACGAGTCGTACACGCTGGACGGGAAGTGCAGGTCCCCGATCTCTCCGGGGAACGCACGCCGGTACTCCTGTCGTGCGAACACCCGGTCCAGCTTCCGCTGGCTGCCCTGCGACAGGTCCGCACCCTGTCCGTCGAAGAACATGATGTCCACGGAGTCCGGCACCCCGGGGGTGGTCCGGATCATGATCCCGCCGGCGCTGCCCCGTGCGGTCTGCTGCCGTGCCACGGGCAGCGGTACGTTCTCCAGGTCCCGTACGTCGATGGCGCTGGCCTGCAGGGCGGAGATCACCGCCCGCTTCAGCGCGCGGGCACCGCGGGAGTGGTCGCGGGCCGTGGTGACGGTGGAGCCCTTCTTCAACGTGGTCGCGTAGGCACCGGCCAGCCGTACGGCCAGTTCCGGCGTGATCTCCACGTTCAGGATGCCGGACACCCCGCGGGCGCCGAAGAGATGGGCCTGGCCCCGGGACTCCCAGATGACCGAGGTGTTGACGAAGGCACCGGCCTCGATGGTCTTGAACGGGTAGACCCGGACATTGCCCTGGATGATCGATTCTTCACCGACCAGGCACTCGTCACCGATGACCGCGCCGTCCTCGATCCGCGCGGCGCGCATGATGTCGGTGTTCTTGCCGACGACGCAGCCTCGGAGGTTGCTGTGGGGCCCGACGTAGACGTTGTCTGCCACGACGGCCTTGTGCAGGAAGGCGCCGCTCTTCACGACGACGTTGGATCCGATGACCGTGTGTTCCCGGATTTCGGCGCCGGCCTCGACCTTGGCGTAGTCGCCGATGTAGAGGGGCCCCCGGAGCACGGCGTCGGGGTGCACCTCGGCGCCCTCGGCCACCCATACGCCGGGCGAGATCTCGAAGCCGTCGATGTCGACGTCGACCTTGCGCTCCAGCACATCGGCCTGGGCCTTCACATAGCTCTCGTGGGTGCCCACGTCCTCCCAGTAGCCCTCGGCGATGTAGCCGTAGACGGGCTTGCCTTCCTTCATCAGCTGTGGGAAGACGTCACCGGACCAGTCCACGGGCACGTCGGGGTCGACGTAGTCGAATACCTCGGGTTCCATGACGTAGATACCGGTGTTCACGGTGTCCGAGAAGACCTGGCCCCAGGTCGGCTTCTCCAGGAAGCGTTCGACCTTGCCCTCTTCGTCGACGATGGTGATGCCGAATTCCAGCGGGTTGGGAACGCGCGTCAGGCACACGGTGACGAGCGCGCCCTTTTCCTTGTGGAAATTGATCAGGTCGGTGAGGTCGAAGTCGGTCAGGGCATCGCCGGAAATAACGAGGAAGGCATCGTCCTTCAACGCCTCCTCGGCGTTCTTGACGCTCCCGGCGGTTCCGAGTGGCTTCTCCTCGTTGGCATAGGTGAGCTCCATTCCGAGCTCTTCGCCGTCACCGAAGTAGTTCTTGACCAGCGAGGCCAGGAACTGGACGGTGACGACGGTCTCGTTGAGCCCATGCCTTTTGAGCAGCCTCAGAACGTGCTCCATGATCGGCCGGTTGGCCACCGGCAGGAGCGGCTTGGGCATGCTCGAGGTCATGGGACGAAGGCGTGTGCCTTCGCCTCCAGCCATCACGACGGCCTTCATGTCGGAAGCGTCCTCCTCTAAGAGACGACGGATTGACCGACTTCACCCGTCCAGAGTCCCGCACTTTTCCAGTGGGGGCCATCCGGCCGCCGGGGGCCTCACAATCGGCGGGTTCAGTCGGCCATGGTGTCCGCACGGACCAAGCGGCGGACCTGCACCACGTAGAGAACACCTGCCCACCAATACAGGGTTGTACCCCATCCGGCGAACGCCCATCCGAAAACGGCAGCGAGTGACGCGATCCATCCGCTTCCGTCGCTCAGCAGAAGCAGGGGGAAGGCGTACATGAGGTTGAAGGTGGCGGCCTTCCCCAGGAAGTTCACCTGCGGTGGCGGATAGCCGTGTCGCCGAAGGATGCCCACCATCACCAGCAGGACGGCTTCCCGAGCAAGCAGTACAAGGGTCAACCAGAGCGGGAGAATCTCGCGCCAGGTGAGGCCCACCAGGGTGGAGAGAATGTAAAGCCGGTCAGCGGCGGGGTCCAGGAGCCGGCCGAGGCTGCTGATCTGGTTCCAGCGCCGCGCGAGCTTCCCGTCCAGATAGTCGCTGACGCCGCTCAGGGCCAGCACCAACAGGGCCCAACCGTCGCTCTGCGGACCGCCGAACTCGGGCCTGAGGATCAGCCATAGAAAGAGGGGCACGCCGGCGAGGCGCGCCATGCTGAGGATGTTCGGGATGGTGAGGACCCGGTCGGTCTGCACGCGGGTCTCCTGGACCTCCACGCGGGGGCCTCCTGGGGTGAAACGAGCCAATGATGCTCCCTGACCTTACCTCAACGCAAAAAAGCTCTGGCTCTCGGGCTGTATGCCCAAGAGCCAGAGCTCTAAGAGAAGTTCGGCGGCGTCCTACTCTCCCACAGGGTCCCCCCTGCAGTACCATCGGCGCTGTAAGGCTTAGCTTCCGGGTTCGAAATGTAACCGGGCGTTT
>NZ_JBVJVN010000004.1:0-35614 GCF_055603605.1 Streptomyces sp. NPDC037271
CCCCGGCCCCGCGCCCCGGCCCCGCGCCCCGGCCCCGCGCCCCGGCCCCGCGCCCCGGCCCCGCGCCCCGGCCCCGCGCCCCGGCCCCGCGCCCCGGCCCCGCGCCCCCGGCCGGCGTCAGCTCACCCGGCGGACCACGTAGGCCGCACCCGTGTCCGCCGGTTCCTCGCCCACGTACTCCTGCCCCCGCATCTCGCACCAGGCCGGGATGTCCAGACGGGCCGCCTCGTCGTCGGACAGGACGCGGACCGTGCCCCCCACGGGCACGTCGCCGATGACCTTGGCCAGCTCGATCACCGGGACGGGGCAGCGCCGGCCGACCGCGTCCACGACGAGGTCGCCGCCGCCCTCCCGGACGGTGCCGGAGGCGGACGGCGCCCCCAGCCTCTCCCGCACGGCGGCCACCGTGCCCGGCAGTACCTCCAGGAACCGCTCGACGTCCCCGGCCGGTGTCCCCGGCGGCAGCGACACCCGGACGTTGCCCTCGCTGAGCACCCCCATCGCCTTCAGGACGTGGCTCGGCATCAGGGTGCTGCTCGTGCAGGACGACCCGGACGAGACCGAGAAGCCCGCACGGTCCAGCTCGTGCAGCAGGGTCTCCCCGTCGACATAGAGACACGAGAAGGTGACGACGCCGGGCAGCCGGCGCGCCGGGTCGCCGACCACCTCCACGTCCGGCACCAGAGCCGGCACCCGCGCCCGGATCCGCTCCGTCAGTTCCCGCAGCCGGGCCGCCTCCTCGGCCGCCTCGGCCCGCACCGCCCGGAGCGAGGCCGCCGCGGCCACGACGGCCGGGAGGTTCTCGAAACCGGGCGCCCGGCCCGACTCCCGCTCGTCCGCGGGCCCTTGCGGCGCGAACCGCACGCCCTTGCGCACGACGAGCAGTCCGACGCCCGACGGTCCGCCCCACTTGTGCGCGCTGCCCGCGAGCAACGACCAGTCGCCCGCCACCTTTCCCCAGCCCAGCGACTGGGCCGCGTCCACCAGCAGCGGCACGCCCGCCGCCCGGCAGACCTCGGCCACCTCCGCCACCGGCTGCTCGGTGCCCACCTCGTGGTTGGCCGACTGGAGGCAGGCCAGCGCGGTGTCGCCCCGCAGGGCGGCCGCGTACGCCGCCGGGTCCACCGCCCCCGTCCGGTCCACGGCGACCCGCGTGAGCGTCCCGCCGCCGGCCTCGTGCGCTTCGGCCGCATGCAGTACGGAGGAGTGTTCGACGGATGACACGATCAGGTGGGGTCCCACGCGGCGCCGCCCGGCCAGCGCCCCCGCGATCCCCGCATGCACCGCCCGCGTCCCCGAAGGGGTGAACACCAGCTCGTCCGCCCGGCACCCCACCGCCTCGGCCGCCGCCTCCCGGGCCGCGTCGAGCAGCAACCGCGCCCGGCGGCCTTCCCGGTAGAGCCGCGCGGGATCGGCCCACCCTTCGTCGAGCGAGGCCTGAAGAGCCTGCCGGGCTACGGGGTGGAGAGGAACGGCGGAGGCGGCATCGAAGTAGGACACACCGCAACGCTATGACGTCCGGCGGGGGAGCGCCCCGGAGGGGCGGGGCCGCGCCGGCATGCGGCTCGGCCGCGTGGGCGCGAACGAGCACAACGGACCGTCAGCCGCCCGGCGACCTGCGGAACCGGCCCCCGCGGGGGCCCCGTCCCACCCTTCGGAGTGACCGACGGCGCGTATGCCACCCTCCCCGCGACCCCCCGGAGGACGTCGGCTAGGGTTTGGTCCGCATAAACATCAAACCCCTGCCCGACGCAGGGCGGCGACCGACCAGCGAGAAGGCCGCAGCCGAACAGCGCGGGCGAGACTCTCGGGAAGGCGCTACGTGAGTCCCAACGGCTCCGACCGCTCGCCGCGGCGCCCGATGCGGCGGAAGCTGCTGCAGGCACTGACCGCGGGCCTGGTCCTGGCGACCGCCACCGGTTGCACATACGAGGACTTCCCCCGCCTCGGCATGCCCACCCCAACCACGGAAGAGGCTCCGCGGATCCTCTCCCTGTGGCAGGGATCGTGGGCTGCCGCGCTGGCCACCGGCGTGCTGGTGTGGGGCCTGATCCTGTGGAGTGTCTTCTTCCACCGGCGCAGCCGGACCAAGGTCGAGGTTCCTCCGCAGAACAGGTACAACCTGCCCATCGAGGCGCTGTACACCATCGTTCCGCTCGTCATCGTCTCGGTGCTGTTCTACTTCACCGCCCGTGACGAGTCCGAACTCATGAGCCTGGAGAAGAAGCCCGACGTCACGGTCAACGTGGTCGGCTTCCAGTGGAGCTGGTGCTTCAACCACGTCGAGAACGTCGAAGGTTCCACCGGCGACGCCAAGACCTCCAAGGAACTGGCCGCCATCCCGGACCGGTTCAAGGACGACTTCCCGGCGAACGCCGGCGGCGTCTACGACTGCGGTGTCCCGGGCACGCGGAACCCGCAGAACAACAACCCGGGTCCGACCCTCTGGCTCCCCAAGGGCAAGAAGGTCCGCTTCGTCCTGACCTCGCGTGACGTCATCCACTCCTTCTGGGTGGTGCCGTTCCTCATGAAGCAGGACGTCATTCCGGGCCACACCAACGCCTTCGAGGTGACCCCCAACAGGGAGGGCACCTTCATGGGCAAGTGCGCCGAGCTGTGCGGCGTGGACCACTCCCGGATGCTGTTCAACGTGAAGGTCGTCTCCCCGGAGCGCTACGAGCAGCACCTCCAGGACCTCGCGAAGAAGGGGCAGACCGGTTACGTTCCCGCGGGCATCGCGCAGACGAGCCACGAGAAGAACCGGGAGACGAACAACCTGTGAGCATCCTCAACGAACCCCAGGGTGCCGCGGCAGCAGGGTCCCACTACCAGGACGAGCTGCCGGTCCGGCGCCAGAGGCGTGGCGAGATCGTGGTCAAGTGGCTGACGACCACCGACCACAAGACGATCGGCACGCTGTATCTGGTGACGTCGTTCGCGTTCTTCGTGATCGGCGGCGTGATGGCGCTGCTCATGCGCGCCGAGCTGGCCCGTCCGGGCCTGCAGATCATGTCGAACGAGCAGTTCAACCAGTCGTTCACGATGCACGGCACGATCATGCTGCTGATGTTCGCGACGCCGCTGTTCTCCGGCTTCGCGAACTGGATCATGCCGCTGCAGATCGGCGCGCCGGACGTGGCCTTCCCCCGGCTGAACATGTTCGCCTACTGGCTGTACCTGTTCGGCTCGCTCATCGCGGTGGGCGGCTTCCTGACCCCGCAGGGCGCGGCCGACTTCGGCTGGTTCGCCTACTCCCCGCTGTCCGACGCGGTGCACTCGCCGGGCATCGGCGGTGACCTGTGGATCATGGGCCTGGCCTTCTCCGGCTTCGGCACCATCCTCGGCTCGGTCAACTTCATCACCACGATCATCTGCATGCGCGCGCCCGGCATGACCATGTTCCGCATGCCGATCTTCACCTGGAACGTGCTGCTGACCGGTGTGCTGGTCCTGCTCGCCTTCCCGGTGCTGGCCGCGGCCCTGTTCGCCCTGGAGGCGGACCGCAAGTTCGGTGCGCACATCTTCGACTCGGCCAACGGCGGAGCGTTGCTGTGGCAACACCTGTTCTGGTTCTTCGGGCATCCAGAGGTGTACATCATCGCGTTGCCGTTCTTCGGCATCGTCAGTGAGATCATCCCGGTCTTCTCCCGCAAGCCGATCTTCGGCTACATGGGTCTGATCGCCGCGACGATCGCGATCGCCGGTCTGTCGGTGACGGTGTGGGCCCACCACATGTACGTCACGGGCGGCGTGCTGTTGCCGTTCTTCTCCTTCATGACCTTCCTGATCGCGGTCCCGACCGGTGTGAAGTTCTTCAACTGGATCGGCACCATGTGGAAGGGCTCGTTGTCCTTCGAGACACCGATGCTCTGGTCCACCGGCTTCCTGATCACCTTCCTCTTCGGTGGTCTGACCGGTGTCATCCTGGCCTCGCCGCCGCTGGACTTCCACGTCTCGGACTCGTACTTCGTGGTGGCGCACTTCCACTACGTGGTGTTCGGCACCGTGGTGTTCGCGATGTTCGCCGGCTTCCACTTCTGGTGGCCGAAGTTCACCGGCAAGCTGCTGGACGAGCGCCTGGGCAAGATCACCTTCTGGACGCTGTTCATCGGCTTCCACGGCACCTTCCTGGTCCAGCACTGGCTGGGCGCCGAGGGCATGCCGCGCCGGTACGCCGACTACCTGGCGGCCGACGGCTTCACCGCCCTGAACACGATCTCGACGATCAGCTCGTTCCTGCTCGGCATGTCGCTGCTGCCGTTCTTCTACAACATCTGGAAGACGGCCAAGTACGGCAAGCCGGTCAACGTGGACGACCCGTGGGGCTACGGCCGTTCGCTGGAGTGGGCGACCTCCTGCCCGCCGCCGCGGCACAACTTCCTCACGCTGCCGCGCATCCGCAGTGAATCCCCCGCCTTCGACCTGCACCACCCCGAGGTCGCCGCGCTCGACCAGCTCGAGAACGTCGGTCACGGGGAGAAGGCCCTCGCCGGCGGCAAGGAGGCCGGGAAGTGAAGATCCAGGGCAAGCTCTTCATCTGGCTGAGCGTCTTCATCCTGGCCGTCGCGATCGTCTACGGCTACTGGTCGAAGGAGCCGGCCGGCACCACGGCCCTCTTCCTGGCCTTCGGCCTGGCCATCATGATCGGCTTCTACCTGGCCTTCACGGCCAGGCGGGTCGACGCGGGTGCCCAGGACGACAAGGAAGCGGACGTCGCGGACGACGCCGGCGAGGTCGGGTTCTTCAGCCCGCACAGCTGGCAGCCGCTGGCGCTCGGGATCGGCGGAGCGTTCGCCTTCCTGGGCATCGCGGTCGGCTGGTGGCTCGTGTACTTCTCGGCACCGATCCTGCTGATCGGCCTGTTCGGCTGGGTCTTCGAGTACTACCGCGGTGAGAACCGCACCCAGTAGCACGCGCCGAGCGCCGAGGGGCCCGGACACTCCGCAAGGAGCGTCCGGGCCCCTTCGTCTGCCGCACCGTCCTCACTCGTCCGGCTTACCCGCCGTGCCGCCGTTGACGTCGCTCCCTAGCGTGAGGACATGAGCAACACGGTTCACTTCCAGGCGCGGGGGCGTACGGTCGTCGGCTGCACCCTGCTGGTGATCGCCCTCGGCGCGGGCGTCACCGCCTGCACCGGCGGCGACGACAACCCGCTGTCCGCCGCGCCGTACGACGCGGCCGGCCAGATCTCCTTCAACGGCCCCACGGAGGCCGGGAAGAAGGCCGACCCGGACCAGCCCCTGGAGGTCGTCGCCGAGGGCGCCGACGGGCGCATCACGGACGTCACGGCCATGGACGCGGCGGGCCGCCACGTCGCGGGCGAACTCTCCGCCGACGGAGCCCGCTGGCACAGCACCTCCCCGCTGGCCGCGGGCGCCCGCTACACGGTGCGGGTCAGCACCGAGGACGGCGACGGCGCGCCCGGCCGCAAGGTCCTCACCTTCGAGACCGGCCGGCCCACCACCAAGAAGACCCTGGACATCTCCTTCGGACCCGAGGCGGGCTCGTACGGCGTCGGGCAGCCCGTCACCGCGGAACTGAGCCAACCGGTCGCGGACCCGGCCCAGCGGGCCATAGTGGAACGCGCCCTGAAGGTGCGGTCCACGCCCGCCGTGGAGGGCGCCTGGCACTGGGTGGACGACAAGAAGCTCCACTACCGGCCCGAGGAGTACTGGCCCGCCCACGCCACCGTCCAGGTCAGCAGCACCCTCGACGGCATCAAGGTCGGCGACCGGATGTGGGGCGGCACCGCGAAGCCCCTCACCATCACCACGGACGACCACGTCGTGGCCGTCACCGACGCCGCCGCGCACACGCTGACGGTGTACCGGGACGGCGAGGAGATCAGGCAGATCCCCGTCACCGCCGGCAAGCCCGGCTTCGAGACCCGCAACGGCGTCAAGGTGGTCCTGGGCAAGGAACCCTTCGTACGCATGCGCAGCAGCACCGTCGGCATCGCCGAGGGCTCCTCGGAGTCGTACGACCTGCCCGTGTACTTCGCCACCCGGGTCACCTGGAGCGGCGAGTACGTGCACGCCGCCCCCTGGTCCGTCGGCTCCCAGGGCTCCGCCAACGTCAGCCACGGCTGCGTGGGCATGAGCACCGCCGGCGCGGAGTGGTTCTTCGACACCGTCCAGAAGGGCGACCTCGTCGAGGTCGTCAACTCCGCCGGCGAGACGATGGAACCCTTCGGCAACGGCTTCGGCGACTGGAACCTGGACTGGACCGAATGGCGTACGGGCAGCGCCCTTACGGGTGGCAACCCGAACGCCACGGACGCCCAGGAGGCGGCGAGGCTGCGACCGACGGCGGTGTAGGCGCCCCGAGGGGCGCCCCAGGTGCCCTCAGACGCCCTGCAGCCTCTTCTGCCGCAGCAGCGCGGCCAGCGCGCCCGCGAACTCCACCGGCTCCACCGGCAGCGTCACAGCCGCCTCCGCGCGGCTCCACGTCGCCAGCCACGCGTCCTGCGGGCGCGCGATGAGCAGCAGCACCGGCGGACACCGGAAGATCTCGTCCTTGATCTGACGGCACAGGCCCATGCCCCCCATGGGCACCGCCTCGCCGTCCAGGACGCAGACGTCGATCCCGCCCTTGTCCAGCTCCCTGATCGCGGCGGCCGGGGTGGCGCACTCCACGAACTCGACGACGGGCACGTCCGGAGCGGGCCGGCGGCCGGTCGCCAGCCGCACCTGTTCGCGGGTGTTGGAGTCGTCGCTGTAGACCAGCACCGTGGCGGTCGGCTGCATGCTTCCTCCGATACGCAGTGAAACAGTCGTAGCCCGTCGCGCCGGATGCTACTCCCTCGGACACCTCGTCAACACTGGTTCGGACACGGCTTCGAGGGGCCCTTCGATGGGCCATACGGGCAGTACAGACGGTGCGGACACTCCGAACGGCACCCCCCGGGGTGAGGGCGGGATAAGCGACCGACATAATGTCGGTCGTGGCGACAGCAACGACAGTAGAAACCGGGCACGCGCACCCGTCGGTCAACCGGCCGAACCTCACCAGCGTCGGAACCATCATCTGGTTGAGTTCCGAGCTGATGTTCTTCGCGGCCCTCTTCGCGATGTACTTCACCCTGCGATCGGTGACCGGCCCGGACTTCTGGTCCGAGAAGGCCGACGCGTTGAACTTCCCGTTCTCCGCGACGAACACCACGATCCTGGTGCTCTCCTCCCTCACCTGCCAGCTCGGCGTGTTCGCGGCCGAGCGCGGTGACGTGAAGAAGCTCCGGATGTGGTTCATCGTCACCTTCGTGATGGGTGCGATCTTCATCGGCGGTCAGGTGTTCGAGTACACCGAACTGGTCAAGCACGAGGGCCTCTCGCTCTCGTCGGACCCGTACGGCTCGGTGTTCTACCTGACCACCGGCTTCCACGGACTGCACGTGACGGGCGGACTCATCGCCTTCCTGCTGGTCCTCGGCCGCACCTACGCGGCCCGGAGGTTCACCCACGAGCAGGCGACCGCCGCCATCGTCGTGTCCTACTACTGGCACTTCGTCGATGTCGTCTGGATCGGCCTCTTCGCCACGATCTACATGATCAAGTAGTCGCGGCACGCACCCGCGCAATACCCGAAGCATCGACGCAGAAAATCCTGACACCGGGGTAATCCGTGAAAAAGCTCTCCGCACGACGACGCCATCCGCTGGCGGCGCTCGTCGTCCTACTCCTCGCGCTGGCATGCACAGGGGGGCTGTACGCCGCGTTCGCACCCGCGAGCAAGGCGCAGGCCGATGAAACCGCCCAGTCCCTCGCCATCGACGAGGGCAAGAAGCTCTACGCCGTCGGCTGTGCCAGTTGCCACGGCACCGGAGGTCAGGGCACCACCGACGGTCCGAGCCTGGTCGGAGTCGGCGCCGCCGCCGTCGACTTCCAGGTGGGCACCGGCCGTATGCCGGCCCAGCAGCCCGGCGCCCAGGTTCCGCGCAAGAAGGTGATCTACTCCCAGGCGGAGATCGACCAGCTGGCGGCCTACGTCGCCTCGCTGGGTGCCGGTCCGGCGGTCCCGTCGCAGGAGAAGTACGGCCCGGAGGGCGCGGACAGCGCCAAGGGCGGTGAGCTGTTCCGCAACAACTGCGCGCAGTGCCACAACTTCACCGGCAAGGGCGGCGCGCTGACGCACGGCAAGTACGCGCCGACCCTCGAGGACGTCGACCCGAAGCACATCTACGAGGCCATGCAGACCGGCCCGCAGAACATGCCTTCCTTCCCGGACAGCACGCTGACCGAGCAGAACAAGAAGGACATCATCGCCTACCTGCACGCGGTCAACTCGGACGAGACCGTGGACCCCGGCGGCCTCTCGCTGGGCGGCCTCGGGCCCGTCAGTGAGGGCCTCTTCGGCTGGATCTTCGGCCTCGGCGGCTGCATCGCCGTCGCCGTGTGGGTCGCCGCCCGGACCGCAAAGGCCAAGAAGTCATGAGTAGCCAAGACATCCCAGAAGAGAACCTGCCGGCCGAGCAGGGCGGCGCGCACGGCGCGCCGAAGCCCGCGGACGAGAAGCACCCGTTCGCGGACCCGGGGCTGCCGCCCCACGAGCACCGGATCCAGGACATCGACGAGCGGGCCGCCAAGCGGTCCGAGCGCACGGTCGCCCTGCTGTTCACGCTGTCGATGCTGGCCACCATCGGCTTCATCGCCTCGTTCGTGGCGATCCCGCACGACAAGTCGATCTACGTCTGGCCGCTCGGGCACATCAACGCGATGAACCTCGCGCTGGGCCTGACCCTGGGCGTGGCGCTGTTCGCCATCGGCGCGGGCGCCGTCCACTGGGCGCGCACCCTGATGTCCGACGAGGAGGTCGCCGACGAGCGGCACCCGATCGAGGCCTCGCCCGAGGTCCGCGCGAAGGTCCACGCGGACTTCAAGCAGGGTGCCAAGGAGTCGGTGATCGGCCGGCGCAAGCTGATCCGCAACACGATGTTCGGGGCACTGACGCTGGTGCCGCTCTCCGGCGTCGTCCTGCTGCGCGACCTCGGCCCGCTGCCCGGGACGAAGCTCCGCCACACGCTGTGGTCCAAGGGCAAGCTGCTCGTCAACATGAACACCAACGAGCCGATGCGCCCGTCGGACATCGCGGTCGGTTCCCTCACCTTCGCCAAGCCCGAGGGCCTGGAGGAGCACGACCACGGTTTCCAGAACGAGATCGCCAAGGCCGCCCTGATGATCATCCGGCTGGAGCCGGAGGCCATCAAGGACAAGCGCGAGCTCGAGTGGTCGCACGAGGGCGTCGTGGCGTACTCGAAGATCTGCACCCACGTCGGGTGCCCGATCTCCCTGTACGAGCAGCAGACGCACCACGCGCTGTGCCCGTGCCACCAGTCCACCTTCGACCTTGCCGACGGTGCCCGGGTGATCTTCGGTCCCGCCGGCCACCCCCTGCCGCAGCTGCGGATCGGCGTGAACGACGAGGGCTATCTCGAAGCGCTCAGCGACTTCGAGGAGCCCGTCGGTCCTGCATTCTGGGAGCGCGGATGAGTACTGCAGCGAGCAACCCGAACCCGTCCGCCGGCGCCACGGCGGGCCGATCGCGCGGAAAGGCCCCGGCCGGCGAACGTGTCGCCGACTGGGCCGACGGCCGGCTCGGGATCTACTCCCTGGCCAAGGCCAACATGCGCAAGATCTTCCCGGACCACTGGTCCTTCATGCTCGGTGAGATCTGCCTCTACAGCTTCATCATCATCATCCTCACGGGTGTGTACCTGACGCTGTTCTTCCACCCGTCGATGAACGAGGTGGAGTACCACGGCGCGTACGTCCCGATGCAGGGACAGCTGATGAGCGAGGCGTACAAGTCGACGCTCGACATCAGCTTCGAGGTGCGCGGCGGTCTGCTGATCCGGCAGATCCACCACTGGGCGGCGATCATCTTCCTCGCCGGCATGTTCGTGCACATGATGCGCGTCTTCTTCACCGGCGCGTTCCGCAAGCCGCGCGAGATCAACTGGCTGTTCGGCTTCCTGCTGTTCGTCCTGGGCATGTTCACCGGTTTCACCGGCTACTCGCTCCCGGACGACCTGCTCTCCGGCACCGGTGTCCGCTTCACGCAGGGCGCGATCCTGTCCGTGCCGATCGTCGGTACGTACATCTCGATGTTCCTGTTCGGCGGGGAGTTCCCCGGGACCGACTTCGTCGCCCGGTTCTACTCGATCCACATCCTGCTGCTGCCGGGCATCATGCTCGGGCTCGTGGTCGGCCACCTGATCCTGGTCTTCTACCACAAGCACACGCAGTTCGCGGGTCCCGGCAAGACCAACAAGAACGTCGTCGGCATGCCGCTGCTGCCGGTGTACATGGCCAAGGCCGGAGGCTTCTTCTTCCTGGTCTTCGGTGTCATCGCGGCCATCGCCGGCATCGCGTCGGTCAACCCGATCTGGTCCATCGGCCCCTACCGGCCGGACATGGTCTCCACCGGCGCCCAGCCCGACTGGTACATGGGCTTCGCCGAGGGCCTGGTCCGCGCCATGCCGGGCTGGGAGATCAACTTCTGGGGTCACACGCTGGTCCTGGGCGTCTTCATCCCGCTCGTGATCTTCGGGATCTTCCTCGCGTTGATCGCGGTGTACCCGTTCATCGAGTCCTGGGTGACCGGGGACAAGCGCGAGCACCACATCCTGGACCGGCCGCGCAACGCCCCGACCCGGACGGCGTTCGGTGTGGCCTGGGTCACCGCCTACATGATCATGCTGATCGGCGGCGGCAACGACATCGTCGCCACCCACTTCCACCTGTCGATCAACGCGGTCACGTGGTTCGTGCGGATCGGGTTCTTCGTCGGACCGGTCATCGCGTTCGTCGTCACCAAGCGGATCTGCCTCGGCCTCCAGCGCCGGGACAAGGAGAAGGTGCTGCACGGCCGCGAGTCCGGCATCATCAAGCGCCTGCCGCACGGTGAGTTCATCGAGGTGCACGAGCCGCTCAGCCAGGAGCAGCTGCACACGCTCACGGCGCACGAGCAGTACAAGCCGGCCGAGATCGGCCCGACGGTCGACGAGAACGGCGTCGAGCGCAAGGTGAAGACCACCGAGAAGCTCCGCGCCAAGCTCAGCGAGGCCTACTACGGCGAGGAGTCGCAGATTCCGAAGCCGACCGTCGAGGAGTACAAGGAGATCACGAGCGGCCACGGCCACCACTGACCCTCCAGCGTCGCCACACCACGGCGAAGGGCCCCGTCCGTTCCTCGGACGGGGCCCTTCGCCGTGCCCGGGGCTGGATAGGGTGGGACCACACTCCCTTTCCACGACACACACGATTCAGGAGCGGCTCATGAGCGCTGTGACTCCCGCTGGAGGCGACACCGCGGCGGGCCGCTCCTGGCCCGCCCTGCTGAACGGACTGCTGGACGGCCGCGACCTGTCCGCGGACGACACGGCCTGGGCGCTGGACGTGATCATGCGCGGCGAGGCGACCGACGCCCAGATCGCCGGCTTCGCGGTGGGCCTGAGGTTCAAGGGCGAGACCGTCGAGGAGATCTCCGGCCTGGTCCGCACCATGTACGCCCACGCCAACGTGATCGAGGTGCCGGGGGAGACCGTCGACATCGTCGGCACGGGCGGCGACGGCGCCAAGACGGTCAACATCTCCACCATGTCGGCGATCGTCGTGGCCGGCACGGGCGCCAAGGTCGTCAAGCACGGCAACCGGGCCGCCTCCTCGGCTTCCGGGGCCTCCGACGTCCTGGAGAAGCTCGGGGTCAACCTGGAGCTCACGCCGAAACGGGTCGCGGAGGTCGCCGAGGAGGCCGGCATCACCTTCTGCTTCGCCGTGAAGTTCCACCCGTCGCTGCGCCACGTGGCGTCGGCGCGCGGCCAGCTGGGCATCCGCACGGTGTTCAACTTCCTGGGCCCGCTGACCAACCCGGCCAGGGTGAAGTCCCAGGCGGTCGGGGTCGCCCACGCCCGGATGGCACCGATCATCGCCGGTGTCTTCGCCGAGCGCGGCCACTCGTCCCTGGTGTTCCGCGGCGACGACGGCCTCGACGAGCTGACCACGACCGCCACCTCCCGGGTCTGGATCGTGCGGGACGGCCGGGTCACCGAGGAGACCTTCGACCCGCGGGACGTCGGCCTCGAACTGGTGCCGGTCGAGGCGCTGCGCGGCGCCGACGCCTCCTACAACGCCGACGTCGCCCGCCGCCTGCTGGCCGGCGAGACGGGCCCGGTACGGGACGCGGTGCTGCTGAACTCGGCGGCGGCCCTGGTCGCCCTGGAGCCCGGCGAGGCGCCGCTCGCCGAGCAGCTCCGGGCCGGCATGGACCGGGCCGCCGAGGCGATCGACTCGGGCGCCGCCAAGCGCGCCCTCGACCGCTGGGTGGCCGCGAGCAACGCGTAACGGCCTTCCCGTGCGACGAGCGTCCCGCGATCCGGACCCGGGTTGCGGGACGCCGATCTTTTCCCGTACGTTCCTTGGCAGGTCATGAGTGACAGTCATCAGGCCCCGGCCGACTGTCCGGCAACCCTCCGTCCGTGGCGGGGTGCCCCGGGTGAAGACCAGGCCGTGGACAGCAGGGTTCACGGCAAGCGCGGACCCCTCGCACGCTCTCGGAAGTGTGGGGCCAGGGGTCCTGGGCCACTCGAGGGAGTCTCCCGTGAACCAGCGAATGCGATAGGGCCTGTCCTTCGGACCGGCCCGACACCCTGAAGCGGTGCCTCGCCTCCGCACCCTCCTTTCCCCGCCTTCTCGGCTGCACCCACGCCCGGCCCCGCGCGGTCCGCGTGGTGACGCCGCCTGCCTTCACGCCACGGGAGTGCGCCCATGTCCGTCCCCACCCTTGCCGCCGACCAGTCCGTTTGTCCTCCGCTGCCCGTCCTGGGCGGAGATGTCACCGTCCCGCTCGTCACCGGCGGCGAGGTCACCTACGCCGCGCTCGACTACGCCGCCAGCGCGCCCGCGCTCCAGCGGGTCTGGGACGACGTGGCGGCCTACGCCCCCTACTACGGCAGCGTGCACCGGGGCGCCGGATACCTGTCGCAGCTGTCGACCGACCTGTTCGAGAACGCCCGGAAGGCCGTCGCGGAGTTCCTCGGCTGCCGGGAAGGGGACCAGGTCGTGTTCACCAGGTCCACCACCGACTCGCTCAACCTGCTCGCCGCGGCGCTGCCCGCCGACTGCCGGGTCTTCGTCTTCGAGACCGAGCACCACGCCTCGCTGCTGCCCTGGAGGGACGCCGACGTCACCTTCCTCGACGCCCCGCGCACCCCCGCCCAGGCCGTCGAGACCCTGGAGCGCGCCCTCGTCGCCCGCGAGCCCTACGGGCCGGCCCTGGTCTGCGTCACCGGCGCCTCCAACGTCACCGGCGAGCTGTGGCCGGTGCGTGAACTGGCCGCCGCCGCGCACGCGCACGGTGCGCGGATCGTGCTCGACGCCGCCCAGCTCGCCCCGCACCATCCCGTGTCCGTGGCCGACCTGGACGTGGACTGGGTCGCCTTCTCCGGGCACAAGCTGTACGCCCCGTTCGGTGCCGGCGTGCTGGCCGGCCGGGCCGACTGGCTGCGCGAGGCGGAGCCGTACCTCGCCGGTGGCGGCGCGAGCCGCAGGGTCACCCGGCGGGCCGACGGCGGCGTGGACGTGGAGTGGCACGACAGCGCCGCGCGGCACGAGGCCGGGTCGCCCAACGTCATCGGCGCCTACGCGATCGCCTCCGCCTGCAAGGCGCTCACCGAGGCCGGGTTCGACACGCTGGTCGCCCGCGAGGAGTACCTCATCGGGAAGGTGCGCGAGGGGCTCGCCCGGGTGCCGCAGGTGCGCGTCCTCTCCCTCTTCGGCGACGACGCCCCCCGCGTCGGCGTGCTCTCCTTCGTCGTCGAAGGATGGAACAGCTCCCACTTCGCCGCCGCGCTCTCCGCCGAGTACGGCATCGGCGTGCGCGACGGCCTGTTCTGCGCCCACCCGCTGGTGCGCACCCTGCTCGGCAGTGACCCGCAGGCGCAGGGTGAGTGCGGCGCCCCCGAGGCGGCGCCGGGCGAGAAGTCCCTCAACGCCATCCGCGTCAGCTTCGGCGCGGGCACCCCGGACGAGCACGTCGAGCGGTTCGTGAACGCGGTCAGGGAGCTGGTGAACGACGGAGCCCGGTGGAACTACCGTACCGAGGACGGGCGTTGTGTGCCCGACACGGCCTCCGCCGGCTGAACCGTCCGGCCCGGCAGCCGTGACCCCAGCAGGATCATCCGCAACGCCCGCTCCGTGGCGTCCGTGAGGAGTTCGGCGGCCCGCAGCAGCGCGTCCGCCAGGGCCATCGGCGCCGGCATGATGCCGTGGCAGGCGTCCACCCCCGGCACCTCGTGCGCGCCCTCGCCGAGGGTGCCGGCCAGGGCGAGGACGGGACGGCCGTAGAGCTTGGCGCGGCGGGCCACCTCGGCCGGGATCTTGCCGCGCGGCGTCTGGTGGTCCAGGGCGCCCTCGGCGGTCAGCACCAGGTCGGCGCGGGCGAGGCGGGCGTCCAGGTCGAGGTGGTCGAGGAGCACGTCGAAGCGGGGCAGCAGCCGGGCCCCGACGGCGGCCAGGCCCGCGCCCAGCCCGCCGGAGGCGCCGGTGCCCGGGCCGTTGCGCAGGTCGGTGCCGATGACACCGAGGTCGCGGGTGAGGACGCGCGCCCAGTTCTCCAGACCGGCCGACAACTCCTCGACCTGCGCGGGCGTCGCCCCCTTCTGCGGGCCGAACACCCGGGCCACGCCCCGCTCTCCGCACAGCACGTTGAACGGGTTGCAGGCGACGAGCAGTTCGGTGTCCTTCAGCCGGGTGTCGAGACCGGACGGGTCGATGCGGGCGAGGCGGATCAGCTCGCGTCCGCCGTGCGGGAGTTCGAAGCCGTCCGCGTCCAGCAGCCGGGCCCCGAGCGCCTGGAGCGCGCCCGCGCCCCCGTCGGACGTGCCCGAGTCGCCGCAGCCGACCAGGACGCGCCGCACCCCGGTGTCGAGCGCGGCGCGGATCAGCTCGCCGACGCCGTACGTCGTCGTGGCGCCCGGGTCGCGCAGGGCGCGGGGGACCAGGGAGAGTCCCGCGACGGCGGCCATCTCCACCACCGCCGTGTCCTGCGCGCCGAGCAGCGCGAAGTGGGTGCCGACGGGTTCGCCGACCGGGCCGGTGGCGGCCAGCGCGACCAGCCGCCCGCCGGTCGCGGACGCCAGCGCGGTGGCCGTGCCCTCGCCGCCGTCGACGAGCGGGACGCGGTCGATCTCGGCGTCCGGCAGGACCCGGCGGACGCCCGCCGCGATGGCGTCGGCGGCGGCCTGGGCGGACAGGGACTCCTTGAAGCCGCTGGGGGCCACGACGACACGGTCCAGCACGGAGGGAACCGGGGAGAGGGGCGACGGGGAGGAGAGGACGGACATGGTGGGCTCCTTCATCGGGTCACGGGTACGCCGAGCAGCGGCCAGACGGCGGCGGCGAAGAACAGCACGAGCGCGGCGGTCAGCGGTGCCAGGACGGCCGACAGCCGCAGCAGGTCGCGCGGGGTGTAGGTGGGGGTGCCGGGGATGTCGGAGAAGAGCGTGACCGGCTTGGCGGAGGCGGGGAGCGTGTGGCAGAAGCCCGCCGCGGCGGTGGAGGCGAGCGCGGCGGCGACCGGGTTGACCCCGGCTCCCAGGGCCGCGGCGATGACCAGCGGGACCAGGACGGAGGAGCGGGCCGAGCGGGACTGGAGGACCAGGTGGGCCGCGGTGCTCACCGCGACCACGATCCCGAGGAAGACGGCCGGCGCGACGTCGGCGGGCAGCCCCGACACCAGCCACTTCGCCGCACCGGAGTCGGCGAGCGCGACGCCCATCGCCATGGTGGCCGCCATGAACAGCAGCAGCGACCAGGGCACGGTCTTCAGGGCGTCCTTGAGCCGTACGGTGCCGAGGGCGGGGGAGGAGGCGACGACCGCGCCGATCAGCGCCACCACCGCGGGGGAGACGTGGTGCAGCGGCTCGCTGCACCACAGGGTCACCACCGTGGCCAGCAGCAGGGCGCAGCGCTTCTCCGCCTGCGTCCAGGGACCGGTGACCGGGCTCTCGCTGTGCCGCTGGATCTCCTCGGCGGTGATGTGGACCGGGCCCCCGCGGTCCGCCCGCCGAGTGGTCGTCAACAGGACCACCTCGGCGGCCAGGTGGGAGGAGGCGACCGCCAGCGGCAGGCCGAGCAGCAGCCACTGGGTGAAGCCGATCCGGTCCCCGGTCGCCTCCCACAGCACCGACACCGTGATCAAATGCGCTCCCGCACCGATCAGGGTCGCCACCGCCGACAGAAGGATCACGGTCGGGAACAGCAGCGCGAGCATCACGACCAGTCGCTTCCGGTCGGCGAGGGCCTTGGCGAGGGCCAGGAACACCGGCAGCGCGAGCGCCGCCCGGCCCGACGTGGCCGGCACCGCGAACGCCGTCACCACCAGCGCGGCCGTCGTCAGGTGCACCAACTGCCGTACGCTGCGCGCCCCGCCGACCAGGAACGCCGCCGCCCGCCCGGCGAGCCCGGTCCGGGCCACCGCCGCCGCCAGCACGAAGGCGCAGATCAGCAGCCACACCGTGTCGTCGCCGAGGGTGCCGAAGAGGGTGTCGCTGCTGATCACGCCGGTCGCGGTCAGCGCGAGGCCGGCGCCCAGCGCGATGTACGTGTCGTCGATCGACGTGCCGATCCAGGCGCAGGTGGCCAGCGCGAACACGGCGAGGGTGAGGCGCGCGTCCCCGCCGAGGGCCGGGAAGTTGCCGGGCACCGCCAGCACTGCGCACAGGGACAGGGCCACGCAGAGGGCCGCCGCGAGGCGGAGGTTCAACGTCACGTCATCGAGGGTTCTCCCGGGCGGTGAGCCCTCAATGAGTCCGACATGAAGGAAACTTCACCCGATGACGGTCGGTGGGCCGATACGTCAGCCCGGCAGCCGGTACCCCATGCCCCGTACCGTCTGGACCCGGTGGGCGCCCAGCTTCTTGCGCAGCGCCCGCACGTACACGTCCACGATGTTGGAGCCGGGGTCGAAGTCGTAGCCCCACACGTGCGACAGGATCTGCTCCCGCGACAGGACCTGCCCCGGATGCCGCAGGAACAGTTCCAGGAGCACGAACTCACGGGCCGTCAGGTCCACCGTCCGCTCCGCGGCACGGGCCCGGCGGGTACGCAGGTCCAGGGAGAGGTCGCCGGACCTCAGCACCGTCACCTCCGGCGCCCTGGCCGCCGTACGCAGCCGCAGCCGCACCCGCGCGAGCAGTTCCTCGAAGCGGAACGGCTTGGTCATCCAGTCGTCGGCGCCGCCCTCCAGGCCGGCCACCGTGTCCCGTACGGAGTCCCGGGCGGTCAGCACGATCACCGGGGTCGTCACCCGGGACTCGCGCAGCTCGCGCAGGACCGTGAAGCCGTCCCGGCCGGGCAGGCCGATGTCCAGGACGACCAGGTCGAAGCCGCCGGTGAGGGCGTACTCGTAGGCGGCGTCGCCGTCGGCGACGGCGGTGGTGGTGAAGCCGTTGGCGCGCAGGCCCTTCTCGACGAAGGAGGCGATGCGCTCCTCGTCCTCGACGATGAGGATGCGGTTCATGGGCGAGCCTCTTCCGGAATCAGTGCAGTGTCAGTACGAAGGTGGCGCCGCCGCCCTCGGTGGTGCGCAGACCGACCCGCCCGCCGTGGCCCTCCGCGATCGCCTTGACGATCGACAGCCCGAGCCCGGCGCCGCTTCCGCGCGCCCCGCGCCGTGCCGTGCCGCGCCGGAACCGCTCGAAGACGACCTCGGCGTCCTGCGGCTGGACCCCGGGCCCGGAGTCGGCGACGTACAGCTCGATCCGGGTGCCGTCGGCGCGGGAGCCGATGCGGATGGTCTGGCCGGCGGTGGTGTGCTGCACGGCGTTCTGCGCGAGCTGCACCATGGCCTGGGTGATCCGCTGGGGGTCCAGCTGGGCCTCGCGGTCGGCGACTTCGGCCAGTACCCACTCGCGGTCGCCGAGGGTGCGGGCCTTGACGTAGACGTCGGCGGTGAGCTCGGCGAGCTGGACCGGCTCGGGGGTGACGAAGTCGGGGCGTTCGGCCTTGGCGAGCAGGAGGAGGTCCTCGACGATGCGGCTCATCCGGTCCAGTTCGTCGGTGACGAGGCGGACCGTCTCCTCGCGTTCCGCCGGGTCGTCGCCCATCAGTTCCAGGTGGCCGCGCACGATGGTGATCGGGGTGCGCAGTTCGTGGCTCGCGTCGTCGACGAACCGGCGCTGGGTGGCGAAGGCGCGTTCCAGCCGGTCGAGCATGGCGTTGAACGTCTCGGCGAGCGCGGCCACGTCGTCGTGTCCGTGCACCGGGATGCGCCGCGTCAGGTCCTGCTCGGTGAGCTGCGCGGCCGTGGTCCGCACCAGCCGCACCGGTTTGAGGATCCGGCCCGCGACCACCCAGGCGATGCCGGTCGTCATCAGCAGGGCGACGCCGGAGATGGCGAGCAGGACGCGGAACACCTCGTCCGCGCGGGCCTGTTCCCGCCCGGGGTGGAAGGCGACCACGAACGCGGCGGCCGGTTCGCCGCCGTACCGGGCGACGGTGACCTTGGCCCAGCGGATCTCGCCCTGAGGCCGGTGCAGGGTGCCGGTGGAGTCGGGCGAGGCGTGGATGCGGCGCCTGGCGTCGGCGTCCTTGTGCAGGGGCAGGGCGACCGGGATCTCGCGCTGCTGGATGATCTGCGCGGGCTTGCCGCCCGCCTCGCCCACCAGGCCGATCAGCTCCTCGTCCAGGTCGGCGTACTGCCTCTCCAGGAAGACCCGCAACAGCCGCCCCGGGTCGGTGAACGGGCGGCCGGTGGCCGGGTCGAAGCCCTGCTCCTCGAAGTTGGCGAACTCGCCGGCCTCCTGCGCGAGCAGGGCGTTGATCCGCTGGTCGGTGTCGTGCAGCAGGATCGAGCGGGTGGTCGCGGCCACCGAGGCGAGGGCGACCGCCATCACGAGCAGCAGCCAGAGCAGGATGCGGACGCGGGCCGAGATCCGGCGGCGCTCGCGGTCAGCCGTCGTCGCCGGATCCGTCGTCGGCGGACGAGTCGTCCCCGGTGTCCCCGGTGTCCTGGCCTCGGTCGTCGTCATCGTCGTCATCCGGAGGGCTGTCGGTCACCGGCGGCCGGGTCACCACCTGGTCGCTGGGCTTCGGTTCGGGCGAGGAGGAGGTGGGGGTGGGCGTCGGGGAGCCGCTCTCCAGCTCCACCTTGGCCGGGACCTTGGGTTCCTGCGGGCTGTCGGTGAGGGCGAAACTGGTCGCGGCGATACCGAGCGGGATCAGGACGACGGCCGCCAGGGCCGCCATCCGGCGAGAGAAGACCATGTCACCGATCCTGCGCGCGGAACCCGGCGTCCCGGATGAGTCCGGGATGAAGAACTCTTCATCGACTGCCCGAATCCGCCCGAGTCAGTTGTCGAGCCCGATGGCGAACGCCGCCTCCAGGTCGTGCTGCGAGTACGTCCGGAACGCCACGTGCGTGTCCGTGCCCTCCACGCCCGGGATCTTGCTGATCCGGCCGGGGATGACCTCGGCCAGGTCCTCGTGCCGGCTCACCCGCACCATGGCGATCAGGTCGTAGGTGCCGGTGACGGAGAAGACCTCGCTGACGTTCTCCAGCGCGGCGATCCGCTCCGCGATCTCGGGGATCCGGTCCACGCTGGTCTTGATGAGGACGATCGCGCTGATCACGGTTGTTTCTCTCCCTCGGGGGCCGCCACTGGAACGCTTCTCACTCTAGTCGTACGCCCGAACCGCACCCAGGCGAAGACGAAGCCCAGCCCGAAGCCCACCAGGTGCGCGAGGTACGCCACCCCGGGGCCGTCGCCGGCCCGCCCCGCCGCCAGCCACTGCAGGGCCGCCCAGAACGGCAGCACCAGCCAGGCGGGGAAGCGCAGCGGGAGGAAGAAGAGGAAGGGCAGGAGGCTGGTCACCCGGGCGTGCGGGAAGAGGAAGAGGAACGCGCCGAGGACCGCGGAGATCGCCCCCGAGGCGCCGACCAGGGACTGCGGGGAGTGGGCGTTGGCCCCCGCGTAACCGAGCAGGGCCAGGTAGCCGCAGCCGAGGTAGAACAGGGCGAACTGGAGCCGGCCCATCCGCTCCTCGGCCATCGCGCCGAAGACGTGGAGGAAGAGCATGTTGCCCAGCAGGTGCACCCAGCTGCCGTGGACGAACAGCGCCGTGGCGGGGGTGAGGGCGGATCCGGGGGAGTCCTCGAACAGCTCAGCGGGGATCACACCCCAGCGCCGGAAGTGGGCGTGCTGCGCGGCGAGCAGCTCGTCCCCGGTGCCGTACGCGGGATTCAGGCCCGCCGCCGGGCTGACCAGGAACAGCAGACAGCACAGGGTGATCAGCCCGTACGTCACCGGCGCCGTCCGGCGGCGTCGGGCGGTGCGGGCCGTGCGGGCCGTGCGGGCCGTGCCGGGCGTCCTGGCCTTCCCGAGGGCCGCCGTGCGCCAGTTGCGGATCATGGACACAGAGCATGACGTAACGGGACGCAACCGCCCGGACCGCCTCGCCGCCGTGGACACGCGGGCGTCGGGTACCCGCCAGGCCGTAGGGTTACGAGCCACACGCGCCGGGGGAACCCGGCGGGTCACCGACACTGGAAGAGAGCGAACAGCCACGATGACGGTTCCCCTGCCGACCGACACGACGCGGTGGCGCTGCACCCTCTGCGGCAACCTCACCCGCTTCGACGTGACCCGGGCCTCGAAGGTCGTCGAGTACGTCCACCTCGATCTGGCCGGTGAGCCGCAGGTCGAGGAGCGCGAGGTGCTCAGTGAGACCATCGAGTCGGTGCGGTGCCGCTGGTGCAACGCCGTGGACCAGGTGGAACTCGTGGACAGGCCGGGTGCCGCCTCCTGATGACGGGAGCGGCCCCCGCATGAGGTGATCCCGCACGGGATCACGCAGAGGCATTGGGGTGACGGATGGTGGAGACACAGGGCGGGGAGCCGGGCGACGGCGCCGCCGAGGTGCTCGACCGGCCGCTGCCCGACGGCGTGCGCCGCAGGGTCGTGCAGATCGTGTCCGACGGCTTCGGCGGACTCACCCTCGGTGAACTGCCCGCACAGCTGAGACAGTACGCCCGGTTCGCCCCGAACCGCAGGGCCAAGTTCGCCGGCAACGCCATGGCCGCCGCCGTGGAGACGGCCCCGCTGTTCCGCCAGCGCATCGGCGAGAAACTCAGGGAGGCCCAGCCGGAACTGGCCGACGCCCTGGACGCCGGCTCCCCGCCGCCCGCCGCCGACCCCCTCGACGTGGCGGCCGCGGCCTACGTCCTGCGACCGCACGGCTGGGTCAAGCTGGTGACCGCCGCCGGCGAGGAGGCGCAGCGCGCGGACGCCGAGCGCGCCGACGAGGAGAGCCGCGCCGAACTGGAGCGGCTGCGCGAGGAGCTGGCCCGGGCCCGGGAGCACACCAGGACCGAGACCGAGCGGCTGCGCGCGGAGCTGGATTCGGCGAAGCGGGAGGCCGAGTCGCTGCACCGCAAGCTGCGCTCCGCCCTCAGCGACGTCAAGCGCGGCGAGGCCGCGCTGCGCAAGATCCGGGCCGAGATCGACGCCGTACGCGCCGAGGGCCACGCCCAGGTGTCCGCCGCCGAGAGCGAGACCCGGCGGCTCAAGACCCGGCTCGGGGAGGCCGAGGCCGCCCTGGAGGCCACCCGCAAGGCGGCCCGCGAGGGACGCAGCGTCGAGGACATGCGGGTGCGGCTGCTGCTGGACACCCTGCTGGACGCGACGCAGGGGCTGCGCAGGGAGCTCGCGCTGCCCCCGGTGTCGGTGCGGCCCGCCGAGACGGTGGACGCGGTCGAGCCGGGCCGGATGACCCCCAAGGACATCGCCGCCCGCGCGCTGTCCGAGAACGACCCGGCCATCCTCGACCAGTTGCTCGCGCTGCCCCAGGCGCACCTGGTCGTCGACGGCTACAACGTCACCAAGACCGGTTATCCCCAGATGCCGCTGGAGAAGCAGCGGCTCAGACTGCTCGGCCAGCTCTCCCAGCTCGCCGCGCAGACCGGCGCCGAGATGACCTGCGTCTTCGACGGCGCCGAACTGGTGGCACCGGTGCTGCTCGCGCCGCCGCGCGGGGTGCGGGTGCTGTTCTCCAAGCCCGGCGTCACCGCCGACGAGCTGATCCGCCAGCTGGTGCGGGCCGAGCCGCCCGGCCGGCCGGTCATCGTCGTCTCCACCGACCGCGAGGTCGCCGACGGCGTGGCGCGCGCCGGCGCACGCCCGGTGGCGTCCGCGGTGCTCCTCAAGCGCCTTTCCTGACTCCGGTCACACTTTCGTACCAACCGCAACGTAGGCCGACTATGCCTGAATTGACGGAACCGTCACGCAACGTAGCGTCAAGTGGAGGTTACTGCTGGTGAGTTGTGGCAAAGAATGCGGTGCGTAACCGGGATATTTCGGCGGAGGATTTGAACTGATCACGAGTGGGTCACTAGGGTCAGCCATCGAACCCTCGCACGGGTGATCCCTCTCAAGAAGGAGCTCGTCTCCGTGGCGTCCCACCGTCGTCCCAAGCAGCCGAGCCGCACGCGCGTGACCGTGCTCACCACCGCTGCCGCCGCCGCCGTCGCTCTCAGCTCGCAGGCCGCCAACGCCGCCCCGAGCGAGAAGCCGAGCAAGGACGAGGTCAAGGCCAAGGTCGACAAGCTCTACGAAGAGGCGGAGAAGGCCACCGAGAAGTACAACGGCGCCAAGGAGAAGCAGGAGAAGCTCCAGAAGGAGATCTCCACGATCCAGGACAACGTCGCCCGCGGCCAGAAGGAGCTCAACGAGCTGCGCGACGGCCTCGGTTCGATGGCCAGCGCCCAGTACCGCACCGGCGGCATAGACCCCTCCCTCCAGCTCTTCCTCTCGGCCGACCCGGACAACTACCTGGACAAGGCCTCCACGCTCGACCAGCTGAGCGGTCAGCAGGTCGAGGCGCTGAAGAAGATCCAGGTGAAGCAGCGCGACCTCGCCCAGCAGCGCTCCGAGGCCGGCGTGAAGCTCAAGGACCTCGCCTCCACCCGCACCGAACTGGGCAACAAGAAGAAGGAAGTGCAGGGCAAGCTCGCCTCCGCGCAGAAGCTGCTCAACACGCTCACCGCACAGGAGAAGGCCGACCTCCAGAAGGAGGAGCAGCGCTCCACCCGCAGCAGCGAGCGCCAGGCCCTCTCCGGCGCCGGGTCCCCCTCCGGGAAGCCCGCCTCCGGCCGGGCCGCCGCCGCCTTCGCCGCCGCCCAGAGCAAGATCGGCTCGCCCTACGTCTGGGGCGCCACCGGCCCGTCCTCCTTCGACTGCTCCGGCCTGACCTCCTGGGCCTACGCCCAGGCCGACGTCTCCATCCCGCGTACGTCCGAGGCGCAGACCGGCGCGGGCACGCGGATCTCCTCGATGAGCCAGCTGCAGGTCGGCGACCTCGTCTTCTTCTTCAACGACCTGCACCACGTCGGCCTCTACGCCGGCAACGGCCAGGTCCTGCACGCACCGCGCAGCGGCACGGTCGTGCGCTACGAGTCGATGAACACCATCGGCGGCCCGTTCATGTTCGGCGTCCGGGTCTGAGCCGAGCCGCGCCCCGCGTAAACCCGAAATAGCCCTCGCAATGCCGCCCGTTCGGGCGAATCACAGCACGGACTTGTGACCCCCGCCCCGCCGGTGACCTGCGTCAGCGGCGGGGCGTCGTGCTGCGCGGCCCCCGAGGTCGTTGGCCGGTGCCCCGCCGCGGGGTTACTGTCTGCCGCGTTTCCCCGTCCGCCAGCGGAAGGAGTGCGGCTTCCCGTGGGGTCCCATCGCCGCCTTGCACCAACCGGGTTCGACCGCGGCACCGCCGCCGCCGTCGGCCTGCTGTCCGTCGCCGCCGCGGTGCTGGGCGCCGTACCGGCCACGGCCACCCCGCACGACGACAGGCGGGCGGAGGTGGACCGGCTCCACACGGAGGCGGAGCAGGCGACCGAGGCGTACAACAAGGCCGACGCGCGCACCGAGGCCCTGCGCGCGGAGGTCGATGCCTCCCAGGACTCGATCGCCCGGCAGCAGGCACGGATCAACACCATGCGGGACACGCTCGGTTCGATGGCGGGTGCCCAGTACCGCTCCGGCGGCATGGACCCGTCGCTGGCGCTGCTGCTCTCCGCCGATCCGGACGACTACCTGGACAGGGCCTCCGTGCTCGACCGGATCAGCACCCACCAGGCCGGTGAGCTCAGGGAGCTCCAGGCAGCCATGCGCGACCTCGCCCAGGACCGTGCCGAGGCCGGCCACAAGCTCACCGAGCTGGAGAAGAGCCGCAAGGCGGTCGCCGCCCACAAGAAGACCGTGGAGCGAAAGCTCGCCGAAGCCCGCGAGCTGCTCAACTCCCTCCCGGACGACGAACGGGCCGCCTACGACCGCGGCTCCCGCTCCGGCCGCACCGACCTGGCCGACGGCACTGGCCAGGCCGCCCCCGGCGACGCCGCTCCCGCCTCCGGCCGTGCGGCGGCCGCCGTCGCCGCCGCCCGCTCCGCCCTCGGCAAGCCCTACGTCTGGGGTGCCAACGGGCCGACCGGATTCGACTGTTCGGGACTGACCCAGTGGTCGTACGCACAGGCCGGGATCGGCCTGCCGCGCACCTCGCAGGCGCAGTCCGGCGCCGGGCAGCGGGTGTCCCTGGCCCAGGCGCGGCCCGGCGACCTCGTCGCCTACCGGGACGACGCCAGCCACATCGGCATGTACGTCGGCAACGGCCAGGTGATCCACGCGCCCTACCCCGGCGCCCCCGTGCGCTACGACCCGGTCGGCATGATGCCGGTCTCGTCGGTCACCCGGGTCTGACCTCCGCGTCCCGCCCCCGCCGGCCGGCGCCCGTACGATCGGGAGGATGGCTGGTCGAAGGCGGGTGTCGGGTTCCTCCGTGGTGGTGCTGTGCCTGCTGCTCGTCTCCCTCGTGGCCTGCGGCGGCCGGACCGCCGCCGACCCCGCCCGCGCCGAGGTGCAGCGGGTGCTGGACCGGCGGGCGGCGGCCCTCCTCGACCACGACCGGGCCGCCTACGCGCGCACCGGGACCGGGGCCGGCTTCGACAACCTGAGCGCGGTGCCGCTGGCCGCGTGGTCGTACCGGGTGGGGCACGTGGACCGCACCGGCGACACCGCCACCGCCGACGTCGAGCTCCGCTACCGCGTCGAGGGCCACGACCGGGGGCCGGTCGCCGCCGCCCGCACGGTGCGGCTGAGCCGGGACGGTGCGGACGGGCGGTGGTCCGTCGTCTCCGACCGGCCCGCCGAGCGGTCCGGCCAGCAGCCGTGGGACCAGGGAGCGGTCCGGGTCGTGCGGGGCGAGCACAGCCTCGTGCTCGGCGTCGGGCAGTCCACCGGGGCGCTGCGCGGCTACGCGGACCTGGCCGACCGGGCGGTGCCGGCCGTGTCGGACGCCTGGGACGGAGACTGGGCCCGGCGGATCGTCGTCATCGTGCCCGCGTCGCTGGAGGGGATGGCGGGGCTGCTCGGCTCCCCCGCCTCGTCCTACCGGGGCATCGCGGCGGTCACCACCGGGGAGACGGGCGGCCGGGAGCAGGCCCCGGCGGACCGGATCATCGTCAACCCCGACGCGTACGGGCTGCTCGGCACCCTCGGCAAGCAGGTCGTGCTCACCCACGAGACCACCCACGTCGCCACCCGCGCCGACACCACCGCCGCCACCCCGCTGTGGCTGTCCGAGGGCTACGCCGACTGGGTCGGCTACCGCGGCAGCGGCCGCGCCCCCGCCCAGGCCGCCCCCGAGACGGCCGGCGCGGTCGCCGAGGGCCGGGTCCCCGCCGGGCTGCCGGCCGACGAGGACTTCGGCTTCACCGCCGACGCGGACGAACTGGCCCGCGCCTACGAGGGCGGCTGGCTGGCCTGCCGGATGATCGCCGACCAGTGGGGCGAGGACCGCCTGGACGCCTTCTACCGCGCCGTGGGCGCGCACGACGGCCGCGCGGGCGCGGTGGAGGACGCGATGGACGAGGTGCTCGGGACGGTGCCGGAGGAGTTCACGGCGCGGTGGCGGGAGTATCTGCGGGCGGAGTTCGACTGAGCCGGCCGCGCCGGTCCCGGGCCCGGTGCGGCACCGTGTCGCGCCACAGGGCGCGGGCCGCGACGAGCACCGCGGCGACCAGCAGGCCGTTGCGGACGAACAGCAGCGCGACGCCGAGCGGATCACTGGCGACGACCTGGGCGAAGAAGACCGGGAACTCCAGCACCGTCACCAGGCTCGCCGCCAGCACCAGAGCGACCGGCACCCGCATCCCGCTCGCCCCGAAGCACCGGCAGGCCGCCGCGAGACCGATCAGCCAGACCATGTACTGCGGGCTGATCACCCGGCTCGTGACCGTGAACATCAGCACCGCCACGAACGCGGCGTCCGCCGCCGTGTGCGCCGCGAAGCGCGGGGCGGCCGACCGCCACAGCAGCAGCCAGCCGAACGCCAGGGCGGAGAGCGCGAGGGCGACGGCGCTCACCGTGCCCACGTACGGGCCGAGGAACTCGACCGAGCCGTAGTTGAGCAGCACCTCGCCGTCCCAGCCGAAGTGCCGGGCGACGTGGAAGACCAGCGAGCCCAGCGACTCCACCTCGGTGCCCCGCTCGCGCTGGAACGTCAGGAAAGCGAACGCCCCCGGCATGGCCACCGCGAACAGCGCCGCCAGCCCCGCGCCGCTCAGCACGGCGGCGGCCCACGGCGCGCGCCCGCGCATCCCGAGGAGCACCAGCGCCGGCCACACCTTCAGCAGCGCCCCGAGGGCCGCCAGGGCCCCCGCCGTGCGCGGATGCCGGCCGGCGGCGAGCACCGCCGCGACCGCGACGGCGGTGACCATCACGTCGTAGCGGGCGTACACCGTCGGACCGAGCAGAGGCAGGCCCGCCACCCACACCCACGCGCCGCGCGGCGAGCGCCCGGGACCCCGGCCCGAGCGCCACAGCAGGGTGAGGACGGCCAGGTCCGCGGCACAGGCCAGGACGGTGAAGGCCGTCGGGTACGACAGGAAGGGCAGCAGCGCGGGGGAGAGGACCGCGAGGGCCGCGGCGGGCGGGTACTGCCAGGTGACGTCGTCCAGCGGAAACGTTCCGGTGCGCAGGACCTCGTACCAGTCCCGGTAGATGACGGACACGTCACTGGTGACGTCCGGCCCGGGGAAGACCAGCACTTTCAGTGCGAACAGCAGCAGCACCAGCCGGGTGACGCCCCAGACCGCCACCAGCCACGCCGATGACCGCCTCGCCTCCGTCGTCTCCACGTGCTCCCTGCCCGTCCGCGTGCCGTGCTGTGCTGGGCCGTGCGGCCATGATGACCCGGACACCTGTGCGTCTGCCACAGGAGGCGGCCGGGCCCCGGCCCGGACGGCGGGTTCGGTAGGGTCGGCGGCGATGCGCAAGACCTTGATCGTGACCAACGACTTCCCGCCCCGCCCGGGCGGCATCCAGGCCTTCCTGCACAACATGGCGCTGCGACTGGATCCCGAGCGGCTGGTCGTCTACGCCTCCACCTGGAAGCGCGGCCGGGAGGGCACGGAGGCCACCGCCGCCTTCGACGCCGAGCAGCCCTTCACCGTCGTACGGGACCGTACGACGATGCTGCTGCCGACGCCGGGCGCGACCCGGCGGGCCGTCGGGCTGCTGCGCGAGCACGGGTGCACGTCGGTGTGGTTCGGGGCGGCGGCGCCCCTCGGCTTGATGGCACCGGCGCTGCGGAGGGCGGGGGCGGAGCGGATCGTCGCCACCACCCACGGGCACGAGGCCGGGTGGGCACAGCTGCCCGCCGCCCGCCAGCTGCTGCGCCGGATCGGGGAGTCCACGGACACGATCACCTACCTCGGCGAGTACACGCGCTCCCGGATAGCGGGCGCGCTCACGCCCGCGGCGGCCGCACGGATGGTGCAGCTGCCGCCCGGCGTCGACGAGAAGACCTTCCACCCGGGCAGCGGCGGCGACGAGGTGCGGGCCCGGCTCGGACTGACCGAGCGGCCCGTGGTGGTGTGCGTCTCGCGGCTGGTGCCGCGCAAGGGCCAGGACACCCTGATCCGGGCCATGCCGCGCATCCTCGCCGCCGAGCCGGACGCCGTCCTGCTGATCGTAGGCGGCGGCCCCTACGAGAAGGAGCTGCGCCGCCTCGCCGCCGGGACCGGCGTCGCCGCCTCCGTCCGCTTCACCGGCGCCGTCCCCTGGTCCGAGCTGCCCGCGCACTACGGCGCCGGCGACGTCTTCGCCATGCCGTGCCGGACCCGCCGGGGCGGTCTCGACGTCGAGGGCCTCGGCATCGTCTACCTGGAGGCGTCCGCGACCGGCCTGCCCGTCGTCGCCGGCGACTCGGGCGGCGCGCCGGACGCGGTGCTCGACGGGGAGACGGGCTGGGTCGTGCGCGGCGACTCCGAGGAGCAGACCGCCGACCGCGTCGTCACGCTCCTCGCGGACGCGGACCTGCGCCGCCGCATGGGGGAGCGGGGCCGGGCCTGGGTCGAGGAGAAGTGGCGCTGGGACCTGCTGGCGGAGCACTTGAAGGCCCTGCTCTGACACCGCGCCGGAACGCCGGTGCCGCCGATCCACGGAGGGCAAGAGGTATGACCGAGCAGGGGCCCGAGATCATCGGGCGGGAGATCCTGCGGCTGGACGCCTCGTTCGAGCGGGACGGACACCGCATGGGCAAGGCATGGCGGAAGCGCACCGAGGTTCGCCGGGAGGCCCTCGGGTGGGCGCTGCACGTCGTGCTGACGAACGACCCGACCACGCCTCCCGGGGACGTCGCGGAGGGTTTCCTGGAGGCCCTCAAGGGCCGGTGAGGGGCCGCTCACCGCGCTGACGAACGGGTGGGTGGGGCACCCGCCCCGAGACGGCCCCCGCCCTCCTGCTCCTACTTCGCGTAGATCGCCTCGATCTCGTCCGCGTAGTCCTTCGCCACCACGTTCCGCTTCAGCTTCAGCGACGGCGTCAGGTGCCCCGAGTCCTCGGTGAACTGGGCGGCCAGCACCCGGAACTTCCGCACCGACTCCGCCTTGGAGACCGCCGAGTTGCCGTCGTCGACGGCCGACTGGACCGCGGCGAGCAGATCCGGGTCCTCCCGCAGCGACGCCGCCGTCGAACCGGCGGGCTTGCCGTGATCCGCGCACCAGCGGCCGAGGAACTCCTCGTCGATGGTGACCAGCGCACCCACGAACGGCCGCCCGTCGCCGACCACCATGCACTCCGCGACCAGCGCGTGCGCGCGGATGCGGTCCTCGATGACGGCCGGGGCGACGTTCTTGCCGCCGGCGGTGACGATGATCTCCTTCTTGCGGCCGGTGATCGAGAGGAAGCCGTCCTCGTCCAGGGTGCCGATGTCACCGGTGTGGAACCAGCCGTCGGCCAGCGCCTCGGCCGTCGCGTCCGGGTTGTTCCAGTACTCCTTGAACAGGTGCTCCCCGTGCAGCAGCACCTCCCCGTCGTCCGCGATGCGCACCACGGAACCGGGCAGCGGCTGGCCGACCGTGCCGATCTTCTGCCGGTCCCAGGGGTTGAAGGCGGTGGCCGCGCAGGACTCGGTCAGGCCGTAGCCCTCCAGGACCGTGAAGCCGATGCCGCGGAAGAAGTGGCCGAGGCGCTCGCCCAGCGGGGCGCCGCCGGAGATGGCGTACTCGCCGCGTCCGCCGAGCACCGTGCGGAGCTTGCCGTAGACGAGCTTGTCGAAGATCTTGTGCTTGATCCTCAGGCCGAGGGACGGGCCGGACGGGGCGTCCAGGGCCCTGCTGTACGCGATCGCCGTGTCGGCGGCCTTGTCGAAGATCCTGCCCTTGCCGTCGGCCTGCGCCTTGGCGCGCGCCGAGTTGTACACCTTCTCGAAGACGCGCGGCACGCCGAGGATCAGCGTGGGCCGGAACGCGGCCAGCTCGTCGGTGAGGTTCTTGATGTCCGGGACGCAGCCCAGCTTGATCGGCGCGATCATCGGCGCGACCTGCACCAGCCGCCCGAAGACGTGCGCGAGGGGGAGGAAGAGGAGGACGGAGCACTCGCCCGTGCGGAACAGCGGACGCAGCCGCTCGACGACGTTGCCGCACTCGGCGAAGAAGCTGCGGTGGGTGAGCACGCAGCCCTTGGGGCGGCCGGTGGTGCCGGAGGTGTAGACGATGGTCGCCGGGTCGTCGGCCTTCGCGATCGAGCCGCGCTCCTCGACGGCCTGGTCCGTCACGTCCTGGCCCAGGCGCCCCAGCTCCTCCACGGCCCCGGCGTCGATCTGCCAGACGTGCTTGAGGGCGGGCAGCTGTTCGCGCACCGACTCGACGGCGGCGGCGTGCCCGGCGGACTCCACGACGCACGCCGTGGCGCCCGAGTCGCCGAGGATCCACTGCACCTGCTCGGGCGAGCTGGTCTCGTACACCGGCACGGTGACCGCGCCCGCGCTCCAGATCGCGAAGTCCAGCAGGGTCCACTCGTAGCGCGTACGGGACATCAGTCCGACCCGGTCGCCCGGCTGGACACCGGAGGCGATGAGGCCCTTGGCGGCGGAGCACACCTCGGCGAGGAAGTCACGGGCGGTCACGTCCTGCCACACGTCTCCCGCCTTGCGCGAGATGACGGCGACGTCCGGGTGCTGCGCGGCGTTTCTGCGGACGATGTCGGTCAGGTTTCCGTCCGCGGGGACCTCGTACAAAGCCGGAAGGCTGAACTCGCGCAAGACTGCTGCTCCTCATAAGGCGCCGGCGCCACGACGTTGTGCGATGCGACGGTGCGGTCCAAGGCTCGGGCAAGTGCTCGGGATGATCACACGCTGATCACATGCTGAACCACATGTCGATTCACATGTCGAAATCCAGAGCACGACTGGACTGCCCGGACGTTACCCGCCGGTATGGCTTCTCCGACAGGGGGTCCCCGCGAGATGTTCGCTGCGTCACACGGATGGGGTTTGCTTTGCGCACAGTAGTCGAACCATCAGCCGACCAGCCAGTAACCGCAGGTCCGACCGCCCCTGTTCACAGCGGGTGCGCGCTGCTTACGCTTGATCGCCATGGCACCCACACCGGCCCGTAACACGACGACCCGCGTCCACGTGATCAGCGACGTCCACGGCAACGCCCGCGACCTGGCCAGGGCCGGCGAGGGCGCCGACGCCCTGGTCTGCCTGGGCGACCTGGTCCTCTTCCTCGACTACGCCGACCACTCGCGCGGCATCTTCCCCGACCTGTTCGGCGCCGCCAACGCCGACCGCATCGTCGAACTGCGCACCGCCCGCCGCTTCGCGGAGGCGCGGGAGTTCCAGGCGCGGCTGTGGGCGGGCGCCGGCGGGGACCGCAGGGAGCTGATCGAGGGCGCGGTGCGCAAGCAGTACGCCGAGATGTTCGCCGCCTTCCCCACCCCGACGTACGCCACCTACGGCAACGTCGACATGCCGCCCCTGTGGCGCGAGTACGCCGGCCCCGGCACCACCGTGCTCGACGGGGAACGGGTGGAGATCGGCGGCCGGGTCTTCGGCTTCGTCGGCGGCGGCCTGCGCACCCCGATGCGCACCCCGTACGAGATCGGTGACGAGGAGTACGCCGCGAAGATCGAGGCCGTCGGCGAGGTGGACGTGCTGTGCACGCACATCCCGCCCGAGGTGCCGGAACTTGTCTACGACACGGTGGCCCGGCGCTTCGAGCGGGGCAGCCGCGCGCTGCTGGACGCGATCCGCCGCACCCGTCCCCGCTACGCCCTGTTCGGGCACGTGCACCAGCCGCTGGCGCGACGGATGCGGATCGGGGCGACCGAGTGCGTGAACGTCGGGCACTTCGCGTCGACGGGGCGGCCGTGGGTGCTGGAGTGGTGAACCGGAACGCGCCCGGGCGGCCGGACCTGCGCAGGTAGGTGGTGACATCCGCCCCGCCCGTGCGCGATAGCCTGCACCCGGCACACGTGCGCACGACGGCGCACGACGACCTCAGTACCGGCCCGCATCCGGAGGAGCCACGGCGATGGCGGAACACACCAGCTCGAGCATCACGATCGAGGCGGCACCGGCCGACGTCATGGCGGTGATCGCCGACTTCGCCCGCTACCCGGACTGGACCGGAGAGGTGAAGGAGGCGGAGGTCCTCGCGACCGACGCGCAGGGGCGTGCCGAGCAGGTCCGGCTGGTCATGGACGCCGGGGCGATCAAGGACGACCAGACGCTGGGGTACACCTGGACCGGCGAGCACGAGGTGTCCTGGACGCTGGTGAAGTCCCAGATGCTGCGCTCCCTCGACGGCTCCTACCTGCTCCGCCCGGCGGGCGCGGGCACGGAGGTCACCTACCGGCTCACGGTCGACGTCAAGATCCCGATGCTCGGCATGATCAAGCGCAAGGCCGAGAAGGTCATCATCGACCGGGCGCTGGCGGGGCTGAAGAAGCGGGTGGAGTCGGGGGAGAAGTAGCCCCGCGGCAGCTGCGGCGGGGTCGGTGCCTCCCCCGGTCTGAACGGCCCGGGAGACATCCCCTGGGGCACGCCTGGGAGGCACCAGGCACCAGGTACCAGACACCAGGTACCAGGCACCCGGGGGTGATGGCCGGCCGCCCGCCCGGACGAAGCCGGGTGCGGCGGACGCACCCCCGCAGCGCCGGTTGCGTACTCGCCGTGCGGTGCCCCAACGGACCGGGCGCGTACGCGCCGTGCGGGGTCTCCGGGGCGCCGGGCGTGCACCCGCCGTACGGGACCCAGGGCGCCGGGCGGCCCCGCGACGCCGGGACACCGCGCGCAGGCAACCGCGCCCGGGACACGGCCGGCGGCTCACCGACCGCCCACGCAGGTACCGTTCAGCCTCATGCGCACCATCCTGATCACCGGCCCCGGCGGCAGTGGCCGTACCACCGTCGCCGCCGCCACCGCGCTCGCCGCCGCCCGGCAGGGCACCCGCACCCTGCTCCTCGGCGCCGACCGCGACGACACCCTCGGCGCCGTGCTCGGGGTGCGCACGGGCCCCGCACCGATCACCGTCGAACCCCGCCTCACCGCCTGGCGGCCCGACCCCGCGCAGGGCTTCCGGGACGGCCTCGCCGCCCTCCAGGACCGCGCCGCCTCCGCCCTCGACCTCCTCGGCGCCACCCGCCTCGACCCCGAGGAGCTCACCCCCCTGCCCGGCGCCGACGAACTCGCCCTGCTGCGCGGCCTGCGCGACGCCGCCCTCGCCGAGCCCCGCGACCACCACGAACTCCTCGTCGTCGACCTGCCGCCCGCGCCCCGGGCCCTCGCCCTGCTCGCCCTGCCCGAGGAACTGCGCCGCTACCTGCGCCGCCTGCTCCCGCCCGAGCGGCAGGCCGCCCGCGCCCTGCGCCCCGTCCTCGGCCGGCTCGCCGGCGTCCCCATGCCCGCCGAGGCGCTCTACGAGGCCGCCGCCCGCTGGGACCTGGAACTCGCCGCCACCGAGGCCGTCCTCGCCGACCGGAACACCGTCGTGCGGCTGGTCGCCGAGCCCGGCCCGGCCGGCGTGGACGCCGTCCGCTCCGCCACCCTCGGCCTCGCCCTGCGCGGCCTGCGCACCGACCTGCTGGTCGCCAACCGCGTCCTGCCCGAGGACACCCCGGCCGACAGCTGGCTCACCGGCCCCCTCGCCCAGCAGCGCAAGGCACTGGAGGAGTGGCAGGGCACGTACGACGTCCGCACCACCGCCCACCTCGGACGCGACCCGCGCGGCACGGACGACCTCGCCGCGCTCGACACACCGGGCGTCAACGGGGACGTCCGCCCGGTCGAGTGGCCGGTCACCGACCGGCTGGCCGAAGACGGCGTGCTGGTCTGGCGCATCCCCCTGCCCGGCGCCATACGCGACGAACTCGACCTGATCCGCCGCGGCGACGAACTGGTCCTCACCGCCGGGCCCTTCCGCAGGATCGTCCCGCTGCCCTCGGCGCTGCGCCGCTGCACCGTCGACGGGGCCGCGCTGCGGGAGGACGTCCTCGCCGTCCGCTTCCGGCCGGACCCGCGGCTGTGGCCGCAGAGCCGCTGAACGCGCCGCGCCCCTTCGGGTAACGTCGTAAGGACGAACCGTAGTCAGGAGTCCGTCATGAGCGAAGAGCTCCCCCCGTCCGAGGCCCCCCGCCCCGACGAGGCCGACGCGGTCGACGAGGTACGGGCCGGCGACGCCGACGCCTGGGCGACGGCGTGCGCCGAGGACCTGGAGGCGGAGAAGGCCCGCCGCCGGGCCGAGTACGGGCCGCCGCCCGGCTCGGCCGCCGAGGAACTGCGCCGGCTCGTCGACACCGTCGCGGACAAGCTGTCCGGCCTCCAGTCCCCGCTGCTCGGCCAGGTCGCCGGGCCGGCCGCCCAGCAGGTGGTCCGGCAGGTCGTCCAGCAGGCCAAGGCCGCCGTCGAACCGGTCATCGAGCGCAACCCGGACGTCTTCGACCACCTCGCGGCCGCCGGCGGCGAACTCCTCGCCGCCTACCGCTCCGCCGTCCAGAACCAGGAGCGCCGCTGGACCGCCGGGACCTCCGGACGCGACACCCCCCGGGAGCCCCGCGACCCCCGCGACCTGGACGAACCGGGCGACGACGGAAGCGGCACCGGGCGCGACGACGGCGACGAGGGCACCGGCCCGGGCCGGCGCATCGACTTGGACTGACACTCCCCTCGGGTACGGTTGGCCATAGCGGGGCTCGACCGAACTGAGGGATTCATGGGACTCACCATCGGCGTCGACATCGGCGGCACGAAGATCGCGGCCGGCGTGGTCGACGAGGAAGGCAACATCCTCTCGACCCACAAGGTGCCGACCCCGGGCACGCCCGAGGGCATCGTGGACGCCATCGCCTCCGCGGTGGAAGGCGCGCGCGCGGGACACGAGATCGTCGGCGTCGGCATCGGCGCCGCCGGATACGTCAACCGGCAGCGCTCCACGGTCTACTTCGCGCCCAACATCGACTGGCGCCAGGAACCGCTCAAGGAGAAGGTCCAGGCCCGCGTCGGTCTCCCCGTCGTCGTGGAGAACGACGCGAACGCCGCGGCCTGGGGCGAGTACAGGTTCGGTGGCGGCAAGGGCCACCGCAACGTCATCTGCATCACCCTCGGCACCGGCCTCGGCGGCGGCATCATCATCGGCAACAAGCTGCGCCGCGGCCACTTCGGCGTGGCCGCCGAGTTCGGCCACATCCGCATGGTGCCGGACGGCCTGCTGTGCGGCTGCGGCTCGCAGGGCTGCTGGGAGCAGTACGCCTCCGGCCGCGCCCTCGTGCGCTACGCCAAGCAGCGCGCCAACGCCACCCCCGAGCGCGCCGAGGTGCTCCTCGCGCTCGGTGACGGCACACCCGACGGCATCGAGGGCAAGCACATCTCCGTCGCCGCCCGCCAGGGCTGCCCGGTCGCCGTCGACTCCTACCGCGAGCTGGCCCGCTGGGCCGGCGCCGGCCTCGCCGACCTGGCCTCCCTCTTCGACCCGTCCGCCTTCATCGTCGGCGGCGGCCTCTCCGACGAGGGCGACCTGGTGCTCGACCCGATCCGCAAGTCGTACAAGCGGTGGCTGGTCGGCGGCAACTGGCGTCCGGTCGCCGACGTGATCGCCGCCCAGCTCGGCAACAAGGCCGGCCTGGTCGGCGCGGCCGACCTGGCGAGGGAACCCGACCCGATCATGTAGCAGCCGGCCGGTGCACGCTCTCAGGGGCGCGGGGGGGGGGGGGGGGGGGGGGGGGGGGGGGGGGGGGGGGGGGGGGGGGAAAGGAGGGACGCAAATCACACGCCGCACCCTCCTTGAT